>JAOPXG010000167.1 GCA_025965275.1 Nocardioides sp.
TGGCGGACGTCGTGGGCCTCGCGCCGCCGCCGCTGCTCCGCTCGCGCCCCCTCGACGTCGGCGATCCGCAGCGCCTCGCGCAGGGGCAGGTCGAAGTCGCCGATGTCGTAGGTCGCGCCGGTCACGGTCTCGAACGGGAACGCGTCGGGCCGGATGAGGTTGCGGCGACGGATCTCCTCGGGAGCGAGCCCCAGCTCGTCGGCCGCCACGTCCATCAGCCGCTCGATGAGCGCCGCCGCCTCCGGGCGGCCGGCGCCGCGGAACGCCCCGTTGGGTGCGGTGTTCGTGAGTGCCGCGATCGCGGAGTACCGCAGCCGGGGGACGTCGTAGACGCCCTGCGCCATCAGGTAGGTCCCGCCGAGCACGAACGAGCCGCCGAACCCGGCGTACGCGCCGCAGTCACCGACCAGCCGCAGCCGCATCCCCTGGATCCGGCCGTCGTCGTCGAGCCCGAGCTCGGCGTACTGCACCTGCCCGCGGCTCTGCATGGACAGCATCGCCTCGCTGCGCGTCTCGGACCACTTGACCGGGCGTCCCAGCGCGAGGGCTGCGCCGACGACCGCGCAGTGCTCGGCGGCCGCGCCCGCCTTGCCGCCGAACGCGCCACCGACGTGCGGCGTGACCACCCGGACCCGGTCCCGGGCGAGGCCCGTGTAGGTCGCGATCTGGTCGCGCGCCAGGTGCGGCTGCTGGGTCGCGACGTACGCCGTGAGCTCGCCGTCGCCGGGCCGCACGACGATGGCGTGGCCCTCGATCGGGGACGTGGCGATGCGCTGGTTCTCCATCCGGACCCGCACCACGTGGGTGGCGTCTCCCCACGGGTCGCTCTGGTCATCGTCCTTGCGGGACGCCGCGACGTTGCTCCCGATCTCCTCGAACTGCAGCGGCGCCCCGGGCGCGAGGGCGAGCTCCATGTCGGCGACCGCCGGCAGCACGTCGTAGTCGACGTCCACGAGCTCGGCGGCGTCGACGGCGGCGGCGCGGGTCTCGGCGACGACGACGGCGACCGGGTCGCCGACGTAGCGGACCTTCTCGCCGGCGAGCGGTCGGCGGCCCGCGGCCGGGTTGACCTCCGCGAACGGCGGGTAGTGCCGGTCGCCGAGGTCGGCGGCCGTGAAGACACCCACGACGCCCGGGGAGGCGACGGCCTCCGCGGTGTCGATCGCCTCGATGCGCGCGTGCGCGACGGGGCTACGCACGAAGACCGCGTGGAGCAGGTCGGGGTCCTGCTGGTTGTCGACGAACGTCGCCCGTCCGAGCAGCAGCTCGGGGTCCTCGACGCGGCGTACGACGGTGCCCAACAGCGAGGTCGGCATGGTGTCGTCCTGTCTCCCGGAAGCAGTCCGAGGACGAGGTTAGCCCGCAGGTGGAAGCTGTCTCCGGTTCAGGACCTCGCGCGGGACCGCCGACGGAGGTAAGGGTCGCCTTGCTTGAACCCTCGGATTCATTAACGGCACACTGGCGTTGTGGAATTCGACGAGGTCCCTGTCGCGGGGCATGACCAGACGACGCGCCAGCGCGTCGCCCGGTCGATTCTCGTCAACGGACCCTCCACCGCCGCGGCGCTCGCCGAGCGGCTCGACCTCACTCCCGCGGCCGTCCGCCGTCACCTCGACCAGCTGCTCGAGGACGGGGCCGTCGAGGCCCGCGAGCCGCGCAGCCAGGCCGCCCGCGGTCGTGGTCGGCCGGCCAAGTTCTTCGCCCTGACCGAGTCGGGGCGCGACGGCTTCGACCAGCAGTACGACGACCTCGCGGCGCAGGCGCTCCGGTTCCTCGCCGAGACCGGGGGAGAAGCGGCCGTCCGGGAATTCGCGACCCGTCGGGTGGCGTTCGTCCAGGAGAGGTTCGAGGGGATCCGGGCGGAGCACCCCGAGCTCGGGTCCGCCGCGATCCTGGCTCAGGTCTTCACCGACGAGGGGTACGCCGCGACGGTTCGCGACCTGCCGGTCGGTGAGCAGCTGTGCCAGCAGCACTGCCCGGTCGCCCACGTAGCCCATGAGTTCCCGCAGCTGTGCGAGGCCGAGACCGAGGCGATCAGCCTGGTCCTCGGTCGCCACGTGCAGCGGCTGGCCACGATCGCCCACGGCGACGGGGTCTGCACCACCTGCATTCCGAGCACACCCACCGCAACGCCCATCAACACGAAGGAGCGGGTCAGCTGATGACCACCATCGACGAGCGCAATCCCGAGCTCGAGGGCATCGGACGCTACGACTTCGGCTGGGCCGACTCGGACGTGGCCGGCGCCACCGCCAAGCGCGGTCTGAGCGAAGAGGTCGTCCGCGACATCTCCGCGAAGAAGAGCGAGCCGCAGTGGATGCTCGACCTCCGCCTGAAGGGCCTCAAGCTCTTCCACCGCAAGCCGATGCCGTCGTGGGGCTCCGACCTGTCGGGGATCGACTTCGACAACATCAAGTACTTCGTGCGCTCCAGCGAGAAGCAGGCGGCGACGTGGGACGACCTCCCCGAGGACATCAAGAACACCTACGACAAGCTCGGCATCCCCGAGGCGGAGAAGCAGCGCCTGGTCTCCGGTGTCGCGGCCCAGTACGAGTCCGAGGTCGTCTACCACTCGATCCGTGAGGACCTCGAGGAGCAGGGTGTCCTCTTCCTCGACACCGACACGGCGCTCCAGGAGCAGCCGGAGCTCTTCCAGGAGTACTTCGGCACGGTGATCCCGGTCGGCGACAACAAGTTCGCCGCGCTGAACACCTCGGTGTGGTCGGGTGGCTCGTTCATCTACGTCCCGC
>JAOPXG010000313.1 GCA_025965275.1 Nocardioides sp.
GGCCGCCACGACCGCGGTCGGCGCCTGGCGCGACGACGACTCGATCGAGCCGGCTCGCCCGGCCGACCTGGCGGCGTACCAGGAGAAGGGCGCGTGGGCGGTCGGTGACGAGGTGCACATCGGCGACCGCGTCGTCACGCTCCCCGACGTCGTGGACGCGCTCAGGTACACCTCGGTCGGGGTGCTCGCCTGGACGCAGCACGTGGGCGCCGACGCCGCGTCGGCGCGATCCGAGACGCGGCTGATCACCCCGGACGGCGAGGTGCACCCGGTCGACCTGCCCGGCCTGGAGCACTACCTCTTCGCGGTGCCCGCCACCGACGTGACCACGCCGTACATCGCCTACGACCGGCCCACCGACGACCAGCTGCAGCGCCAGCTGGTCGTGGCTGACCTCGCGACGGGCGACGTCAGCTGGGTCGGCGACCCGCGGCCGGTCGAGAACGCGCTCAGCCTCACCCGCCTGGTCCTGTCCGGCGACGACCTCTACTACACCGGCTCGGACATCCGCGGCGCGATCGACTGGCGCACCGGCGAGCGGCACGCCTGGCCCCCGGGCGCGGTGACGACGACCGGCATCGCCGGGGGTGCCTACGTCGGCACCGACCTAGCGACCGGATGGACGGTGTGGTCGACCGACGGCGACAAGCTCCTGGACGTCCGGCCCTACGAGGGCGGGTCCGACAGTCAGTCCCCGTCGCTCTCCCCCGACGGTCGCTGGTTCGCGATCCCGACCGGCGACAGCGGGATCCGGGTCTACTCGGTCGCCACGGGCGACTCCGTGCGACTCGGCGGCGACCGTGACGTCTCCGACTACGGCTGGACCCCCGACGGGCACCTGCTCGGCAAGCAGTACCCCCACCAGGACTCCGAGGTCGAGCTGTGCGACCCCGAGACCGGCAGCTGCGAGGGCACCGGCGTGACGCTGGCCCACGAGCTGACGCTGGTCAGGGGCGCCGACGGCCTTCCGGTGACGGGCGGGTCCTGACCGGCCTCGCTAGGCTCCGCGGTCGTGACCGACGACCACCGCAGCGAGACCACCCTGACCGGCACCGAGCGCGAGCAGGTCGAGGCGTTCGTGCACGACGCCCGGCTCGAGATCGTGGGCCTGCTCGACGGCCTCACCGAGGAGCAGGCCCGTGCGCGCCTGGTCCCGTCGCTCACGACGCTGCTCGGGCTGGTCAAGCACGCGATCTTCGTCGAGAAGGTGTGGTTCCACGTCGCCCTGGCCGGCCACACCCGCGCGGAGCTCGGCCTGCCGGACCACCCGCACGACAGCTTCGTGCTCGACGACGCCGACACCATCGCGTCGGTGCTGGCGGGCTATCGGCAGGCGTGGGCGGAGGCCGACGAGATCGCTGCGTCGTTCGCCCTGGACGACCTGGCCCAGCACAACCGCCGCGGCCCGCTCACCCTGCGCTGGATCTACGTGCACCTCGTCGAGGAGCTGGCCCGGCACGCCGGGCACGGCGACATCCTGCGCGAGCAGGTGCTCGCGGACTGACCGCCGCGATCCTGCCTAGCGGGTGGATCAATGTCCCACCGCGGGCGTCAGAGGCCCGACGGACCGCCCTCCAGCAGCGCCTTGAAGCCGGCCTCATCGAGGACGGGTACGCCGAGCTGCTCGGCCTTGTCGGCCTTCGACCCGGCGTTGTCACCGACCACGACGTAGTCGGTCTTCTTCGACACCGAGCCCGCGGCCTTGCCGCCGCGGGACAGGATCGCCTCCTTGGCGGAGTCGCGGCTGAAGTCGACCAGCGAGCCGGTGACCACGACGGTCAGCCCCTCGAGCGTGCGGTCGATCGACTCGTCGCGCTCGTCGGCCATCGCCACGCCGGCGGCGGCCCACTTGTCGACGATCTCGACGTGCCACGGCTCCTTGAACCACTCGATGACCGCCTCGGCGATCGTCGGGCCCACCCCCTCGGCTGCGGCGAGGCTCTCCTCGGAGGCCTCGCGGATCGCGTCCATCGAGCCGAACTCCTGGGCCAGTGCCCGGGCCGCGGTCGGACCGACATGGCGGATCGACAGCGCCACCAGCACCCGCCACAGCGGGACGGCCTTGGCCTTGTCGAGGTTGTCCAGCAGCCGTTGGCCGTTGGCGCTGAGCTGCGGCCCCTCTTCCCCCTTCTTGGGGGCGCGGGTGAAGAGCGGGGCGGTGAGCAGCTTGGCCTCGTCGAGGTCGAAGAGGTCGCCCTCGTTGTCGATCACCTTCGCGTCGAGCAGCGCCGCCGCGGCCTCGTAGCCCAGCCCCTCGATGTCGAACGCCCCGCGCCCGGCCACGTGGAAGGTGCGCTCCCGGACCTGCGCCGGGCAGAACCGGTGGTTGGGGCAGCGCAGGTCCTTGTCGCCCTCCTTCTGCTGCGCCAGGGGCGTCGCGCACGCGGGGCACTTCGTCGGCATCTTCCACGGCCGGAGGCCCTTCGGCCGCAGCGCCAGCACCGGCCCGAGGATCTCCGGGATCACGTCGCCGGCCTTGCGCAGGATCACCGTGTCGCCGGGTCGGACGTCCTTGCGCTTGACCTCGTGGGCGTTGTGCAGCGTGGCGTTCTCGACCGTCGAGCCGGCGACCTTGACCGGCGCCATGATCCCGTAGGGCGTGGCCCGGCCGGTGCGCCCGATGTTGATCTCGATGGCCAGCAGCTTGGTGTTGACCTCCTCGGGCGGGTACTTGAACGCGATGGCCCACCGCGGTGCCCGACTCGTCGACCCGAGCCTGCGCTGCAGCGACAGGTCGTCGACCTTGACCACCACGCCGTCGATCTCGTGCTCGACGTCGTGGCGGTGCTCGCCGTAGTAGGCGATGAAGTCGTTGACCTCGTCGAGACCGGTGACGACCTTGGCCCGGGCCGAGGTCGGCAGGCCCCAGGCCGCGAGGACGGCGTACCAGTCGGACTGCGTGCTCACCGCCGGGCCGCCGACCACCCGGCCCACCCCGTGCACCACCATGGCCAGGTTGCGGCCGGCCGTGACGCGTGCGTCCTTCTGCCGCAGCGACCCG
>JAOPXG010000172.1 GCA_025965275.1 Nocardioides sp.
GGGCACGCCGGTGCGGATCCCCGGCTCGACGACCACGCACGGGACATCCGCGAAGTGGCGGGCCAGCATGTCGCGCCACTCGTGCAGCACCGCGGGCACCGTCGCGCAGACAGCGACCCCGTCGACGGCGTCGATCGCGCGACCGAGGAGGCCGCGCAGCAGCACCGCCCACTCGTCGGAGGTGTGCCGCTCGTCGGTGGCGACCCGCCAGTCGGCGGTGACCTCCCCGTCGACGATCAGGCCGAGCATCGTGTGGCTGTTGCCGATGTCGGCGACCAGAAGGCTCATGACGGCCGAGACCTCGGAGTCCCCGGCGCGGCGGGAGCGGAGCGAGTGCCGTGGTGGGGTGAGAGATCCATCCCGATGTCGAAGACCTTCACGGAGTGGGTGAGCGCCCCGACGGAGATGAAGTCGACGCCGGTCTCGGCGACCTCGCGGGCGCGCTCGAGGGTCAGCCCGCCCGACGCCTCCAGCGTGGCCCGCCCGGCGGCTCCCGACCGTTCGACCAGCCGCACGGCCTCGGCCATGACGGGTGTATCCATGTTGTCGAGCAGGATCTCGGTGCAGCCGACGGCCAGCAGCTCCTCGAGCTGGCCGAGGTCGGTCACCTCGACCTCGACGCGCAGGTCGGGGTAGGCGGCGCGCACGGCCTCGTACGCCGGCACCACCCCGCCGGCGGCCAGCACGTGGTTGTCCTTGACCATCGCGCGGTCGCTGAGGCTGAAGCGGTGGTTGACGCCGCCGCCGCAGCGCACGGCGTACTTCTGGAGGGCGCGGTAGGCCGGCAGCGTCTTGCGGGTGTCGAGCACCCGCGCCCGGGTGCCCTCGAGCGCGGCGACCCAGGCGGCGGTCGCGGTCGCGACGCCCGACAGGTGGGAGGCGAAGTTGAGCGCGGTCCGCTCGGCGGTGAGCAGCTCCTTCAGGGGCCCGCTGACCCGCAGCACGGTGTCGCCGGCCGCGACGTGGGTGCCGTCGGGGACCCGGTCGGACACCTCGACCGCGCCGTCCATCGCGTAGACGAACGCCAGCTCGGCCACGGCGAGCCCGGCCACGACACCCGGTTCGCGGGCGACGAAGTCGGCGCTCCCGGACCCCATGCTCGGCATCGCCTCGCTGGTGACGTCGACGCCCCGGTGCGGCAGGTCCTCCTCGAAGGCGGTCTCGACCAGCCCGTAGACGACGACCGGGTCGAGTCCGGCCGCGGTGAGCTCGTCGATCAGGGTGCGGGGCAGGTCGCCGTACGGCGTGCGCGCGATCGTCATGCGGTCCCCCCGTCGACGGCGCCGTCGCTCGCGGCGGCGACCACGAACTCCAGCGTCGTCGCGCCGTCGGACGTCACCGCGTCGAAGTGCCCGGCGAAGTGCGCGTCGTCGCGCTCGGGGAAGTCCTCGCGCCAGTGGGACCCCCGGGTCTCCTCGCGCAGGGTGGCGGCGTCGGCGAGCGCGACGCTGAGGGTGAGCAGGTTGGTGGTCTCCCACGACTCCTGGTCGATCACGTCGGCGCGCAGCCCGGCCAGCTTGTCGAGCAGCTGGGTGGCGTCGGCGAGGCCCCCGGCCGAGCGGAGCACCCCGACCTGGGAGGTCATCACCTCCTGCAGCTCGCGGCGTACGCCACCCGGCACCAGGCCGGCGGTGCGTACGTCGGTCGCGGGCTCGGCCAGCGGCCGCAGCTCACCGGGCAGCACGGTCGCGATCCGGCGGGAGAAGACGAGTCCCTCGAGCAGCGAGTTGGAGGCGAGCCGGTTGGCGCCGTGCACGCCCGAGCAGGCGACCTCGCCGGTGGCGTAGAGGCCGGGCACGTCGGACCGGCCCCACAGGTCGGTGCGGACCCCGCCGGAGGCGTAGTGGCAGGCGGGCGCGACCGGGATCAGCTCGGTGACCGGGTCGACGCCGTGGCTGCGGGCGGTGGCCAGGATGGTCGGGAAGCGGCGCTCCCAGAACTCCGCGCCGAGGTGGCGGGCGTCGAGCCACATGTGCGGGTGGTCGCTGTCGATCATCCGGCGCATGATCGCCTTGGCGACGACGTCGCGCGGCGCGAGGTCGGCGAGCTCGTGGACGCCCTGCATGAAGCGGTTGCCCTCGAAGTCGACGAGGAACGCACCCTCGCCCCGCACCGCCTCGGAGATCAGCGGCTGCTGGCCGCGGGACTCGGGGCCGAGGTACATCACGGTCGGGTGGAACTGCACGAACTCGAGGTCGCGCAGCACCGCGCCGGCCCGCAGCGCGACCGCCATCCCGTCGCCGGTCGAGACCGCGGGGTTGGTGGTCTGGGAGAAGACCTGGCCGAGGCCGCCGCTGGCGAGCACGACCGCCCGGCAGCGCACCGCCCCGACGCCGTCGCGCTGCCCCTCGCCCATCACGTGGAGGGTGACCCCGGCGACGCCGCCGTCGTCGGTGAGCAGCAGGTCGACGGCGAGCGCGTGCTGGATGACCTCGATCTCGGGCGCCTGCTCGATGGCGGCGATCAGGGCCCGCTGGATCTCGGCGCCGGTGGCGTCGCCGCCGGCGTGCGCGATCCGGTCGCGGTGGTGGCCGCCCTCGCGGGTCAGCGACAGCTCGCCGTCGGGGTCGTGGTCGAAGTTCGTGCCGAGCGCGATCAGCTCGCGCACGGCCTCGGGGCCCTCGGTGACGAGCACGCGTACGGCCTCGGGGTCGCAGGCGCCGGCGCCCGCGACCAGGGTGTCGATCTCGTGCTCGGCCGGGGTGTCACCGGGACCGAGGGCGGCGGCGATCCCGCCCTGGGCCCACTGGGTCGAGCCGGCGGCGAGCACGTCCTTGGTGACGACCAGGACCTTCTCGACCTGGCCCCGGAGCCGGAGCGCGGCGGTCAGGCCGGCGATCCCGGAGCCGATGACGACGACGTCGGCGGTGGTGGTCCACCCGGGCTCGGGCGCGGTGAGGCGGCCGGGGACGCGGCGTACAGGTGCGTCGA
>JAOPXG010000345.1 GCA_025965275.1 Nocardioides sp.
GGCGCAGGTCGTCGTAGGCCGGGGACAGGGGTTCGCCACCTCCTCGACCCAGCTGCGGACCTGGCAGGTCGGCGGCCGCGACCGGCACCACCTCGTCGACCCGCGCACCGGCCGCACCGCCCTGACCCCCTGGGCCCAGGTCACCTGCGCCGGTGCGTCGGCGCTCGAGGCCAACGCCGCCTCGACCGCGGCCGTCCTGCTCGGCGCGGACGCGCCCGCCTGGCTCAGCAGCCACGGCATCCCGGCCCGGCTCGACGCCGTCGACGGGACCGTCGTACGCACTCCTGGCTGGCCGTCGTGAACGAGCTGCTGTGGTACTTCTCGCGGGCCACCGGCGTCGTCAGCATGGTCCTGCTCACCACCACGCTCGTGCTCGGGATGACCCTGTCCGGCCGGCGGAGCGCCCGGCCCGCCACGAGCACCGTGGTCGCGGGCCTGCACCGCTGGCTCGGCCTCGGGATGGTCGCCTTCCTCGTCGGCCACGTCACGACCGCCGTCGTCGAGACCTACGTGTCGATCGGCCCGCTGTCCGCGCTCGTGCCCTTCACCGCCGGCTACCAGCCGCTCTGGGTCGGGCTCGGCACCATCGCCTTCGACATCCTGCTCGCGGTCGCCGTCACCTCCGCGCTCCGGCACCGGATCTCCGAGCGGGCGTGGCGCGGCGTCCACCTCGCGTCGTACCTGCTGTGGCCGACCGCGCTCGTCCACGGCTTCATGCTCGGCACGTCCGACCAGCCGCTGCTGCGACTGGTGACGGTCGCCTGCGGCGTCGCCGGCATGCTCGCGGTCTCCTGGCGGATCCAGGCCACCCACCACGACCGGGAGCACCGTCGCTCGGTCACCGCGCAGGGGTGGTCGTGATGGACCTCGCCGACCTGCTCGAGTCCGCGGGCCTGACCGGCCGCGGCGGTGCGGCGTTCAGCACCGCGACCAAGCTGCGCGCGGCCCGGAAGCACCGGGCCGACCTCATCGTCAACGCCTGCGACGGCGAGCTGGGTGCGACCAAGGACGCCTGGGTGGTCGCCCACCACCTCGACGAGCTCGTGACCGGCGCCGGGCTGGTCGCGGCCCGCAGCCGCCGGCCGGTCCGCTACGCCGCCCACCGCGGGAGCGCCACCCTCGCGACCCTGCGCGCCCGGGGGCTCGAGGTCCTCGAGGTGCCGGCCCGCTACGTCTCGTCGGAGGAGTCGGCCCTGGTCTCGCTCGCCCGCGGGGGCCTGGCCCGTCCTCTCACCAAGCAGGTCCCGGTCGTCATGGGCGGCCGGGACAGCCGCGGCCGGTCGACGCGCCCGACCCTCGTCCTCAACGCGGAGACGGTCTGGCGGGTGGCCCAGATCGAGTGGTACGGCGCACCGTGGTTCCGGTCGTTCGGCACCGCCGCCGAGCCCGGGCCGCGCCTGGTGACCGTCCACGGGTACGTCGCTCGCCCGCGCGTCGTCGAGACCGCGGCCGGAGCCTCGATGACGTCGCTCGTCGACGCGGTCGGCGGGCTGGCACCCGAGGTGGAGTCGGCGCTGGTCGGCGGGCTCGCGGGCGTCTTCCTCACCGCCGACGAGCTGCGCTCCGCGACCTGGACGACGGCGTCGCTGTCGGAGTTCGGGGGTGGTGTCGGCTCGGGTGTCGTCGACGTCCTCGACCCGCGGCCGTGCCCGCTCGACCGGCTGGTCGCGATGCTGCGCTACGCCGCGGGCGAGTCCGCCGGCCAGTGCGGTCCGTGCATGTTCGGGCTCCCGGCCGTCGCCGAGGACGTCACCCGCCTCGTCGCCCACCCCAACCGCGCGACCTACGACCGGCTCCGCGGCCGGCTCGGCCTGCTGCCCGGGCGGGGTGCGTGCCGGTTCCCCGACGGGGTCTCGCGCTTCACCGGCTCCGCGCTGCGGGTCTACGCCGGACACCTGGAAGAGCACCTCACGGGAAGGGCCCTCCATGCCAGCCGCGCGTGAGCAGGCCACCCGGGTGGCCGTCGACCGGATCGCCTGCACCGGTCACGGCGTCTGCGCCGCGCTGCTGCCCCGCCAGATCACCCTGGACGAGTGGGGCTACCCGATCGTCGCGGCCGCGGACGACCCGGCCGTCGACGTCGAGGCGGCGGTGCGGCTGTGCCCGGCCCGGGCGCTGCGCCCGAGCCGGACCACGCCTCAGTAGATGATGACGCCGCGGATGTTCTTGCCGTCGCGCATGTCCTGGTAGCCCTGGTTGATCTGGTCCAGGGTGTACTCCTGGGTCACCATCTCGTCGAGCTTGAGCTTGCCGTCCATGTAGAGGTTCAGCAGCCGCGGGATGTCGTAGCGCGGGTTGGCGTTGCCGAAGATGCAGCCCACCAGCTCCTTGCGCTGCATCGACATGTCGAAGAGGTTGAGCTTCACGTCGTCGGCCATCATGTTCGAGACCGAGGTGACCACGCCGCGACCGGCCTTCTTGATCAGCGACATCATCGGGGCGATGTGGGTGCCCTCGGCCAGGCCGAGCGCGAGGATCGCCTTGTCGGCCATCGCGCCGTACGTGATCTCGGAGATGAGCGGCTGGGCGTCCTCCATCGACGCGGCCACGTGGGTCGCGCCGAGGGTCAGCGCCTTCTCCCGCTTCCACTCGACCGGGTCGATGGCGACGACGAACCGGGCGCCGGCCATCGCCGCGCCCTGCACCGCGCTCATGCCGATGCCGCCGAGGCCGACCACGGCCACGGTCTCGCCGGACTGCACGTCGGCGGCGTACGTCGCCGAGCCCCAGCCGGTCGTCACGCCGCAGCCCACGAGCGCTGCCTTCTCGAGCGGGATGTGCTTCTCGATCTTCACCGCGCTGTCGACGTTCACCACCGTGTACGGCGAGAAGGTGCCGAGCCCGACCATGATGCCGAGGTCGCGGCCGTCCTTGGCGTGGTGGCGGTAGCTGAAGTCGCTGAGCTGCATGCCGCTGAGCAGGAACGCGCCGAGGTCGCACAGGTGCTGCTTGCCGGTCGAGCACGACGGGCACTTGCCGCACGACGGGATGAAGCTGAAAACGACGTGGTCGCCCACCTCGAAGCCGACGGTGTCGGGGCCGACCTCCTCGACGACGCCGGCGCCCTCGTGGCCGCCGATCACCGGGAACTGCTTGAGCCCGAAGGCCTCGGCCAGCTCCGGGTCGAGGACCATGTCACCGGTGACCATGTGCTCGTCGGAGTGGCAGAGCCCGGACGCGGCGAGCTTGACCAGGATCTCGCCCTTCTTGGGCGGGTCGAGCTCGATGTCCTCGACGCTCCAGTCGGTGTGCGGCTCCCAGAGGATGGCGGCGCGTGTCTGCATG
>JAOPXG010000372.1 GCA_025965275.1 Nocardioides sp.
GGCTCGCTGCCCGACGGCCTCGGCGACGGCCCGGACGGCACCCGCTGGGCCGACTGGCTCGACCTCGCAGTGCCCTGGCTGGTGCTGACACCGGCGGCGCTGACGGTGTGGGCGGACCGGTCCCCACCACGTACCTGGATCGTCTTCGGGGCCGGCGTCGTGGCCTACACCTCCGGTCACGGCATCCACCTCGCCGCCAACTCGGTCGGCAACGTGGCGCCCGGTGAGACCGCGCACCTCTGGGACGAGGTCGTCGGTCACCACATCTGGTTCATCGGTGTCGCCCTGGTGGCGACGGCGCTCGCCCGCACCATGGCCGGCCGCGCGCGTCCGGGCCCGGTCGGCTACCTGCTGGCTCTCGCGGTCGGGCTGACCTGGGCCACCAACGCGCACGGCGGCGGCACCGTCGCGATGAGCCTGGTGCTGGCCCTCGTGGCCACGGTCTACGGCTGGCGCGTGCGCCGTGACCTCGGCGTGGCGCTGCTCGTCGCCGGACTGTCGTCGGTCGTGGTGATGCTGGTCCAGCTACCGGTCGGCGTGGCCTAGACGCCTGCCGCCTTCTCCATCGCAGCCACCTCGTCGTCGAGGTGGGTCAGCAGCCGCTGGAGGCGCGGCACCGTGCGGCGGCAGCCGATCAGGCCGAAGCCCAGGTTGCCGTCGTAGGAGATGCAGGTGATGTTGAGCGCCATCCCGTTGATCGGGATCGACAGCGGGTAGTGGCCGACCAGCTTCGCGCCGTTCCAGTACTGCGTCGACCGCGGGCCGGGCACGTTGCTGATGATCAGGTTGTACGGCGGACGCACGAGGCCCGACATCCGCAGCATCGGGGCGACGATCGCCGGCGCCTGGCCGAGCGCGCTCATCGCCATGATCTGCGCCTGCGTCATGCTCGACAGCACTTCCTTGCCGTCGTTCATCGACGCGTGGATGGCGGCGATCCGGTCGGCCGGGTCGTCGAGGTCGGTGCCGAGCCGGCACATCACGGCGCCGACCGCGTTGCCGCCCTCGGTCGACGCGATGTGGGACTCCTTGGCCTTCAGACCGATCGGCACCATCGCGACCAGGGGAGTGTCGGGCAGCTCGCCGAGCTCGAGCAGGTAGCGGCGTACGGCGCCCCCGCACATCGCCAGGACGATGTCGTTGATGGTGGTGCCGGTCGCCTTGCCGATGGCCTGGAGTCGCGCGATCGGCCAGTCCTGAGCGGCGAACCGGCGCGAGCCGGTGATCTTCTGGTTGAAGATCGTGCGCGGCGCGTAGAGGGAGATCGCCGAGGTCTCGTTGCGGACCCCCTTGCTGATCGTCTTGATCAGCGCGGCCGGCATGCCGGCTGCTTCGGCGGAGAGGCCGAGCGCCGACCGCATCACCTGGGTCGGGATCTCGGTCAGGCTGGTCCCCTCGCGGACGCGCGGAGCGCGGTCGCGGCGGGTCCGGGCGTCCCACGGCGGCGGCATGTCGCGCAGGTCGGGGTCCGGGCTGAGCGTGCTCTGCACCAGCCGCATCGCCGAGATGCCGTCGACCAGCGAGTGGTGGACCTTCGTGTAGAGCGCGACCCGGCCGTCGCGGAGCCCCTCGATGATGTGGGCCTCCCACAGCGGCCGCTCCCACGCGAGGCGAGTGCTGTGCAGCCGGCTGCTCAGGTCGAGCAGCTCGCGGACCCGGCCCGGCTTCGGCAGCGCGCTGTGCCGGATGTGGTGGTCGATGTCGAACTGCTCGTCCTCGACCCAGACGAGCTGCCCGGCGGTCGTCAGCGACCGGTGCGGCCGCTTGAGGAACAGTGGCGCGATCTCCTCGACGTCCCGCATCGACTCGTACATCTGCCGGCCGTAGTCACGGCCCGCCCCTTCGGGCTTCTCGAACAGCTGGAGGCCACCGACGTGCATCGGCATGCTGCGGTTCTCCGCGAGCAGGAACCCCGTGCCCGTCGGATCGATCAGTGCGCCCACGCTGAGCCTTTCGGTCGGTTGGCGGACCTCGCCGCCCGAGTGACGCCCGCCACAACGCAGCGTACGTGTCAGTGGTGCTTCTTGCCCGGCTTGGGCGGTTTGCCGTGCTTGTGCTTGTGCTTCGGCGGCTTGTGCTTGGGCGGCTTGTGCTTCTTCGGCTGGTGGCGGCCGTGGTGCTTCGCGGGCGACGGCGCTGCGTCGACGACGGTGGTCGCGACGGTCAGCGTCACCGGCGTGCCGAGCCGGAGCCGCCCGTCGTCGTCGACGGCGAGCACCGTGCCGGCGCCGGTCGGCGACGGCTGGTCGACCCGGCGCGGTGTCAGGCCGAGCGTGGTGACCGCACGGCGGGCGGCGTCGTACGTCGCACCCACCAGGTCGTCGTCGTCCAGCTTCACCCAGCCCGACGCGACCCGCAGCGTGACCGTGGCCGGGTCGCCGCCCGTGTAGTCGCCCGGCGCCGGTGACTGGCGCAGGACCTCGCCGGCCTCGGTGGGTCCGTCGACCAGCCGGGGATCGACCCCGAACCCGGCGGCCTCCAGGATCCGGGTGGCCTTCGCGACCGGCCGGCCCTCGACGGACGGGACGACGAGGTCGGAGGCCCCGGCCGGGGGCGTCGCGTCGTCGCCCAGGACGACGAGGACGCCGCCGATGGTCATCGCGATCGCGGCGGCCGCGCCGACCGCGACGAGCCGGCGCCGGTCCCACCGGCGAGTGGGCCGGACCGGGGCGGGCGCCATCGGGGGCAGCACGACGGTGGGCTGCTGGTCGAGCGTGGAGGCCGAGGCCGCGACCTCGGCCGCGGTCGGCCGGGCCTCCGGCTCGCGAGCCGTCATCCGCTGCACGAGTGTCCGCATGGCCGCCGGGACCTCCGGGCCGAGCACCGGTACGTCCTCCTGCAGCCGGGCCAGTGCGGTCGCGGCCGGCGTCTCCCGCCGGAACGGCGACGTCGCGCTGAGACACTGGTAGGCCACGATGCCGAGCGCGTAGATGTCGGCGGACGCAGTGGCTCGCCGGCCTTGGACCTGCTCGGGGCTCAGGTAGTCGGCCGAGCCCAGGATCTGACCGGTCTCGGTGAGCGGCTCGGCGCTGTCGGAGCGGGCGATGCCGAAGTCGACGAGCACGGCCCGCCCGGTGTCGGTCACCAGGATGTTCGACGGCTTCAGGTCGCGGTGGATGATCCCGGAGGTGTGCGCGACCGTGAGGGCCGCGGCGAGGTCCTGGAGCATGGCCGCGACGGTCGCGGGCGGCAGCGCGCCTCGCTCGCGCAGGATCTGGCGGAGCGGTTGGCCCTCGACGTACTGCATCACGACGTACGGCACCGGCTGCGGCCCGGTCGTGTCCTCGCCGTAGTCGAAGACCTGGACGATCCCTGGGTGCTGGAGGGCGCCGGCGAACCTGGCTTCCGCCTGCAGCCGCGCGCGCATCCCGTCGTCGACATCGCCGGGGTGGAGCAGCTTGATCGCGACCGTGCGGTCGAGTCGGGCGTCGTGTGCACGGAAGACGGTGCCCATGCCGCCGGACCCGATCCGCTCCGTCAGCTGGTACCTCCCGTCGAGCAGGTCGCCGGGTGCGCGCGCGTTCACGCGAGCCATGTACCCACTCGCCCCGGCGCGGAACCTCACCGGAGTGATCCGGTCCCGACTCCGACCGTCGCGCACGCCGCGGGGAGCTCCGCGCCGCTCACCCCGGCCGCTGACCGTCCACAGGGGCGCTCCCGACCGACCTCTCCACAGGTGCCCGTCGGGACCGCCACGGTCGTCCCCGCGCGCTCCTAGCGTCGCTTGCACGTCGGAACTTGCCGGCGTACGAGCCTCTCGGGAGCAGTCATGTCACGCACGCCCCTCCTGGCCGCCGTCGCGGCCCTCGCCGTCGTCTGCGGTGGACTCGGCGGTGTCGCCGTGGCCGCCGGCGACGACGGTCCACCCGGCGACACGATCGTGAAGGTCGAGGGCGACCGGGCCAACGGCTTCGGGATCTACCACTACGACGGCACCGCCCTCTTCCCGCCCACCGACTCCGAGGCGCGGGCCGAGTGCTCCGAGTACGACGCCCGCGTCGACCGGGTGCGCTGCCGGGTCGAGGTCCGCACCTGGTACCGCGACCTCGGAGATCTCCAGCAGGCGCTGGACTGGGCCCACCAGCAGTAGGCACCGCCGTGACAGGATCGCGGCCATGGAGGCCGGACCGCTCGATCGCATGTGGGACCAGAGCCGCGTCTCAGCCCGGTCGCGCGTCAGGCGCTGGGAGTCGAAGCGTTGGCAGATCGGGCAGTGCGCGCTCGCAGCGGGCGTGGCCTGGCTGTTGGCGCACGACCTGTTCGGCCACGCCACCCCGTTCTTCGCGCCGGTGGCGGCTGTCGTGGCGCTCGGCACCTCCTACGGTCAGCGGCTGCGCCGGGTCGCCGAGATCACCGTCGGCGTGGCGGTCGGTGTCTTCCTCGCCGACCTGCTGGTCGCCTGGCTCGGGTCGGGCTGGTGGCAGATCTCCCTGATCGTGGCGCTGGCGATGTCGGCGGCGCTGCTCGTCGACGGCAGTCCACTGCTGGTCACCCAGGCTGCCGTCCAGTCGATCGTCGTGGCCACGCTGCTCCCGGACCCCGGGGCGGCCTTCACCCGCTGGACAGACGCGGTGATCGGCGGAGCGGTGGCGCTGGTCGCGGCGACGGCGGTGCCCGCCGCGCCGTTGCGACGACCACGCGAGCAGGTGGCGGTCGTCATGCACAAGATCGCGACGCTGCTGCGTGCGGCCGGGGCGGTGATGGCCGACGGCGAGGTTCAGCGCGCGCTCGACCTGCTGGCCGACGCCCGATCGACCGACTACCTGATCCGCGAGCTCCAGGACGCGGCCAACGAGGGGCTCTCGATCGTCGCGTCCTCGCCGTTCCGGGTGCGCCACCGCGACGACCTGCGCCAGATGTCGGAGCTCGTCGACCCGCTCGACCGGGCCCTGCGGAGCACCCGCGTGCTGGTCCGCCAGACGGCGGTCGCGGCCTACCACCGACGGCCGATCCCGAGGTCCTACTCGCTGCTCGCGCTCGAGCTCGCCGACGCCGCCGACCTGGCGGCCACCGAGCTCGGGGCCGACCGGATGGCGGTGGCCGCGCGAGCGCCGCTGGTGATCATCGGCGAGGCCACCGGCCGGGTCGAGCGCACCGACATCCTCGCGGCCGAGGCGGTGCTGGCACAGCTGCGCTCGGTCGTCGTCGACCTGCTGATGGTGACCGGGCTCGACCAGGCTGAGTCCACGGACGCGCTGCCACCCCCGCCACGATGACCGAAGGCCAGCGCTGGGTGCTGCACGTCGACCTCGACCAGTTCATCGCGGCGGTCGAGGTGCTCCGGCGGCCCGAGCTGGCCGGTCTCCCGGTCGTCGTGGGCGGCCGCGGTGACCCGACCGAGCGTGGCGTGGTGGCGACCGCGTCGTACGAAGCACGCGAGTTCGGCGTCGGGTCGGGGATGCCGCTGCGCGTCGCCGCGCGCAAGTGCCCCGACGCGGTGTTCCTGCCGGTCGACAAGGACGCGTACGACGCCGCGTCGGCCGGGGTGATGGACACCTTGCGCGGCCTGGAGTGGGGCGGCGTGCCGGTGGTGCTCCAGGTGATGGGCTGGGACGAGGCGTTCCTCGCGGCCGGTGACGGACACGACGAGCTCGGCGACCCCTGGGAGTTCGCGGAGCACGTCCGTGCCGAGGTGCTCGCCGCGACCCGGCTGCACTGCTCGGTCGGCATCGGCGACAACAAGCTGCGCGCCAAGATCGCCACCGACTTCGGCAAGCCGCGCGGGGTGTGGCAGCTGACGGCCGACAACTGGTTCGAGGTGATGGGGGAGCGGCCGACCACCGCGCTCTGGGGCGTCGGCAGCAGGACGGCGAAGAGGCTGGCGGCGCTGGGCATCGACAACGTCACCCAGCTCGCCGCGTCGGACGCCCGGGTGCTGGCGGCCGAGATCGGTCCGACCATGGGTCCGTGGTTCCACCGGCTCGGGCGTGGCGTCGACACCAGCCCGGTCGACGCGACGCCCTGGGTGCCGCGGGCGCACGGCCGCGAGGAGACCTACCAGGAGGACCTCGACGACTGGGACCGGATCGCGGCGCAGGTCCGCGCGCTGACCGCACGGGTCCTGGTCGACATCGACGCCGAGGGGCGGCCGGCGGCGCGGGTCGGGATCAAGGTGCGGTTCAAGCCGTTCTTCACGGTCAGCCGCAGCCTCACGCTGCCCGAGCCCAGCAACGACCCCGACGTGCTCGCCGACGCCGCCGTCTCGCTGCTCGACCGGGTCGAGCACGACCGCCCGGTCCGGCTGCTCGGTGTCCGGCTCGAGATGACCGAGCCCGCGGCTCCCGGCGGTTGAGGAGGTTGCGCAGCAACCGTCTCGAAGCCAATCAGCCGAGGCCTGCGCGCAGCTCGCGCACCACCGAGTCGACGACCGCGACCAGGTCGCCGCCGGTGCGCTCGGCCACCGCGCGCTGACGCTGGTAGGACGCACCGCGGCTCGGGATGTCGGCGACCAGGGCCAGCTCGTCGGAGCACCCGAGCCGGTCGGCCACCGGGACCAGCCGCTCGAGCAGGTCGGCGAGGTCGTCGGTGACGAGTCGCTCGTTGGAGTCGGCGTCGAGGATCACGATCGCGTCGAGGCCGTAGCGGGCGGCCCGCCACTTGTTCTCCTGGACGTGCCACGGCGGCATGGTCGGGAGCGTCTCGCCCGCAGCCAGCCGGGTGTCGAGGTCGACGACCAGGCAGTGCATCAGCGCGACCAGCGCCGCGAGGTCGGCGAACGTGGAGACGCCGTCGCAGATCCTGTTCTCCAGGGTGCCGAGGTGCGGTGCCGGCCGGACGTCCCAGCGCACCTCGGTCAGCTCCTCGATGACCCCGGTGACGACCTGGTCGCCGACGAACGCCTCGAACTCCTCCCAGGTCGCGAACTGGAACGGCAGCCCGGCCGTCGGCAGCTGCTGGAACATCAGGGCGCGGTTGGAGGCGTACCCGGTGTCGACCCCCGCCCAGATCGGCGAGGAGGCCGACAGCGCCTGCAGGTGCGGGAAGTGGTTCAGCAGCGACGACAGCACGGGCATCACTCGCGACCGCTCCGGCATCCCGACGTGCACGTGCACGCCCCAGATCAGCATCTGCCGGCCCCACCACTGGGTTCGGTTGATCAGCTCCTCGTAGCGGTGCCCTTCGGTGAGCTGCTGCACCGTCCACGACGCGAACGGGTGGGTTCCCGCACCGAACAGGTCGAGCCCGAGCTCGTCCCCGGCCGGGACGACGACCTCGAGGGTCCGGCGCAGGTCGGCCATCGCCTCGCCGACATCGCTGCAGACGCCGGTGACGATCTCGACGGTGTTCTTCAGCAGCTCCTTGTGCAGCCGGCTGGGGTCGGGGAGCCGGGCCTTGGCCCGGGCGAAGAGGTGGGCGGCGTCGTTGCGGAGGTCGCGGGTACGCCGGTCGACCAGCGCGAGCTCCCACTCCACGCCGAGCGTCGGCTCGGCCGAGGCGTGGAAGTCGATCCGCACCGGGTCAGGCTGTCACAAGCTCACGTGGTGACGGCGCGGAGCACGTCGAACCACGGCGTGGCCGACCCGTCGAACGGCGGGAGCTTGCCCTGCACCGCGATGAGCACCACGTCTCGCGTCGCCGTGGCCAGATCGACCACGTCCGCCGGGTAGGCGTACTCGACCCG
>JAOPXG010000374.1 GCA_025965275.1 Nocardioides sp.
ATACCAGGTGAGCCTAGATCCTTATCCGCTGATGGGCAGTGCGGTCAGCGGGTCCGTCCCGTCTGGTTCTCGGAGATCGGCTGGAAGCCGCCTCCGTCATTGTGGTACTCGATCGCTTTACCGGCGAAGGTGACGCGGCCGTCCGTCGACTTGATTTTCGGCGTCCGGCAGGTCCGTTGCCCGGCGACGACCATGTTGGTGCCGCCCGGGCTGTCGCAGGAGTACTGGCGCCCCGCGTTGGAGCCGCCGTACTGGAACAGGAATGCATTGGTCCTTGCGTACGCCGGCAGCCGTTCATCCATCACGACCACGGCCCAGTACTGCGAGCAGGCGTCGCGCATCAGCCGGACGTCGCCGAATCCCGGCGGTCGGCGGAACCGGAAAATCGGTGTACTGGAAATAACTTTCGCACCCGAGCAGCTGGCGTCCGGTGCCGCCTGAGCACCTGGAGCCACCGCGATCAGGCTCGCTCCGGCCAGACCCACGGTGCTGAGCAGAACGCCCAGTTTCTTCATCGGAAACCCTTCCTGAGCGCACGCCCCGACGCACACTCACTGCGCAGGGTAACGCGAACGGCCCGCGTCCGACAGCATCTCCGGTTATCGGACGCGGACCAGCGGCTCAGAGGTTGCCGCGGCGCTCCTGCTCACGCTCGATCGCCTCGAACAGGGCCTTGAAGTTACCCTTGCCGAAGCCTAGCGAACCATGCCGTTCGATCAGCTCGTAGAACACCGTCGGCCGGTCTCCGATCGGCTTGGTGAAGATCTGCAGCAGGTACCCGTCCTCGTCCCGGTCTACCAGGATCTTGCGCTGCTGCAGTTCCTCGATCGGGACCCGCACTTCGCCGATCCGGGCCCGCAGCTCCGGATCCTGGTAGTAGGACTCCGGCGTGTCCAGGAACTCGACGCCGTTGGCCCGCATGATGTCGACGGTGCGCAGGATGTCGTTGGTGGCCAGCGCGATGTGTTGCGCGCCGGCGCCATCATAAAACTCCAAGAACTCGTCGATCTGCGACTTCTTCTTCCCGATGGCCGGCTCGTTCAGCGGGAACTTCACCCGGTGGTTGCCGTTGGCGACCACCTTGCTCATCAACGCGGAGTAGTCGGTGGCGATGTCGTCGTCGATGAACTCCGCCATGTTCACGAAGCCCATCACCCGGTTGTAGAACTGCACCCACTCGTCCATGTGGCCGAGCTCGACGTTGCCGACGATGTGGTCCAGCGCCTGGAACAGCCGCTTCGGCTGGCCTTCGGGCTTCACCCAGGTGCTCGCCTTCGCGACGTAGCCGGGCAGGTAGGGGCCGTCGTAGCGGCTGCGGTCGACGAGCGTGTGGACGGTCTCGCCGTATGTCGCGATCGCGGCGATCCGCACGGTGCCGTGCTCGTCGGTGACGTCCTCGGGCTCGCGGACGACGCGGGCTCCCGCGCGCTTGGCCTGCGCGATGCACCTGTCGACGTCGGGCACCTCGAGGGCGATGTCGACGACGCCGTCGCCGTGGCGGCGGTGGTGGTCGGCCAGCGCGGAGTCGGGGTCGACGGCGCCGTTAAGCACGAACTTGATCGAGCCGGACCGCAGCACGAAGGACTTGTGGTCGCGGTTGCCGTTCTCGGGGCCCGAGTAGGCGACCAGCTCCATGCCCCACGCGGACTGGTAGTAGTGCGCGGCCTGGGTCGCGTTGCCGACCACGAAGACGATCGCGTCCCATCCGGTGACCGGGAAGACGTCGCCCTCCTCGTCGTACTCGACCAGCCCGACGAGCTGCTGCAGCTGCTCGAGGGTCAGGTCGGCCTTGAGCTCGTCGGCGGTCAGGGCGTGGTGGGTCGTGGTCATGCGCAGAGCCTGACGGGATGAGTCATTGTGTGCAACAGTACGGCGAAACACTGTGCAACCTGTCCAAGGAGGGCGCCGACATGGACGATCTCGACGGCAGATTGATCGAGCTCTTCGCTGCCGAGCCGCGGGTCGGCGTGCTCGAGGCGTCCCGGCGGCTCGGGGCCGCCCGCGGCACGGTGCAGGCCCGGCTCGACAAGCTGGTCGCCTCCGGCATCGTCACCGGGTGGGGCCCGGACCTCTCCCCCGCGGCGCTCGGCTACCCGGTGACGGCGTTCCTCACCCTCGAGATCCGCCAGGAGACCAGCGGCCACGACGCGGTCGGGGCTCACCTCGCGGCCATCCCCGAGGTGCTCGAGGCCCACACCATCACCGGCGCCGGCGACATGTGGGCGCGGGTGGTCGCCCGCTCCAACACCGACCTCCAGCGGGTCATCGACCTGGTCCTCGAGACACCCGCCATCGTGCGGTCGTCGACCGTGATCGCGCTCGCAACCCAGGTGCCCTACCGGGTCCGGCCGCTCGCCCGAACAGTCACGCAGGGTTGATCAGGCGGGGTTGATCACGCGGGGTTGAGCCGCGCGGCGAGCTCGGCGGCCGCCCGGCCCACCAGCGGCCCGATCGTGTCGACGTCGATGTCGGTGCCGAGGGTGACGATGCCGACGCTCGCCTCGAGGCCCTCAATGCCGCGCACCGGCGCGGCGAGCCCGCGCGCGCCGGCCTGCAGCTCCCCCGCCGTCACCGCGAACGGCGCCGACTCCGGCTCGCGCCCGAGCAGGATCGCCTTGCCGGCCGCACCCTGGCTGAGCGGGTGCCGCGACCCGACCCGGTAGCTGACGTGGAAGTCGGTCCACGACGGCTCGACGACCGCGAGCGCCAGGGCCTCGTCGCCGTCGGCGACGGTGAGGTGGGCGGTGCAGCCGACCGCCTCGGCCAGGTCGCGCAGCACGGGTACGGCGAGGTCGCGCAGCACCGGCTGGACCGCGGACGCGAGGTGCAGCACGCCGAGGCCGACGTGGAGGCGGCCGCGAGCGTCCCGCCGTACCAGCGCGTGCTGCTCGAGCGTGCTGACGAGCCGGTAGACGACGGTGCGGTTCACCTCGAGCCGGGTGGCCAGCTCGGTGACCGTGAGCCCGTCGGAGGACGAGGCCAGCACCTCCAGGACGCGGAGTCCGCGGTCCAGGGTCTGGGAGGTCTCGGCCGGCATGCTCGCGAGTCTATGGGTGGGACACCTGGACCTCAGGAGCTCTTGCGGACGGCCCACTCGCGGACCTTGTCGATCCGGGCGTGCAGCTGCTCGGCGGTGGCGACCGCGGCCGCGGGTCCGCCGCACTCCTTGCGCAGCGCGGCATGGGTGATGCCGTGCGCCTGGCCGGTGCGGTGGTGCCACGCGGCGACCAGGCCGTTGAGCTCGCGGCGCAGGATGGCCAGCTGCTCGTGGGTGGTGACCTCGGTGACCGTGTCCGGCTCGGGCTTCGGCGCCGCCTTCTGCTTGCGGGCCCGGTCGCTCTGGCGCTGCTGGAGCAGCTCGCGCATCTGGCCGGGCTCGAGCAGGCCCGGGATGCCGAGGAAGTCCATCTCCTCCTCCGAGCCGACGTGCACCTCACCGGCGTGGCCGAACTCGCCGCCGTCGAAGAGCACCCGGTCGAAGCGTGCCTCCGAGCCCAGCGCCTCGAACGACGCCTCGAGCTCGTCGGACGCCGACTCCCCGGCGTTCGCCTGGGCGAGCAGGTCGTTCTCAGCGGCGAAGATGTCGCCCTCGTCGCTGATCTTGCGGCCCAGCACGTGGTCGCGCTCGACCTCCATCTCGGAGGCGAACCCGAGCAGTGCCGGCACGGACGGCAGGAACACCGACGCGGTCTCGCCGCGGGTACGGGCCCGCACGAAGCGGCCCACCGCCTGGGCGAAGAAGAGCGGGGTCGAGGTCCGGGTGGCGTAGACGCCGACCGCGAGGCGCGGCACGTCGACCCCCTCGGACACCATGCGTACGGCGACCATCCAGCGCCGGTCGCTGTCGGTGAACTCGCTGATCTTCTTCGACGACGCCTTCTCGTCGGAGAGCACCACGGTCGCGGGCTCGCCCGTGATCTGCTTCAGGGTCTTGGCGTAGGACCGCGCGGTGTCCTGGTCCGAGGCGATCACCAGGCCACCGGCGTCCGGGACGTGCCGGCGCACCTCGGTGAGGCGGCTGTCCGCGGCCGCGAGCACCGACGGGATCCACGACCCGCTCGGGTCGAGCGCGGTGCGCAGCGCCTGGGCGGTGAGGTCCTTGGTGAGCGGCTCCCCCAGGCGCGCGGCGATCTCGTCGCCGGCCCGGGTCCGCCAGGACATCTCGCCGGAGTAGGCCATGAACAGCACCGGCCGGACGACGTGGTCGGCCAGCGCGTGCGCGTAGCCGTAGGTGAAGTCGGCGACCGAGCGCGGCACCCCGTCGTTGCCCGGCGCGTAGGTGACGAACGGGATCGGGTTGATGTCGGAGCGGAACGGCGTACCCGTCAGCGCGAGCCGGCGGGTGGCCGGCTCGAACGCCTCGCGCACGCCCTCGCCCCACGACATCGCGTCACCGGCGTGGTGCACCTCGTCGAGGATCACCAGGGTCTTGAAGCGCTCGGTGCGGATCCGCATCGCCAGCGGGTTGACCGCCACCCCGGCGTACGTCACGGCGATGCCGACGAAGTCCTGCGAGGTCTTGCCCTTGCCGGCGGCGTACGTCGGGTCGATCGGGATGCCCGCGCGGGCGGCCGCCTCGGCCCACTGGAGCTTGAGGTGCTCGGTGGGGGCGACGACCGTGATCCGGTCGACGATCCGGCGACCCAGCAGCTCGGCCGCGACCGACAGCGCGAAGGTCGTCTTGCCGGCACCGGGCGTCGCGACGGCGAGGAAGTCGCGCGGGTGCTGCTCGAAGTACTGCCGCATCGCCGCCGTCTGCCAGGCACGCAGCGAGGGCGCCGTCCCCCAGGCCGCACGCTCCGGCCAGGCCGGCGTCAGCGCGATGGGCAGGGAGTCGGCCTCGGGCCGACCCGTCACTCCTTCGAGCCCGGCTCGTCGTTGAGGCTCTCCCAGGCTTCCTTGCACTCGGGGCACACCGGGAACTTCTCCGGCGCCCGGCTCGGGACCCACACCTTGCCGCAGAGCGCGACGACCGGGGTGCCCATCACCATCGCCTCGGTGAGCTTGTCCTTCTCCACGTAGTGGGAGAACCGCTCGTGGTCCCCCTCATCGGTCGGGACGGTACGACGGTCCTCACGGACGTCGGTGTCTGTCGAGAAGCCGATGGTGGTCACGGACCCCACTGTAATCGAGGTTCGACGCCGTGCCACGACCCCTCCGTCGAGTCAGTTCAGGTTCGGGTCGAAGGGGCGGGTGGACAGCCACGCCAACTCGCCCGGCTGGCGGCGGAGCACGTCGCGCCAGAGGTCGGCGGGGTCGAGGCGGAAGACGTCCGGGGTCTCGCCGGGTACGACGTACCAGCTGCCCTCCTCGATCTCGCCGAGCAGCTGCTCGGTGCCCCAGCCGGCGTAGCC
>JAOPXG010000182.1 GCA_025965275.1 Nocardioides sp.
AAGGCGCGGGCCTGCATCTCCGAGAAGAGCGGCGTGCTGCCGACCAGGTAGGTGCTCGAGATCATCGCCCCGACGCCCTTGCCGGGCGTGATGTCCTTGGGTCCGTCGCCGTGCCAGAGGTTCACGATCGGCTTGCGGGCCTGGGGTCTCGGGCTGCCGTAGAGGCCGTGGGTGAAGAGGATCGCCTCGGCGCGCAGGTAGGCCCACAGCCCGGCGGGGCTGGCCTTGGGCACGAGCGCCAGTCCCTGGTCGGCCAGGGTGCGGACCTCCTCCGGCACCGGCCCCGCGTCCCGCAGCCAGACCACGCGGCCGTCGTACCGGTGCACCAGCGCCCGCGCCACCTCGACGCCGTTGCCCTCCGTCTCGGGGCTCGCGGTGACGACCACCGACTTCGACTGGGGTACGACGCGGGACAGCACCCCGAGCATGACCCGCAGGGTGCCGAGCACCACGGTCAGGAAGCCGTTTCTGAGGTGGCTGGTCCTCACGGCGCGACCAGCTCCTCCTCGACCACCGCCGGCGCGTCGTCGGGGAACCGGGCGACGGTCGCCGTGACCAGGTAGCCGACCACCCCGCCGACCACGTGACCGATGCCCCACGCGGCGGCGACCCAGACGGTGCCGTAGGGCGCGAGCACGACGGCGAGCACCAGCATCACCGCGGTGCTGACGAGCTGGACCACGATCATCGCGACCAGGTTGCTGGCGAGCCGCAGCCGCATCGCCGACCAGTAGTTGAAGGCCGCGCCGACCGCCGAGAGCGACAGCACGCGGAGCGTCGCCGTACCGGAGTCGACGTAGTGCGGGCCGAAGATCATCAGGAAGTACGGCGCCAGCACGATCATCGCGAGCGCCCCCGCGACCGAGCAGACGAGCAGGGTCAGCCCGCCCCTGCGGACCACGCGGTGCCGGTCGTGGACCGCCTTCTCACTCTCGGCGTAGGCCGAGTTCGCGACCGCGAGGACAACCGCGTGCAGCAGGGTGACGACCTGGAAGCTGATGAAGTAGGCGCCGCCCTCGGCCGGCCCGAGCGCGTTGATGACGATCAGCGGGAAGACCAGCAGCGGCAGCACGGTGAGCGCGTAGGTCACCCAGCCGGCCGCAGCGAAGCGGCGCGTCGCCAGCAGCTCGGGCGAGGGCGAGATCACGCGGCGGCCTGGCACGTGGCGCAGGATCACCCACACGCTCGCGACCGCGCAGCAGAGGATCGCGCCGCCGACCGAGCCGTAGAGGCCGAGCGCGCCGGCGCCGGCGAGCAGGAAGGGCAGCACGCACTTGACGAGGCCCATCAGGATGCCGTTGAGGCGCAGGTAGGACCAGACCTGGTTGATCGCCAGGAAGACGCTGTCGGAGAGCACGTTCAGCGCCGTACCGGCCACGAGCACGCAGAAGACGCCGATCGTGAGCGGCGAGTCGAGCACGGCCGCCAGCCGCGGCGAGGTCAGGGGCAGCAGCAGTGCGTAGACCAGCGCGAACGCCGCGCCCGCGCCGACCACCACGGTCGACGCGGTGACGACGTCGGCGGCCTTCTTGCTGCTGGTCGGCATCGTGCGCAGCAGCGCGATGTTGAGCCCCAGCTGGGCGAAGAGCGCGAGCGAGTCACCGGCGGCCACGAGGGAGCCGGCCAGGCCGACGTCACCCGGGCTGGCCAGCCGGGCCGCGAACACCCAGAAGACCGCGCCGCCGCCGGCCATCAGGATCGTGGTGGCGAACATCAGCGCCGAGTTCATCAGCAGCGGGTCGGCGCGTACGGCACGGACCTTCGACGCGACACCCGATGACAGGGCGCTCATCGGTAGATCCGCGCGTCGGGGGCGCTGTAGACGAGGTCGAGGTGCTCGTCGAGGTCCTGGAGCGGGTACGTGTAGGTGAGCAGGTCGCCGGTGTAGAAGATCGTCGAGACGCCCTGCTCGAGGATCTGCGCGTCGACGAAGACGTAGGCGTCCTTCGACAGCAGCGTCGGGTAGAGCCGGTCGGAGACCGGAGCCCGGTTGTCGCTCATCGCGAGCAGCCGCACGTTGACGTTGCGGTTGGCGATGATCCGCTCGTTCGACCGGTCCGCGTGGTCGACCGACGCCAGCCAGTGCATCGCCTCGAGGGACGGGTCCGACACGGCGAAGCGGTCGTAGTAGGTGCCGGCGTTGGCCATCGCGATCCGCTGCTGCTGGCTGCCGGTCACGGCGGGCAGGACACCGCTCAGCACGAGCAGCAGCCCGACCGGGATGACCGCCACCAGCACCAGCGCTGATCGCGGCGTCCACGCCGCGAGCGGCCGCAGGGTGAGTGGACGGAGGGCGACCGACATGCCGAGCGCCATGGTGGGCGCCATGATCAGCAGCGTCTGCTGGAAGGCGCGCAGCACGCCGTAGTCGACCGACAGGTTCGGCACCAGCACCACCAGCCCGAGCGCGGCCATCGCCCCGCCGGTCAGGAACGTGACCTCGCGCGACGCGTCGGTGCCGCGCAGCCGGCGGCGCAGCAGCCACACCACGCCGAGCAGGGCGAAGACCTGCATCAGCAGGGCGGAACCGAGCCTCAGCGCGTTGTCGACGGGGTTCGCCGCCTGCTCGTGCAGGGCCGGCTCGAGCTCGGCGTCGCCGGGGTCGGGCACGACCCGCTCGCCCGCCGGGATCTCGGCGTCGCGGTAGTCGACGGTCTCCTGGACGAACATGTCCATCCGCTCTCGCGGGGTGGTCCCGTCGCCGGAGAAGATCCAGTACGACGTGTCCGACGAGCTCGGCCCGTCGACACCCTTGCCGGTCAGCGAGTCGATGGTCTCCTTGACGACGGACGTCGCGTGCCCGCCGGTGTCGGTGATCGGCCCGGCCCACAGGAGCGTGACGCCGATCAGCGCCGCGACCATCCCGGGGTGCAGCAGCACCAGCGGGTCGTGCGGCGCGGCGTGCGCCGGCCGGTGCCCCGGTAGATGACGCAGCCGGCGTACGAGGCCGGTCAGGCCCATCGCGAGCAGCGCCGCCACGAGCGCCATCAGCAGCAGGTACGTCGTGGAGTAGTGCGAGACGACCACCCCGAGCCCGAGCGCGAAGACCAGCACGCCGCTGCGGACGCGGGTGCGGCCCGGCTCGGTGGCCGCGAGCAGCACCAGGGCGAGGAAGAAGAACGCGATCTCCTGGCGCACCAGGTAGGGCATGTCGGTGAAGAACGTCGGGAACGCCATCGTGAACGTCGTCGCGGCGAGCGCGAGGCGGCGGCTCACGAAGCGGCGGGAGAAGAGGTAGGTCAGCACCGGCACGGTCGCGAAGACCAGCTGGAGCAGCACCTTGAAGACCAGCTCGCCCGAGAGCCCCGTCGTCTGCACCAACACGGTCGGGAGGATGTTGACGCTCAGGCAGGCGTTGTAGGCGCTGGGCAGCGCGCTCATCTGCCAGTTCTGAGCCTCGTTGGTGAGCCGGAAGGCGAGGAACTCCGCCTGGATGTCGTGGCCGGTGATCGCCCAGCCACGCAGCGACGTCGCGAGCAGCAGGCCGGCGGCGACCAGGCCGATCACCCACGCGTCGCGCACGACCATGGAGCGGTTGCCCGGGCCGACCAGCAGCGTCAGCATCGCCGCGCCGGCGAGCACGACCGCGACCAGGGCGGCTCCCCCGCCGGCGCCGTTGTTGAGCCGGATCGCGCCGACGACCGCGAGCAGCAGGCCCAGCACGGCGAGGCCCTGGGCGAGCTCGAGGCGGGCGTCGAGCACCCGGCGGTACGCCCCAGGAAGGACGCTGCGGTGCGCATCGGGCGCGAACAGCGGGACCGTGCGGCGCCACATCAGCAGCGCGACGTCGACCACCAGCCAGGCGACCGCGAGCGGCGCGGGAGCCAGCGGGTGGTCGATGCCGACGACCGGCAGGACCGTGTCGAGGAGCAGGCCGCCGAGGATGAGGCCGAGCAGGGTCACGCCGAACGCGTAGGACAGCCGCCCGACCTCGGTGTCGGCGGCGAACCTCGCGCGCCGGTGGAGCACCAGCGTCGGCAGCGCGACGAACGTGACCAGCGCGATGACGGGTCGGACGACGGGCAGGTCGACGTCGAGGGCGATCACGGCCTGGGCCAGCACGAGCAGCAGGAGCACGACCGGCGGGCGCCGGCGCCGGGTCGGCGTGACGACCTGCTCCGGGAAGGTGGCCGGCCCCGCCTCGTTGCGGGAGATGGTCAGCGTCACGGCGTGCCCCAGCGCGACAACGGCAGGTCGGTCGCCTCGGGCCAGCGCACCTGGCGGGACTCGTGGATCACCAGCAGGGCCTGGAGGAGCTCCTTCGGCGACTGGTAGCGCTTCGGCTCGAAGGGCTCGTGCAGCCGGATGAACGGGCCGTCGGCGTCCTCGTCGGAGGTCATCACGATGACCGGGGAGTTCGTGTCGGTCGCGAGCCGGGCGGCGCCGAACGAGCCGAGGACGTCGCGCCCGACGAAGGAGAGCGGGGTCCGCCCGGGCACGTCGGACGCGATCGCGACGACCTCACCCTGGCGCAGCAGGTCCGTGATCCCGTCGTTGCCGACAGCGGCGCTGACCGGCGTACCGCCACCGGTGCAGGCGAGGGCGACGTGCTGCTTGATCCAGAGCGGGGCGTCGGGCTCGAGCATGTAGGGGTAGACGACCATCCGGCAGCGCACGCCGTGCCGGGCGATCGAGGGGAAGGCGCCGTCGTAGTAGCCGTGGTGGACGAAGTTGAGCAGCACGCCGCGGCCCTCGTCGCGGGCGGCGAGCAGGTGCTCGATGCCGTCGACGCGGAGGCTGGTGATCATCTCCGGGTGCCAGCGGAGCTCGCCGCGCCGGACCTGGTAGCGCACGTAGTCACGGGCCACGGCGTTGATGTCGGCGTCGGGCCGGGTGTGCTCGAGCAGGAACCGCATCTGGGCGCGCGCGTCCTCGCGCACGGCCGCGCGCGACCACGCCAGCCGGAACCGGAGGGCGACCACGAGAGGCAGCAGCCATCGCGGGATGCTGCTGCGGATGCGGCCCACAGCACCCTGAGGAGAAGTGGGGCTCATGGCGACACCTCGCTGATCACGCGCAACGTCTGGTCTTCCTGGTGCTTCCAGTCCCAGCGGGACGGTCCCGGGCGAGGCGGGTCGTCGAGGACGGCGGCCAGCGCCTCCGCGAGCGCGACGGGGTCACCGGGCGGGACGAGACGCCCGTCCTCGCCGTCGCGGACGACGAAGGGGATCCCGCCGACGGCCGACCCGACCACCGGGCAGCCGCAGGCGATCGCCTCGGCGAGCGCCATGCCGAACGACTCCGACTCGGTCAGCGACGGCAGCACGGTCACGCCCACGCGCCGGTAGTACGCCGGCAGGTCGTCGTGCGCGACCCGGCCGTGCCAGTCGATGAGGTCGCCGACTCCGAGGTCGGCGGCCCGCTTCTGCAGGGGCGCGACGTCGTCGCCGTCGCCGACGATCTCGAGGCGTACGTCGGGCGCGAGCTCGCGTAGCCGGGTCAGCGCGTCGACGAGGATCTGCAGGCCCTTCCAGCGCGACGTGCGCTCGACGCGGCCGACGTAGAGGACGCGGCGCTGGCGCGGCTCCTCGGTCGGTGAGAACAGGTCGGTGTCGACGCCCGGCGGGATCAGGTGCGCGCGACCGGTCGCGTGCGCGAGCGAGACCGGCGAGACGGCGATGAGATCGCGGCAGCGGGCGAAGACCCGGGGCAGCACGTGCCGCTCGTAGGCGCGCAGCAGCGGGTCGACGGGGCCACTCCGCTCATGAGGTCCGGCCTTGACCAGCGACCCCGAGTGGTAGGTCAGCACCACCGGCACGGGCGAGGTGAACGCCGTGACGTCGGCCAGGCCGGGCACCGGAGCGTGGGCGTTGACGACGTCGACGTCGAGGCGGGTCAGGAGCCGGCGCAGCTGCCACCACCACAGCGGGTTGACCGGCGTGTTGGAGAGGGTCAACCAGGTGCGGAGCCGGATCACCGGGATGCCCCGGTACCCGACCTGGTGGGTGGTGGTCCCGGATCGGCCCGTCGTGATGACGGTGACCCGGTGGCCGGCGCGCTGGAGCGTCTCGGCGACCCACGCGGCGTACTCCTCGACGCCGCCGGCGTCGGGAGGGAAACGGGGGGTCACGACGGCGACGTGGGTCATGACCGCGCTCCCGGGCAGTGCGCCTGCCGCTCCTGGTCCACGCCGGGCAGGTGCACCCGGACGTCGTACGGGCCGGAGGGGCGCGGGAGCGACTCGATGACGACTGAGGAGGCGCCGGGCCTCGCGGTGACCGTGCCCGACTTCTCCTCGTCGCCCACGGTCACGCCGTAGGCGAGGTCCTGCTCGTCGGCGAGGTGGCTGGTGACGGCGAACCGCACGTCCGCACGCCGGCCGGAGGTGGTGCAGACCAGCTGGGTGCCGGCCGGGGTCCGCGCGAAGTAGAGCTCGACGTACGGGTCGGTCCGGTGGCTCGCCGAGAGGGCGAGCTGGTGGCGGAAGCCGGGGACGACGAGCGCGGCCAGCGCGAGCGCGACCAGCACGAGACCGGTCACGGGCACCACACGCTGCCACCACGGCGCGGTTCGCTCGCTGATCGTCACGACTACCTCGGATCCCCTCATGACCGGTCCCTCACCGGGCACCCAGTCAACGGGGAGGCCTACCCCCGGTTACGCGACGGCATACTTCGCGGCGTGAGGACTAGAGCGGCGCTGCACGTCGCCCACAACGTGCTGCCGCACATCGGGGGCCTCGAGACCGTCGTCGCGGCCGAGACCCAGGGGCTCGCGGCCCGCGGCTGGCGGGTCACGGTCGTCAGCGGCGCCGGCCCTGTCGGCCCCGGATCGCGGGTCGAGAACGGCGTCCGCACCGTGCGCGTGCGTGCGTGGAACGGGCTGGAGGAGCGGTTCGGCGTGCCCTTCCCGATCTTCTCGCCCCGACTCCTGCTCACCCTGGGTCGCGAGGTGCGCCGGGCCGACATCGTGCACGTCCACGACGTCCTCTACGTCACCAGCTGGGTGGCGGCGCTGTGGTGCCTCGCGCTGCGCACGCCGTACGTCGTGCACCGCCACGTCGGCTTCGTGCACCACTCCTCCGCTCTCGTGCGCCTGGTGCAGGGTGTGGTGCTGGCGACGTTCGGACGGATCGTGCTCGGCGGCGCCCGGACCGTGCTGCCGATCGACGCCCACATCGCGGCCACCTTGCCCCAGCCGGAGAAGGTCGAGGTGCTCGGCAACGGCGTCGACACCGTGCGCTTCCGTCCCCGCCCGGGCGAGCCCCGCCCCCGCGAATCGAGAGAGCGGCCTGTGGTGCTGTTCGTCGGCCGGTTCGTGCCCAAGAAGGGCTTCGACCTCGTGGCCGCCGCCGCGGGCGACGACTACGACATCGCCTTTGCCGGCGGCGACCGGCCTCCCGGGGTCGACGACCCCCGCCTGCGCTTCCTGGGCTCGGTGCCCGCCGCGGAGATGCCGGAGGTCTACGCCGGCGCGGACGTCATGGTCATCGCGTCGGTGGGTGAGTGCCCGCTGACCGTGCTGGAGGCGATGGCCTCGGGTCTGCCGGTGCTGCTGCGCGAGGACCCCGCCCTGCACTCCCCGTGGACCGCGGGCCCGGGCGTGCGGTTCGTCGACATGGCCGCCGGCGACCTCGCCGCGGCGCTCCGCGAGACGGTCGCCGACCCGGCCGCGATGCGCCGTACCGGCGCCGAGGGACACGCCTTCGTGCAGGCGGAGTTCTCGTGGGAGGCCCACCTCGACCAGCTCGAGGGGGTCTACCGCCGGAACATCCGGTGGACGAGACGGATAGAACAAGTTTCAAACGCTGCGTAACCCGCGGGCCACTGCCCCGTTTCCCCCATGACGATCTCGGGACCGGTCGTTCACCCTTGGGGGTTCGCATGGATCTGGCTACGCGGTACCGCATCGCCGCGATCGTGCCCTGCCACAACGAGGAAGTGGCCGTCGCGAAGGTGGTCGCCGACCTGCGCGCCGCCGTCCCGGGGATGGCCGTCTACGTCTACGACAACTGCAGCAGCGACCGCACGGTCGAGCGGGCCCGCCAGGCGGGTGCGCTCGTGTTCTCGGAGCCCCTCAAGGGCAAGGGCAACGTCGTGCGGCGCGCGTTCGCCGACATCGACGCCGACATCTACCTCCTGATCGACGGTGACGACACGTACGACGCCGCGGCCGCCCCCCAGATGATCGAGAAGCTCGTCTCGGAGAACCTCGACCAGGTGGTCGGTGTCCGCCGCGAGATCGAGGGACTCGAGAGCTCGGCGTACCGGCCGGCCCACGAGCTCGGCAACAAGGCCCTCAACCGCATCGTCACCGGCATCTTCGGCGACAGCATGGGCGACATGCTCAGCGGCTACCGCGTCTTCTCGCGCCGCTTCGTGAAGAGCTTCCCCGCCGTGTCCCGCGAGTTCGAGATCGAGACCGAGCTGACGGTCCACTCGCTCGCGCTGCGCATCCCGTCGGCGTCCGTCGACGTCGACTTCCGCGACCGCGCCGAGGGCAGCGAGTCCAAGCTGCGCACCTACCGCGACGGCTGGCGGATCCTCAACGTGATCCTGACCCTGGCCCGCCACGAGCGGCCGATCTACTTCTTCGGCCTGGTGGCCGCGCTGCTCGCCTCCGTCGCGACCCTGCTGGCGCTCCCGGTCGGCGTGCAGTACCTCCAGACCGGCCTGGTGCCGCGTCTGCCCACGCTCTTCGTCGCGTCGTTCCTCGTCATGATCAGCACGATGTCCGTGATGGCCGGGCTGGTGCTCGACGGCATGCGCAAGTCGCGCCACGAGGTCAGCCGGCTCTCCTACATGCGGCACCCCGCCGTACGCGGCATGTACGTCCAGGACCCCGCGCCCGGCACGACCCTGCTCGACGGCCAGCCGCCGATGGTCATCCCGGCGCCCCGCTCTGCTTGATTCTCGGGCCTAGGCGCGGGTGAGGCGGCGCAGCTGCGGGATCAGGTTGCGCCGGTTGGTCTCGGCGAGCCAGCCGTTGGGCAGCGACAGCCGCACGACCTTGTGCCACGCGCTCGCGACCTGCTTGACCAGCGGGCGGGAGTTGTAGTCGAGGTCGAACTTGTCGAAGACCGCGCGCACCTTCGGCGCGATCTCGACGTACCGGTTGCTCGGCAGGTCCGGGAAGATGTGGTGCTCGATCTGGTGCGAGAGGTTGCCGGCCATCAGGTGCAGCGCGCGGGAGCCGGAGATGTTGGCCGAGCCCAGCATCTGCCGGACGTACCACTCCCCCCTGGTCTCCTTCTCGTCCAGCTCGGGCTGCTCGAAGGTCGACACGCCCTCCGGGAAGTGGCCGCACATGATGATCGAGTGGCTCCACAGGTTGCGCACCAGGTTGGCGGTCGCGTTGGCCGCCAGCGTCGATCGCCACGACCGCCCGGACAGCACCGGGTGGATCACGTAGTCCTTGACCGCCAGCTGGCGGATCTTGGTGAGGGTCTCCTTGACCTCCACCTTCTTCTCGGGCGACATCTTGCGCTTGTCGCGGATGTGGTCGCCGAGGTCGAGGTCGAACATCGCGATGCCGTACTCGAAGATGCACGCCGTCACGAAGTTCCACGCCGGCTGCACGAGGTAGCGCGGCTTCCACTCCTGCGACTCGTCGACGCGCATGATGCCGTAGCCGAGGTCGTTGTCCATGCCGACGATGTTGGTGTTCTTGTGGTGCCGGTCGTTGTGGGCGCGCTGCCACTGCTTGGCCGGCGACGCGTGGTCCCAGTCCCAGGTCGTGGAGTGGATCTTCGGGTCGCGCATCCAGTCCCACTGCCCGTGCAGGACGTTGTGGCCGATCTCCATGTTGTCGAGGATCTTGGCGACCGCGAGGCCCGCCGTACCCAGCACCCAGGCGCTCCTGCGGCGGCTGTTGAGCAGCACCGCGCGGCTGCCGAGCTCGAGCACCTTGTGGGCGAGCACCAGGCGCCGGATGTACGCCGCGTCGCGCGCGCCGCGGGTGTCGAGGACGTCCTGCCGGATCGCGTCGAGCTCCCTGCCCAGGAGCTCTATCTCGTCGGCGGTCAGGTCGGTCGGCGCTGTCCTGGTGCGCTCCAACGTCACGGTCATACCCTTCAGTGTGCCGTGCCGGGCAATAGGGCCGAGCAGGACCGGCCTACCAGGGGGCCTCTCCGTTGATGAAGATGAACATCTCGCGGAACGCCTCGTGGTCGCCGGCCTCGAGCGCGCGGGCGGTCACGTCGTCCTGCGAGGCCAGCGACTGGACGTAGGCGAGGAACTCGGGGCTGTCGAGGCCCTGCTCGCGCCAGTAGGGGTCGTCGGGAGCCCAGTAGGTCGTGTCCACGTCGGCGCCCTCCGGGTCGAGCTCGAAGTCGACCAGCGTCTGGGCCTCACGGCTGCGCTGCTCCGGACCGGCCACCCAGAGCAGCTCGGCGCGCCCCGCGCGTAGGTCGGGCTCGAGGACGGAGACCGCGCGGTCGGCGTCGACCTCGGGCTCCCAGACCGTCGACAGCCGGCCCTGCATCCCCTCGCTCCAGTGGGCACCGTCCTCCCGCCACCGGTCACCCATCGCCCGCGCGATGTCGTGGTCGCCGTGGACGACCGCGACCGAGGTGAGCACGACGGGGGCGGGCTGCACGACGTCGGTCACCTGCAACATCCCCAGCCCGTCGAGCTCCGCCCGCACGAGGTCGCCCACCGCGAACGGCGCGTAGTAGGCGTTGTTCTTGAGCACGTAGGTGCCGCCGCCGTCGTGCGCCTGGACGGGTTCGGCCGCGAGGCCCTCCCCGGCGACCGGCGCCGCGTGCTCCTTGAACCGGATCCTGACCTTCACCGAGTGCTCTGCCATGACCCCAGCCTGCCTGGACCCACCGACAGTCGCATCGAGGAACCTCGCCACAACTGGAACTTGTTCTAGTACGGTCGCGACCATGAGCAAAGCCGAGTCGCTGACGCGCGTCTGCGTGGCCTACGCGGTCGCGATCCTGGTCGGCGCCGCGTGGCTCTACCGGGGCCCGGACACCGGCCACCTGTGGCTCGACGGCCTCATCGCCGACCTGCTCGCGACGCTGGTGATCTTCGGCTTCAGCAGGCTGCACCACAACTCCAGCTTCTACGACGCCTACTGGAGCGTGCTCCCGCCGTTGCTGGCGGTCTACTGGTGGAGCGAGAGCACCCCGGACGTCAACGACGTACGCGCCTGGCTGGTCATCGGCGTGATCCTCTTCTGGGCGATCCGCCTGACCGGCAACTGGGTCTACGCGTTCCCCGGCCTCCCCCACGAGGACTGGCGCTACCCGATGCTGAAGGACGGCAAGGGCGCGATGGAGCCGCTGGTCGACCTCTTCGCCATCCACGTGATCCCGACGCTCCAGGTCTTCCTCGGCATGCTCCCCGTGTACGTCGCGGTCACCCGGCCCGGCCGGGACGTCGGCTGGCTCGACATCGTCGCCGTCCTCGTCGGTGTCGGCTCGGTGGTGCTGACCTTCACCGCCGACCTGCAGATGTACCGCTTCGCGCGGACCAAGCAGCGCGGCCAGGCCATGGACCGCGGCCTGTGGGGCTGGTCGCGGCACCCCAACTACCTCGGAGAGATCGGTTTCTGGTTCTCGCTCGCGCTCTTCGGGCTGGCTACCTCGCCGTCCGAATGGTGGTGGGTCTTCGTCGGTGCCGTCGCGATGGTCGCGCTGTTCCTCGGCGCGAGCATCCCGATGATGGAGGAGCGCAGCTTCGCGCGCCGCCCGTCGTACCAGGACGTCATCGACCGGGTGCCCAAGCTGCTGCCCCGCCCGCCCCGCCGAGCCGCATGACGCGTCCCCGCGTGGTGGTCGCCGGCCTCGGCGACAGCGGCCTCCTGACCGCCCTCCACCTGTCCCGGCACGCCGACGTCGTCGGCATCTCCACGAAGCCCGCCCTGGTCAGCGGCCAGGAGCTCGGCACCCGCCTGGCCCGTCCCGACGACTGGGCGCGCGACTACTTCATCTCCTTCGACCGCTACGCGAAGCTCGACGGCGTCCGCACGGTCCACGGCACCCTCACCGGTCTCGACCTCGAGGCCCGCACCCTCGACGTGCTGACCTCGCGCGGACGCACCAACGCCGAGCGGTACGACGTGCTCGTCATCTCGACCGGCGTCTCCAACGGCTTCTGGCGCCGGCCCGACTTCCAGTCCGCCGACGAGGTCGACGCCTCGCTGCGAGCCGCCCACGAACGCCTCGCCGCCGCCGGCTCGATCAACGTCGTCGGCGGTGGCGCCGCGTCGGTCAGCACCGCCGCGAACCTCGCGACCACCTGGCCGACCAAGCAGGTCCGCCTCTTCTTCCCCGGCGCGCGCGCCCTCCCGCACCACCACCCGAAGGTCTGGCAGAAGGTCTCCTCCCTGCTCACGGCCCGCGGCGTCACCCTCCACCCGGGCCACCGCGCCGTCGTGCCCGACGGCTTCGACTGCGACCGGATCACCGAGGAGCCGGTGTCGTGGAGCACGGGGCAACCGCCCACTCCTGCCGACGCGACCATCTGGGCGATCGGCCGGGTGCGGCCCAACACCTCGTGGCTGCCGACCGAGCTGCTCGACGACGACGGCTTCGTCCGCGTCTCCCCCGACCTGACCGTCCCCGGTCAGACCGACCTCTTCGCCATCGGCGACGTCGCCGCCACCGACCCGCTGCGCTCCACCGCCCGCAACCGCGCCGACAAGCTGCTCGCCCGCAACATCCGCGCCCACCTCGCGGCCAAGCCGCTGCGCGACTTCACGGCACCCCGTGGCCGCTGGGGATCGGTGCTCGGCGTCCAGGCCAACGGGCTCGAGGTCTTCGCGCCCTCCGGCCAGGCGTTCCGCTTCCCGGCCTGGTCGATCGACACCGTGCTCCAGCCCTGGATCGTCCGGCGCGGGATCTACGGCGGCGTACGGCGCGGCTGACCTGCGACGATCGCGCCATGCAAGCAGTGCGATACGACGCGTACGGCGCGACGCCGTCCCTCGTCGAGATCCCCCCTCCCGTGTGTCCCGACGACGGGGTCCTGGTGGAGGTGCGCGCCACCGGGGTCTGCCGGTCCGACTGGCACGCCTGGCAGGGCCACGACCCGGTGCCGCTGCCGATGGTGCCCGGCCACGAGTTCTCGGGGGTGATCGTCGAGGTCGGCGGACTGGTGACCGGCCACCGCGTCGGCGAGCGGGTGACCGCGCCGTTCGTCTGCGGCTGCGGGCGGTGCTCCTACTGCCGGGCCGGGGACGCGCAGGTGTGCCCGGACCAGTCCCAACCGGGGTTCACGATGCCGGGCTCGTTCGCCGAGCTGGTGGCGGTGCCGGCCGCCGACCTCAACGTCGTCGTGCTGCCCGACGATCTGGACTTCGTCAGCGCGGCGGCCCTGGGCTGCCGCTTCGCGACCTCGTACCGGGCCCTGACCGCGCATGGACGCGTGGGCCCGGGCGACTGGGTGGCCGTGCACGGCTGCGGCGGAGCCGGGCTGTCGGCGGTGATGATCGCGGCCGCGCTCGGTGCCCGCGTCGTCGCCGTGGACGTGTCCGAGGCCGCCCTGCAGCGCGCGGCCGACTTCGGGGCCGAGGCGCTCGTCGAGGGCGGACCGGGATCGATCGAGCGGGTCGTGGCGGCGACGGGCGGCGGCGCCCACGTGTCCCTCGACGCCGTCGGGCTCACCGACACGGCGGTGGCCTCGGTGTCCTGCCTGCGCCCCCGGGGCCGACACGTCCAGGTGGGGCTGCTGCTCGGCGAGCACGCCACGCCGCCGCTGCCCATGGGACTCGTCGTCGCCCAGGAGCTCTCGATCCACGGCTCCCACGGGATGGCGGCGCGGGACTACCCGCCGATGCTCGCCCTGGTCGCCTCGGGCGCCGTACGGCCGCGCCGGCTGGTCGGCTCGGTCATCGGGCTGGACGAGGCCGGTGCCGCGCTCGCGGCGATGAGCCGGCCGGCGACCACGGCGGGAGTCACCGTCGTGCAGCTAGGGCGGTAGTCATGCCGCGCGCTCGACCACCTTCGCGAGCTCGCGACAGACGTAGGCGGCAGGTCCGGCGAGACGGCGCTCGAGCTCGGCGAGCACGTGCGCGTCGGCGGCAGTCACCCGCTCGGCCAGGCGCAGGGACATCGTCGGTGCCAGCAGCTCGGCCGCGAGGCACGGCCACGGATCGAGTCCGTCGTCGGCGACCTCGAGGACACCGGACACCAGCGCCCGGCCCAGGTCGAGCAGCGCGGCAGCGATGCCGCCAGGTGTCACCCGGCCGTCCTGGCGCACCTGCAGGAAGGGACCGACCGCGAGCTGAGAGATGGGCCGCGGCACGTCCGTCAGCAGGAGGTTGCCGTGCACGATGGCCGGGTCGAACCCGTCTTCCTGCAGGTCGCTGCGCGGCCACGTGCGCAGGACGTCCAGCCACCGGAAAGGGTCAGGGGCCGCCGCGGCCGCGAGCGCCTCCGGGATCCGGAGAGGCATGCCCTCGAACAGCACGCCGGCGACGGTCGGCACCAGTCTTCCGAGCGCACACTCACCGGGCACGAGCATGGCGGCGGCACCGAGGTTCGGCACGACGACCTGATCGCCCGACGTCAGATCGGTCCAGGTCAGGGTCTGCTCGGCACGCTCCCGGAACCTGAGCACCCGCATCGGCGCCCGCGTCCAGTCCTGGATGTGGTCGGCGCCGACGACCAGGTCGGGGGTCGCTGCCCGGCGCAGGAACGTCGACAACCCCCCGTACTCGTAGAGGACCAGCTGGCGATAGACCCAGTCGTGGTCGCGCACCTTCGCCATCGCTTCGACCTCGTCCGTCCCCGGCAGATCCTGAGGTCCGCCACGAAGCTCGACCGCGATCTCCAGACCACGTCGGTGGGGCTCTCGCATCGCGTCATCCATCAGCTGCAGCGCCTGGTCGAGGATCCACCGCGAGGTCGCCCACCCGGGCAGGACCGGCTCCAGCGCAGCGACCTGCAGCAGTCGCTCGATCCTCGCCGGCCTCCAGAACGCCCTGCCATCGCTGCCGACGAGATGCTGCTCGATGATCGCGAGAGCGCCCCGGGCGTCTCCCCGATGCTCCGCTTCGTCGGCCTCGAACATCGGCCCCAGCATCGACAGGTCGAGCCCGCGCGGAGGCCGCTGCCGCGTGTCGGACCGGCACTGACGTCGAGTGGGCTTGCGCTTGCGTCCTCGTGACTTCGGCATGTCTCCAGCGAACGACGACGACATCGGTCCGCGCCAGCCCCGATCTGCGACCTGTGGACAACTCAGGATGGTGGCGCTACCCGGATGCCTCTCTCGGCGAGGTAGGCGCGGGCGCGGCCGATCTCCCGATCGTCGGAGAATCGGCGCCACGGACCCACCAGGTCCTCGTCGTCGAGGGCCCGGCGGAACCTCCGGAACGCCCCCTTGCCCTCGATCGCGGCCTCCAGGCGTCGACGCAGGTCGGCGTTGCGCTGCCGCGCGACGAACTCCGCCATGTCGTTCCACTGCTCACGCGCGGCGGGACGCTCGAGCCACAGCCATCGGTCCGGCTCCGACTCGACGTCGACGACGTCGTCCTCGTCCACGTACACCGGGTCGAGGAGCACCGCGGGGATGATCTCGCCCGTCTGCAGGTCGAGGCATCCGGCCTCCTCGGCGGGGTCTCCCGACAGGGTGGAGCCGAGGTCGCTCAGGTCGACGGGCAGGTGCCTCGTCATCAGCGGCGTGCCCTGCAGCTGGGCGAGCAGGTCCTCGGCCAGGATGTCGTCCCCGACCTGACACCGATCGTCGAGGCGCCCGAGGAGGGACACCGCCAGGGCCTCGCCGCGGCGGCGATCCTCGGTCAGCACCACCTGCACACCCATGCCGACCTGCTGCAGCACGTCGCCGATGTCCCGTCCCTCGATCGCGGCGAGGATGGCCGGCACGTCGCGCCGGTACGTCGCACCCCGTAGCTCCTTCAGATCGACCGGGTCCGGTATCGCGGCCGTCGGCCACCCCCCGCCGTACATCGGGTGTGGCCCATCCGGCCGCCGCGGCACCGCTTCCCCGGGAGCGTCGCCGTCCCACCGGCGCCCGTTCTGGTCCGGGATGCTGCCCCAACCCCAGGTCGGCGTCGGCACCTTCGGGACCACACCCACGACCTCCCTCGGATCCACCTTCGCGGTCTCGACGGTGCAGGCATGCGTCCAGTCGTCCCCGAAGTCGAAGACGTAGCTGAACTCGTCACCCGGCTTGACCACATCGCTCACCTTCGCGCGCCCCAGAACCAACGGAGCCCTGGCGACAGGACCGAACGGGCTTCCGAGCAACTCCTCGGCCGTCTCCTCGTCGGTGACGACCGTCCCGTCGGCCAGCGTGAACTGACACAGGTGCGCCCGGTCCCAGCGCGCGAACGCGAGGTCGATCGCTGCTGCCAGGTCGGCGAAGGTGTGCTGCGGTCCGACCGCGAGGACCCGACACGGATACGGCCACAGGTCCTCGCCGCGTCCGCCAACGAGCTCCACCTTCATGGACAGCCACGTGCGCGCCATGACGACACGCTACCGACACCCCCACCTCGCCGACGAGGATCAGGCGGCGAGGTCGATCACGAAGGCAGGGTGGTAGAGCTCGACGACCAGGGTTCGCCGACGACCGTCCGGTGACGTCGGCACCGGCAGCGCGGGCGCGCGGGACAGATGTCGGTGTCCGGTCGGCGTGGTCGTCTCGACGGTGTGGCGCTCCGGCCAGCGACTCGTCGTCCGATGCCGCCAGCCCGGCTGCTCCTTCGCGTAGTTGCACGACTCGCAGAGCCCCTGGCCCTGGTCGAGGTCGGTCGACCCGCCCCGCGCCCGGCCCACGACATGGTCGCCGTGACGAGGTGGGGCGTCGCACCACGGCGTCCGGCAGGTGTCGCCGTCGCGGGCGAAGAGCAGCCGGCGGAGTGCACCCGTGAAGACGATGCCCTTGCTGTCCATGGCGACCAGGCCGTGGTCGTCGGGGCTGGCGTACAGCCGCCGGATGAGCACCTCGCCCTCGGCGGACGCGAGCAGGTCGGCGGCCACCGTCGGTGACACCGGGCCGTAGCCCACCAGGTGGGGCGGGGTCGTCGTGTCCTCGCCGAGCAGCATCTCGGCATTCATGACCAGCTGGACCGCGACGTGTCGTCGCCCGACCTCGGCCGGTCGGTCCAGGCGGTCGGCGAACTCGTCGGCGATCATCTGGTCGCGGGAGCGCGGGTCGCCCATCGCCCGGCGCAGGTCGGCGTACTCGTGCAGGGAGTCCATCGCGACCACGGCGTCGGCCGCGCGCAGGTCGGCGGACACCCGGGCCATCCCGTCGCCGAGCGATCGGCACGTGACCCGGCGGCGGGCATGCGCACGACTCGCCCTCGCCTCCGCGCCGTCGGGGTCCAGCTCGAAGGCGAGCCGCCGAGTCGCCACCAGGATCTCGCGGTTGCCCATTCCGGCCATCCGGGGCGCAAGGGACGCGTCGACGTGGGCCCGGTCCTCGCGCGGCAGGTCCGCGGTCTCGCGCGCGACGATCAGGGCCCGCTGCTCGTTGATGTCGCCGCGCTCCAGCGCGGCGAGCGTCTCGGGTAGGTCGTGCACCAGCGCGAGCGCCAGCCCGACGTGCTCGCGGCCGGCGTACGGCGACTCGCGGCGGGCCAGCGCGACCTCGTGGGCGACCGCGCGGCCGCACCGCTCGGGCGGCACCCCGACAGCGGCGTCGTGTGCCCGGCGTCGCGCGTGGAGCTCCGCGGTCAGCCGGGCCTTGGCGGCAGCGGCGGCCGACGTCAGCCGCTCGAGGGAGATCAACTCGTCGACGAGCTCGACGTCGGACATCGCGTCCGCGTCGGCCCTTCCCGAGTGATCGATCATACGTTCGATTATATGTCAACTCCTCGCGTGCGGCAAGACCTACGATGCAGACATGCTGCCGGCCCCCACTGGTCTCTGGGTCGTCGAGACGCACGACGGTCAGTTCGTCGGCGACTGCGGGCTCACCGTGCAGGACATCGAAGGCGAGCCGTTCGTCGAGGTGGGCTACCGCGTCGGGCTCGCCTGGAGCGGCGCGTGTTCAAGAACGGTGCGGACGCCCTGGTGTTCGGCGCCGCGCTGTAGCCCCGCCTCAGGTGTCCTTGGTCTGCACGACCTGCCCCTGGCCGAGCTTGCTGTGGCGATAGCCGTACGCCGCGTAGATCACCACCCCGATCACGAACCAGGTCGCGAAGCGCGCCCAGGTCTGCCACTGCAGCTCGGTGATCAGCCAGATCGAGAAGCCGATGCCGAGCACTGGCGTGAACGGCATCAGCGGCGCCCTGAACGTGCGCGGCAGCTCGGGCGAGCGGTAGCGCAGCACGATCACCGCGACCGAGACCACGATGAAGGCGATCAGGATGCCGATGTTGGTGAGCTCGGCGGCGTCGCCGATCGGCACGAAGCCGGCGATGCCGGCGGCCACGACGCCGACGATCCAGGTCGGCCGGCTCGGCGAGTGCTGGGCGTTGGTCTTCGCGAACCACGCCGGCAGCAGGCCGTCGCGGCTGATGGCGTACCAGATCCGGCTCGCGCCGAGGGTGAAGGAGAAGAGCACGGTGATGATGCCGATGATCGCGCCGAAGGCGACCACCTTCGCGAAGCCGTCGAGGCCGACCGACTCGAAGGCGACGCCGAACGCCGCGGCGTCCGCGAGGTCCCGGTAGTTCTGCATGCCGGTCAGCACCGTGGCGGCCAGCACGTAGAGCACCATCGCGATCCCGAGCGAGATGATGATCGCCTTCGGCAGGTTGCGCTCGGCCTCCTTCGACTCCTCGGCCGCGGTGCTCATCGCGTCGTACCCGAAGACGGCGAAGAAGACCGTCGCCGCCCCGGTGGCCGCGCCACTGAGGCCGTAGGGGAAGTACGGGTCGAAGTTGTCGCTCTCGACGTAGAACGCACCGACCACGATCACCGCGAGCACGATCGCGACCTTCACGAAGACCAGCCAGGTCTCGACCCGGACGCTGGTCTTGATGCCACGGTTGAGCAGCCACGCGACGCCGAGGCAGAGCAGGATCGCGAAGAGGTCGACCTGGTGTCCCCCGCCGGTGCCCGGCGCCCCGAGCATCCACGCGGGCAGTTCGACGCCGAAGCCGTCGAGCAGGAAGGTGATGTACTGCGAGACGCCGATCGCGACCACGGCCACGATCGCGGTGTACTCCAGCAGCAGGTCCCAGCCGATGAACCACCCGACGCCCTCGCCGAGCACCGCGTAGCCGTAGGTGTACGCCGAGCCCGCCTGCGGGATCAAACCGCCGAACTCGGCGTACGAGAACGCCGCGCACGCGCTCGCCACGCCCGCGATCAGGAACGACACCGTCACCGCCGGCCCGGCGTCGGTCTTGGCGACCGGCCCCGCGAGCGCGAAGATGCCGGCGCCGATGATCGCGCCGAGGCCGATCGCGGTGAGCTGCCACAGCCCGATGCTGCGCTCCAGCCCGCCGTCGCCGTCGTCCCTGATCGGCTTGCGCCGGAAGACCCCGGTGGCCGGTGGGACCCGATGGGTGCTGCCCGAGGCTGAGTCGCTCATGCAGGTGTCGTACCCGAAGGTGCTCCGCGAAACCCTCCGCCGGGCATACTCGCGTCCGTGGACTGGCTGAGCATCGCGGCGCTCGCGGACAATGCTTCCTATGCCCGCGGCGAGGACTACGCCCGACGCGGCCTCGTCGAGATCTCCGCCCTGACGAACGACTCGCTCACCGCCCTGGCGCGGGGCACGTCGACGTACGACGTCATGCTCACCGCCGACAGCGCGCAGTGCACCTGTCCGATCGGACTCCGCGGAGACGTGTGCAAGCACATCGTCGCCGCGGCGCTGATCGCGTCCGCCGCCGTCGAGCCTGACGCCCCCGGGGCGGCCGACTCCGGCGAGGACCCGGCCTCGGCGATCGCGGACTGGCTCGCCGGCCTCGGTCGAGAGGCAGCCGCCGACGCGATCCGCGAGCTCGGCCTCCGCCACCCGGACGCCGTCGAGGCACTGCAGCGACAGGCCGCTCGAGCCGGCGGCGACATCACGGCGTACGCGTCGCTCGTCGACTCGTTGAAGACCCGACGCTTCCTCGACTACCGGGACGCGAACGAGCACGGTCGCCACGCGCACGAGGTCGTGGACGAGCTCGGCGAAGCACTGACCCCCGGCACTGCTGACGCCCTGCTGCCGTTGCTCGAGACGGGAATCCGCCAGCTGGCTCGGGTGATCCTGCGCTCGGACGACTCCAGCGGAATCCAGGGCGACGCCGCCCGGCGGCTGATCGACCTGCATGCGAAGGCGGCCGCGTTCGGCCAACCCGATCCGACCAAGCTCGCGCGGTGGCTGGTACGGATGGGGGTCGACGAGCAGGACTTCTGGGAGCTCGACGTGGTGAGGTACCGCAACGCTCTCGGCGAGCGAGGCCTGGCGACGTACCGCAAGGAGCTGGACAAGCGCCTCGCGAAGGACCCGACGCCGTTCATGGCCACGAGGGGTCTCCAGCGCCTGGCCGTGCTCGGCGGCGACGTCGACGAGATCGTCCGCCTGGTAGGAGGCGACCTGGCCGGACCCCACGCGTACCTGTCCCTGGTCGACGCGCTGCTCGAGGCCGGGCATCCGGACCAGGCGCTCGACTTCGCCCGAGCGGGTCTGGAGGCGCGGTTGGTCCCGCACCAGACAGCCAGCCTCTACGACGTCACCGTGCGGATGCTGCGCGAACGCGGGGACGGCGAGGAGGTGCTGCGGCTGCGCCGCGAGCAGCTGCGTCGGATCCCGAACGAGACCTCCTACTCCCTGCTCCGCAAGGCCGCCGAGCAGCTAGGGACGTGGCCCACCGAGCGGCTCGGCGCCCTCGACGTCCTGCTCGAGCACAACCAGCGGTCCTGGCTGGCCGCGCTGCTCGCCGACGGCGACGTGGCGCTCGCCTGGGAGGCCAGCCGAGACCTCGAGATCGACACCTCGATGGAGCTCGCGCTCGTCCGGGCGCGCGCCACCACCCACCCCGCGGACGTGTTCGACGCGTACGTCGCGCTGGTCGACAAGACCCTGGAGACCACGGGCGATCGCTCCTACCGCCACGCCGTCGCCCTCCTCGGTGAGCTGCGACGTGCCGCTCAGGCTGCTGGGCTCGACGACCGGTACGCGGACGTCGTACGCCGGCTGCTCGAGGAACACCGGCGTCGACCGACCTTGGTCAAGATGCTCCTCAAGCTGCCGAGCTGACCAGGCTCTCCTCGGGCAGTCGCGCCAGATCCAGTCCGCGCCCGGGGTGAGGTACCGCAACCACTCGACCGGTTGGTAGAACTTCTCGTTTCCGTCGAAGGACAGGCAACAACCGCTGCCGCAGACCGCCCACTGGCAGTACAGCTGCGGCTTGCCTGCGCCCAGTGCGTTGTACTGCTCGGTGGACACCCCGACGCGGTTTGAACTGCCGTGCGGGTCGCTGATCGAGGACGGTGACGCGGCCAGACCCCACATCCAGGAAGCGTGCGACGACTGGGGGCTCGGCAGCTTCCACCTGCCGAGCGAGCTCAAGGTGATGACGATCGTCGTCCGCCGAGGCCCGTGCGTGTGGACTCCGGTCGAGTGGAGCTGGGCGATGGCGTGGCGCTACGCCAACACCGGTCTGTCCGGCGGAGACATCATCACCGTGACCGAGCACGGCTGGTACGACTTCATGGCACAGCACGCCGATCACCAGCCAGCACTCGTGGAGCCGTGACCGCTACTGCGAGATCTCCGCGACACCCGCCACCAGCCGGTCGACGTCGTCCTCGTTCGTGTACGGCGCGAGCCCGGCCCGGATCGCGCCGGCGTCGCCGAGCCCGATCCACCGCGACGCCTCGAGCGCGTAGAAGTTGCTCGCCGGCGCGTTGACGCCGGCCGCGGCCAGGTGCTCGTAGACCTCGCGGTTGCTGCGGCCCTCGACCGAGAAGAGCGCCGTCGGCGTGTGCCTCTTGGGCGACCCGTGGAGCCGGACGCCGTCGATGCGGCGCAGGCCGTCGAGCAGCCGCTCGAAGAGCTCGTCCTCGTACGCCTCCAGCGCCGCCATCGACTCCAGCACCCGCGTCCGCCGGTCTTTCGCCTCCGGGCGAGCCTCCGAGGCGAGCCCGGCGATGTAGTCGACCGCGGCCGTCGTACCGGCCAGGATCTCGTAGGGCAGCGTGCCGAGCTCGAACCGCTCCGGCACCTGGTCGGTCGCCGGCAGCAGCTTGTCGGGGTGCAGCCGCGCGAGCAGCTCCGGCGCCGCGACGACGATGCCGTGGTGGGGGCCGAAGAACTTGTACGGCGAGCAGCCGAAGAAGTCGGCGCCCAGCCCGACGGCGTCGACCGGCGCGTGCGGCGTCAGGTGCACGCCGTCGACGTACAGCAGCGCCCCGACCGCGTGCACGGCGTCGGCGATCGCGGCTATGTCGGGGCGGGTGCCGAGGAGGTTCGAGGCGCCGGTGACCGCGACGACCTTGGTGCGGTCGGTCAGCTCGGCACGCACGTCGTCGACCGTGAGCTCGGCGGTCTCGCGGTCGAACCCGACCCAGCGCACCTCGGCCCCGACGGCCTCCGCGGCCTGCACCCACGGCCGGATGTTGGAGTCGTGGTCGAGCCGGGTCACCACGACCTGGTCGCCCGGCGCCCACTGCTTGGCGAGCGCGCGCGACATGTCATACGTCGCCTGGGTCATCGACCGCGCGAAGACCACCCCACCCGCGTCGCAGCCGAGCAGGTCGGCCACGGCTCGGCGGGCACCGACGACGACGTCCTCGGCCCGTCGTTCGGAGGCCGTGACCGTGCCCCGGTTGGAGAGGCCGGCGGTCATCGTCGCGGCGATCGCGTCGGCGACCTGGCGCGGGACCTGGCTGCCGCCGGGGCCGTCGAAGTAGGCCGTGCCGTCGGCCAGGGCCGGGAAGTCGCCGCGCACGCGGGTCACGTCGAAGGTCATGGCGCCATCATGGCCGACCCGCGACTGCGTCGATCAGGTGGCCGAGGCGTTGCTCAGCTCGGCCAGCCGGAGCAGCCGTCCGCGCGCCGGCTCTGCGACCAGCTCGGCCCAGCGCCTCCACGTCGCCTGGCGCTCGGAGCTCACCAGGTGTCGCTGTGCCTCGGCGTACCCGTGGGCGTTGACCACCGCGGCCGCGACGAACGGCGCATCCTCGTCGCTGCCGAAGGATCCTTCGCCGACAGACTGCAGGAGACGGTACGCCGCGCGGCTCACCTCGTCGCGGCCGCGCGCGAGCTGGTCCAACGCGCTGGCCAGCGCACCCGGCGGCGTACCGCGCCCGAGCAGGGCGAGACCGGGGACGTCGGTCACGAGCTCGCGGTCCTCGCTCCGGAGCACGGCGCCGTCGACCCTGTCGTCGGCGATGGCCGCAACGAGGGCCGTGACCCACGCACCCCGACGGTCACCCGTCGACGCCTCGATGGCGGTCTGCCGATCCACGGGCAGCGGCCGGGTGTCGAACATCAGCGTCGGGCTGGTCCCACTCGGCACCAGCCGCCCGATCACCCACCCGTGCTCGTCGGCATGGGCCCGGGCACCCAGGTCGAGCAGCTCGACCGGGCGGTCCTCCGCGAGGTCACGCACGACCAGCCGCCCGGGAGAGCTCGACTCCACCCGGTAGCCGCCGACACGGGCGTCGAGCCAGCTGCGCGCCAGCGTGCACTCGCGGGCCAGGAGCCCGGTCGCCGTCGTGTCCAGGAAGCACTCGAGACCGCCGAGCTCGTAGGTGCAGATCTGGTGGTAGGCCCAGTCCTCGCCCGCGGTCCGCGCGGCGACCTGCATCGGGTCGCCACCGGTGCGGTACGCCTCGTCCATGTCGTCGCCGTGGAACATCTCTATCGCGTAGCCGAGGGCGGCTCGGCTGATGTCGCCGCCGTCGGTGCCCGGGTCCTCCGACCGGGTGCACTGGTAGGCGGCCCAGCGCGCCCACAGCCACGGCGTCATCTCCTCCGCCAGGTCCGCGAGCTGCTTGAGGAGGACCACATGGCCACTGCGCTGGAACATCGGGATGCCCTGGTGGTACTCGAGCGCCGTCGCCGCGTCGCCGGCGCGCTCGGCGGCCTGCGAGCTCTCGAGGAACGCGCGGTGGTCGCGGGTCATCAGGTCGCTGATGCGTTTGCCTCTGCGGAAGCCAGCCATGGATCAAGGCAACGCCGACGAGGCGCGTCGAGCAAGCATCGTTCGTCGACCGGTGGAAAACTCTCGGGCCTCCAGCCCCGGTGGGTAGCGTGCGCACATGCCCGACGTCGCCATCGCCGCCCCCAACGAGGCGGCCGCCGACGCCGGTGAGCAGGTCGCCCGCGCCGGCGGCAACGCGGTCGACGCCGCGCTGGCCGCCGCCCTGGTCACGATGGTCAACGAGGTCGGGCTGGTCTCGCTGAGCTCGGGCGGCTTCGTCACGATCCAGCCGCCGGGTGGCGGTGCGCCGTACACGGTCGACGGCTGGATGGACATGCCCGGCCGCGCCGGCGGCCCGCTCGGTGGCGGCACGTGGGACGTGCACACCGAGTACGGCGGGGGCGTGGACGTCACCATCGGCCCCGGCTCGGTCGCCGCGCACGGCTCGGTGGCGGCGTTCGAGCAGGCGCACCGCCGCGACGGGCTGCTGCCGTGGCGCGAGGTCGTCGCCCCCGCCATCGACGTCGCCCGCGGCGGCTTCCGGCTGAGCGCGGCGTCGCGCTACTACCTGGAGTACGTCCACGACTCGATCTTCGGCTGGGACGACGCCAGCCGTGCGGCTGTGCACGACGCCCAGGGCGAGCTCGCCACCGACCTCATCGTCGTCCCCCACCTCGCCGACTCGCTCGAGCTGATCGCCGCCGAGGGCGCTGCTCCCCTGCACACCGGCGACCTGGCCCGGCTCATCTCCACCGACGTGCTCGCCCGGGGCGGCATCCTCGGCCCGGACGACCTCGCGGCGTACCAGCCCGTCATCCGGCCCTCGCTCGCCACCCGCGTCGGCGACTGGACCCTCGCCACCACGCCGCCGCCCTCGGTCGGCGGCGTCTGCGTCGCCGCGATGCTCCGCCTCCTCGACGGGTGGGAGCCGAGCGACGTCGAGCGGATGGTCGAGGTCCAGCGTCAGGTCCTGGGTCACCGGCTGGCGGTGCTCGACCACTCCACCGACCTCGAGCGCGACGCCGCCCGCTTCCTCGACTCCGGCTCGACCGCGCACTGCTCGGCGACCGACTCCGACGGCCGCGCCTGCGCGGTCACGGTCTCGTCGGGCTACTTCTCCGGGATGATCGCGCAGGGCACCGGCATCTGGCTCAACAACACCCTCGGCGAGCAGGAGCTCAACGCCCGCGGCCTCCACGGCCTCACCCCCGGCTCCCGCCTGCTCTCCAACATGGCCCCCACCGTCGGCCGCCACACCGACGGCTCCGTCCTCGCCATCGGCTCCCCCGGCGCCGGCCGCATCGCCACCGCCATCACCCAGGTCCTCGCCGGCATCGCCGGCGGTCTCACCCTCCAGGAAGCCGTCCACCACCCGCGCGTCCACGTCCACAACCCCGGCCGCGCCGACGAGGTCGTCAAGCGCGAGACCGAGGAGGGGCTGACCATGTACTACGGCGGCGTCGGCGCCACCCTCGTCCGCCCGGACGGCCACCTCGTCGCGGCGGCCGACCCGCGCCGCGAAGGCGCCGTCCGGCTAGTACGCCCCTAGCCCTCGGTGGTTGAGGAGGTTGCGCTAGCAACCGTCTCGAAACCCCGTAAGCCGAGAAGCCGACTTCCCGAAGATCGGGCATGACAAGCCGCGGGGCGGCTGTGTTTCGTGGGCGGGGGTCGGCACCGCCGAGCGATCGGGAGCTCCACATGAAGAAGTCACGCGCACTGTCGGTCATCGCAACCGGAGCGGCCCTCGCCCTGGCGGTCGCGCTCACCACTCCCGCGGAGGCTCATCCCCATCACGCCGAACCGGGCGCCCCCGGTGTCGGCGACCCCTACTTCCCCCTCGACGGCAACGGTGGCTACGACGTCAAGCACTACGACCTCGACCTCCACTACGACCCTGGCACCGACCTGCTCCGTGGCGTGGCCACGATCCGGGCGCGAGCGCTCCAGGGCCTGTCGAGTTTCGACCTCGACCTGGTCGGCCTCGAGGTCGACCGGATCCGCGTCAACGGCCACCGCGCCACCTGGTCGCGGGCCGGGCAGGAGCTCACGGTCACTCCCCGACGGGCCCTGTGGGACCACCAGTGGTTCACCGTGCAGGTCGCCTACGCAGGCGTCCCCGAGATGCTCGAGGGCGCGGGGTTCATCGCCACCGACGACGGCTTCGACATCGCGGGCCAGCCGCACGTCGCGGCCAGCTGGTTCCCGGTCAACGACCACCCGATCGACAAGGCGTCGTACACCTTCGACGTGACCGTGCCGAAGGGCCTGGAGGTCGTGGCCAACGGGCACCTCGACTCGAAGCGCACCTTCCACGGCTGGTCGAGGTGGAGGTGGGAGGCGCCCGACCCGATGGCGAGCTACCTCGCCACCGTCGACGTGGGCGAGTTCGACATCCACGCCTACCGCGACCACGGGCTGCGCTACCTCGACGCCGTCGACCCGGACCTCTACGACCCGATCGCCGCCCCGTCGACCGGCAGCCGGTTCGCGCTCTCGCAGGCCGCGGACTCCTCCTACAAGCGGCTGACGCACACCATCAGCGTCCCGGCCGGCGGCGCCACGGTCGGCTTCACGATCACCCGCGACACGGAGTTCGACTGGGACTTCGTGTTCGTCGAGGTGCACACGGTCGGACAGGACGACTGGACGACGCTGCCCGACGTCAACGGGCACACCACCCAGTCCACCGGTCAGTCCTGTCTCGGCTGGGCGACCCTGCACCCCTTCGTCGCGGCGCACTACCAGACCGTCGACCTGACCGCCGAGACCTGCACCCCGACCGGGCGTACCGGCGAGTGGTGGGCCGCCAGCGGCGCCAGCGACGGGCCCGAGCAGTGGCAGGTCGACCTCTCGGCGTACGCCGGCAAGGACGTCGAGCTGTCGGTCAGCTACGCCAGCGACGAGGGCGTCCAGAGGACCGGGCTGTACGTCGACGACGTGGTCGTCTCGACCGGACAGGGCTCGACGTCGTTCGAGACCGGCCTCGACGGCTGGGCCGTCCCCGGCCCACCCGCCGGCAGCCCGGGCAACGAGAACGACTGGATCGTCGGCACCGCCGCCGACGTACCGCCGCCCGCCGGCGAGATCATCGACGGCTCGTTCGCCCGGGAGCCGGAGATCATCGACTTCCTCTCCAGCTACCTGGGCCGCTACCCCTGGCGCGACGTGGGCGGCATCGTCGACGACGTCGAGGGCCTCGGCTTCGCCCTGGAGACCCAGACCCGGCCGATCTACGCCCGGGACTTCTTCACCGACCCCGTCTCCGGGGACGACGTGGTCGTCCACGAGCTGGCGCACCAGTGGAACGGCGACTCGCTGGCCGTGGCGCGGTGGCAGGACATCTGGCTCAACGAGGGGTTCGCGACGTACGCCGAGTGGCTCTGGTCGGAGAAGGAGGGGCTCGGGACCGTCCAGGAGATTTTCGACTTCTTCTACAACGACTTCATCCCGGACGACCACCCCTGGTGGCAGCTCACCATCGGCGACCCCGGGCCGGACCAGCTCTTCGAGTTCCCGGTCTACTTCCGCGGCGCGATGACCCTCCAGGTCCTGCGCACCACGGTCGGCGACCACGACTTCTTCAAGATCCTGAAGGTGTGGGCACAGTCCAGGGCAGGTGACAACGTCACCACGCCGGAGTTCATCCACCTCGCCGAGCACATCTCGGGCCAGCAGCTGGACGATCTCTTCGACACCTGGCTCTACACGCCGGGCAAGCCGGCGCTCCCCGCGGCGTTGGTCGGACCGTCCGCAGGGCGCACCGCCACGCCTCCGCCCGCGGCGAAGGTCACCCTCGAGCTGGCCAAGAAGGAGGGCATGCTGAGGCGCTGACGATCACCTCCGCTCGGCCTCCGCCAGCAGCGCGTTCGTGCGCTGGATCTTCTGCCACGACGCCGGGACCGCGCCACGCGCCACCGGACCCGGCGTCGGGTCGAAGTCCGCTGGGAACCCGTTGGCCTCGGTCGGAGCAGGCCGCCGACCCGTGTAGAGCCAGTTCTGGAAGAACGAGCCGAGGTCCTCGCCCGACACGGTCTCGGCGAGCTCGATGAACTCCAGGATCGAGCCGTTGCCGTACTGGTGGTCGGCCGCCCACGTGCGCAGCACGGTGAAGAACGCAGTGTCACCGATCCGGGTGCGCAGCGCCTGCAGCGTCATGGCGCCGCGGTCGTAGACGGCGCCGTTGAACTCGTTGTGAGCGCCGGGGTCGCCGATCTTCACCTTCCACATCTTGTTGCCGCGGGGGTAGGCGTTCCAGGTCTGCTGGAACA
>JAOPXG010000393.1 GCA_025965275.1 Nocardioides sp.
GACACCCTTGCGGACGTCCTTGCGCTGAGCCGTCACCACCGCCTTCGCCGCCCCGGTCAGGGCCGCGGTCAGCTCGTGCTCGGTGAATCGCATGCGCCCAGCATGGCGGACGGGCCCCACCGCGTCCGACCAGAGGTCCGCTCGCGTCGACCTCTCAGGTGGCGGACAGGCGAGATGCCTGGCCGTCGAGAAGCGCCAGGCGGCTCGACTGGTGCGAGATCCCCTGGGTCAAGAACTCGAGCCGAGGATGAGAGCGGCGCCCTTCTCGCCGATCATCATCGACGGCGCCTGCGTGTTGCCGCTGATGATGGTCGGCATGATGGAGGAGTCGATGACACGCAGGCCTTCGAGCCCGTGAACGCGAAGCTCGGGGTCGACCACGGCGAGCTCGTCGACGCCCATCTTGCAGCTGCCGACCGGGTGGTAGTCCGTCTTGCCCCACTGGCGGATGAAGTCGCGGATCTCTTCGTCGGTCTGGACCGACGGGCCCGGGAGCTGCTCGTCCTTCAGGAGGTGCTTGAACGCGGGAGCGTCGAAGACCTTCCGCATCACCTTGAACCCCTCGACCGCGACCTCCATGTCGCGGTCGTCAGCGAGATAGTTCGGGTCCAGGACCGGCGGTGCCTTCGGGTCCGCCGAGGTGATGGTGACCGAGCCGCTGCTCTTCGGTCGCACGTTGCAGGCGAGGAGCGTGACCCCGTGTCCGGGGATGCGCTCGGCGGAGTGCGCGAGGTCCTTCCAGACCACGTACGCCGGGAGGAAGTGCAGCTGCAGGTCGGGAGAGCGGACGTCGTCCGAGCTGCTGACGAAGGCACCGGCCTCGGTGATGGTCGCGGTCGCGGGACCGGTGCGGTACAGCCCGTACTCGATCGCGTGCCTGATGGCCCGGTCCCAGCGATCTTCGCCGCTGTAGGTGACGGGTTCAGCCGCTTCGCGGGTGATGTACACCTCGAGCTGGTCACGCAGGTTCTTCCCGACGCCGGGCAGGTCGTGGACGACCTCCACCCCTGCCGCCTTCAGCTCGTCGGCCGGACCGATACCCGACAGCAGCAGCAGCCGTGGTGAGTTGATCGCACCGGCGCTCACGATGACCTCACCGTCGGCGTGAGCGACCTGCTTCTTGCCCTTGACGGAGTACTCGACACCGGTAGCGCGTCCGTCCTTGACGACCACCCGTGCGACCTCCGCGCCGGTGAGGACCGTGAGGTTGGGCCGGTCGAGAACAGGGCGGAGGAACGCGGTCGACGCGCTCTCGCGGCGCGCGTTGCGCTGGGTGACCTGGTGGAAGAAGACCCCTTCCTGACTGGCGCCGTTCGGGTCGTCGGTGCGCGGGATCCCGACCTCCTGAGCCGCGCGCATGAAGGCCTGCGACATCGGGTTGTGCTGGACCTGGTCGGCGACGTTGAGCTCGCCGTCGATGCCGTGGAACTCGTCGGCGAGCCGTTCGTTGCGCTCGTGCACCTTGAAGAAGGGCAGCACCTCGTCGTACGACCAGCCCTTGCAGCCCAGGTCCGCCCACTCGTCGTAGTCGAGCCTGTTGCCGCGGATGTAGAGCATCGCGTTGACCGAGGTGCTGCCGCCGAGGACCTTGCCCTGCGGGAGGAACATCCGGCGCCCATCCATGTGCCTCTGCGGCGCGGTGTCGAAGATCCAGTTCGCCTTGGTTCCCATGAGCTTGGCGAAGCCCGCCGGGATCTTGACCAGGGGGTGACGGTCCCTGGCGCCGGCCTCCAGCAGCAGCACCTTGTTCTTCGGGTCTGCGCTCAGGCGGTTGGCCAGGACGCACCCAGCGGCACCGGCTCCGACGATGACGTACGTGTAGCGGCTCATGGTGTCTTCACTTCCTCGTTTCCTCGCGATGCTGCCCAGCTCCGACGGGAGTCGGTGCCGCCGGTGGTTGTCATGTGGTGGGTGAGTCGAGCGGCCGCCTGCCGTAGTGCGTCGGGGTTGCCGGCTTCCTCGACGCCTGCGATGCCGAGCTGCTGGAGCGCGGCCTCGGTCGCGCGGTTCTGACCGACGACCGCGTACACGGGGACGCTGCGTCGGCCGGCCCAACGCGTGACACCGTCGATGGCCTTTCCCTCGACTGTCTGGTCGTCGAGCCTGCCCTCGCCGGTGAGTACCGCGTCCGTACCTCTGAGCCTGGCGCGGAAGCCGGTGCGGTGCAGGACGGCGTCGATGCCGCAGACGAGTTCGGCCGCGTGTGCCGCCCACAGGGCCCCCGCGAGCCCGCCGGCCGCGCCGGTCCGCGGGACCCCTGATGGGCTCCGGGGCAGCGACTCCGCTGTGCGGATGAGCCGTTCCGACAGGCGGCTGACCGTCTCGGGGTCGGCGCCCTTCTGCGGTCCGAAGATCCGGGCCGCGTTCTCGTACGGCGTGACGACGTCACACAGCACGACCAGCCGCGCGTATCCGAGTCCACCGGCGTCTTCGATGGCCGCCAGCGCACCGAGGCCGCCGTCGGAGAAGCCGCTGCCGCCGACCCCGACCAGGATCTCTTGTGCTCCGGCGCGAGCCGCGGCCGCGATCAGCTCGCCGGTTCCCGCACTGGTGGCTGCGAACGCATCGACCGTCTCCGGGTCGATCAGGTGGAGCCCACTAGCGGCAGCGGTCTCGATGACCGCCGTGGTCCCGTCGTCGCCGAGCAGGTAGGACGCCTGCACCCGTCGACCGTCCGGTGCCGTGACGTCGTGGAGGACCAGCCTGCCCGGGACGGAAGGACGTAGGGCGTCGAGCGTCCCCTCGCCACCGTCAGCGACTGGGCACAACTCCGCCGTACCGCCCGCCTCATGCACGCCAGCGGCCAGGGCGTCGGCGACGTCCGTCGCGGACATGGTGCCCTTGAACGAGTCCGGGGCGATCAGCACCCGAGGGCCGGTCATACCGCGGCACCGATCCGCTCGAGCAAGGGCATCAGCCTCTGCTGGACATCCAGCACCACGTCGGACGCCTGCCGGGACCAGACCTCGCCGTTGAGGACCTCGACCTCGACCGGACCGTCGTACCCTCCACGCGCGATGTTCTCGAGGATGCCGGCGAGGTCGATGATGCCGTCGCCCGGGAGACCCCGACCCTGCAGCAGGCTCTGTGTGGGGACCAGCCAGTCGGCGACATGGACCGCGACCGTCTTCGCCGACGCGCGTTCGAGGGCTTGAGCGAGGTCCGGGTCCCACCAGACGTGGTAGGTGTCCACGGCGATGCCGAGGTTGGGATGGTCGAGCCCGGTGACGAGGTCGGTGGCCTGGTCGAGCCGGATGATCGCGGACCGCTCGGCCGCGAACATCGGGTGGAAGGGTTCGACGGCCAGGATCACGTCGTGGTCGATCGCATGCGGGAGCAGCGCTTCGATTCCGCGGGTGATCGCCTCGAGCGCAGCCGCCGCGCCGGTCTCGGTGACGGGACCGCACACCAGGACGAGGACAGGTGATCCGAGCTCGGCTGCTTCCTCGACGGCCCGCCGGTTGTCGCTGGCGGCCTCCGCTGGGGGACGTGTGCCGGTGAAGAACCCGCCTCGACACAGGCTGCTGGCTCGGATGCTCCGTGCGTCGAGAGCACGCCGGGTACGCCTGACGTCCCCGTCGATGAACTTGTGCCGCCACGGAGCCACGTACCCGACTCCGGCCTGGGCGCACGCGTCGAGGAGCTCCTCGGTGGAGCTTGTCTCGGTGGTGGCCTGGTTGATGCTGAGCCGGGCCGTGGTCGGCTGGGTGGACGAGGCGGTCATCCGTCGACTCCAGCGACTGCGAGGAACTGTCGCATCCGGTGGACGGCCAGTTCCGGGTCCGCGAGCACTCCGCCGAGGTCGGCGAGTGCGAAGACCTGCGCCAAGTGGGGCACAGACCGCTGTGCCTCGGCATGGGCAAGCATCCGGAAGTGGCTCTGGTGGCCGTTGAGCCAGGCGAGGAACACGACACCGGTCTTGTAGGCGGAGGTCGGGGCTGAGAACAACAGGCGTGCCAGCGGCACGGTGGGTTCCAGGATCCGGGTGAACCCCTCCGCGTCGTCGGCGTCCAGGCAGGCGAGCGCTGCTCGGGCGGGTGCTGCGATGGCGTCGAAGACGCCCAGGAGCGCGTGGCTGTGACCTTGGTCGTCGCCGCGGATGAGCTCGACGTAGTTGAAGTCGTCGCCGGTGTGCATGAGCACGCCCTCCGGCAGGAGGCGACGCAGGTCGATCTCGCGCTGCGCGTCCAGCAGCGAGATCTTGATGCCGGCGATCGTGGCGGCGTGCCGCCCGACGATGTCCAGGACGGTCGTCGTGGCGACGTCCAGGTCCGTGGTTCCCCAGTAGCCGCGCAGGGACGGATCGAAGGCCTCGCCCAGCCAGTGCAAGAAGACCGGGCCGCCTGCTTGGCGCAGCACCTCGTCGTAGACGACCTCGTAGTCCTCGCGGCTGCGCGCGGACGCGGCCAGTTGGCGGCTCGCCATGACAACCGGGAGTGCACCGCTCTCGCGGATCCAGGTGATCTGCTCCAGGTACGCGTCGGTGATCTGGTCGAGCGTGTGGGTCTGTGCCGCCTCGAGCTGGTCGGTGGCTGCGCCGGCGACGATGCTCCCGCCCACGGTTCGGGCCTCGGCGGCCGAGCGTCGGATGAGTCGCCGTGCCAGGGACCAGTCCAGGCCGTTGCCGCGCTGGGCGGTGTCCATGGCCTCGGCGACCCCGAGTCCGAGCGACCACAGGTGGTGGCGGAACTCCAGGGTGGTCTCCCAGTCGATGGCCCGGGCGGTGCCCTGGTCGCTGGGGTCGGCGAACGGGTCGGCAACGACATGGCCGGCGGCGTACACGGAGCGACTTGTCGGTGCGGAGCCGGCAGCCCCGGCCGCCAGCTCGAACGCCTCCGAGCGGGGGCGCACGGTGTGCAGGGCAATGGTGCCGTCAGCGCCGGGCAGCCACAGATCCCGCGTGCCAGCTGTGCGGTGCGTCGCGGACGCCGGCGCCGTCACCGGGACGACTCCTCGGTGAGCACCACCGGGATGGTGGCCGTGGTGCCGTCCACGACGCCGCGTCGCCAGTCGAGGCCGAGACGCGCGTCGGTGAACAGGTCGGCGTTCATCTCCCGGAGGTCGGGAGAGACATCGACCGGTCCGCTCAGCTGGTCGAGGACGTCGCGCCGGACGTCGACGCCCGGGGCCACCTCGGTCAGCACGAGTCCGGTCTCCCCCAGCTCGAACACGGCACGCTCGGTGACGTAGAGGATGCGTTGGCCGCGGCGCCTCGCCTGCTCGGCGCTGAACGTGACCTGCTCCACCTCGTCGACGAACTTGCGGTGCTTGCCTTCGCTCCGGATGTCGAGGCGACCGTTCGAGGGCACCGCGTTCAGCCCGCCCGCGTTGAAGGTCCCGCAGAAGACGACCGTGGAGGCGTTCTGGGAGATGTTGACGAAGCCGCCGGTGCCGACGACGCGCTTGTTGAACTTCGAGACGTTGACGTTGCCAGCGCGGTCGATCTGGGCGAACCCGAGGAAGGTGATGTCGAGTCCTCCGCCGTCGTAGAAGTCGAACTGGTAGGGCTGGTCGACCACGGCCACCGGGTTCGTGGCCACGCCGAAGATGACGCCGCGAGCCGGGACGCCCCCCACGAGGCCCTGCTCGATGGTCAGGGTGAAGTGGTCGGACCATCCTTCCTCGGCTGCGACCGAGGCGACGCCGTCGGCGATGCCGACGCCGAGGTTGACGACGTCACCGTCACGGATCTCGGCCAGGGCTCGGCGGGCCACGACCTTGCGCTGGTCGAGGGGGAACGGCTCGAGGTGGCTGAGTGCGCCCTTGATCGCGCCGGAGAAGGCGGGGTTGAACTCATGGGTGACGAGCTGGCGCTGCTCCTTGTGCACGACGACTGCGTCGACGCAGATTCCGGGGACGACGACGGTGCGCGGGTCGAGCGACCCGGCCTGGGCGACCTGCTTGACCTGGGCGATGACGAGGCCGCCGCTGTTGCGGGTCGCCTGGGCCATCGACAGCATCTCCAGTCGTGCGCCCTCCTGCTCGAGGGAGATGTTGCCGTTCTCGTCGGCCGTGGTGCCGCGGATGAAACAGACGTCGATGTCGATCGAGGGGTAGAACAGCCACTCCCGGCCGCCGAGCTCGACGATCTCGACGAGCTCCTCGGTGGTGACGTCGTTGAGCTTGCCGCCCTCGAGCCGCGGATCGCAGAAGGTGCCGAGCCCGACGTGGGTGACCAGTCCGGGACGCCCGCCGGCGATCTCGCGGAAGAGCTGGCTCATCACGCCCTGGGGGAAGTTGTAGGCCTCGAACTGGTTCTCGATGACCATCTCGCTCATCCGGGGGGCCATCCCCCAGTTGCCGGCGATGATCCGCTTGGCGAGACCGGGTTGGGCGAGGTGGTCCATGCCTCCGCCCTCGCGGTCCCCGATTCCGGTGGTGTGGACGAGGGTGAGACCGGCCGGGGCTGCTTGCGCCCGATAGACGTCGCCGAGAGTCTTCAGCAGCAGGTCAGGTTCGACCAGGCCGCCGCCCGACCCGCCGATTGCGACGGTGTCGCCGGGACGGACCAAGGCGATCGCTTCGTCGGCCGACAGGAACTGAGGACCGCTTCGCACACGGCGTGAGGGACGCGGGGTGATGTCGGTCATCGGACTTCCTTCGAGATGGGTGAGGTCGTGCGCGCGGGGCCTGAGGTGGAGATCACGGCATGACTCCGCCGCCGTTGAGGTGGAGCGTCTGTCCGTGCATGAATGACGCGGCGTCACTGGCGAGGAACACGACCGAGGGGGCGACCTCGTGGGCCTCTCCCATCCGGCCCGCCACCAGTACGGCGGTGCGTTCGCGGGCGAGGTTCGCGTCGAAGCTGGTCTCGGTCATCGGTGTGCTGATCGGTCCAGGCGCGATGGCGTTGACCCTCACGGTCGGGCCGACCTCGCGTGCCATCGCGCGGGTGAGGCCCAGAACCCCGGCCTTCGCGGCGCAGTAGCTCGCGAAGTCCTCGGCGCCCTTGTAGGCAAGCTGCGAGGAGAGATTGATGATGACGCCACCGCCGCGCTCGATCATCCCGGTCAGGACGTGACGGGAGACGATGAAGACACCGGTCAGGTCGACGTCGATGGTCTTGCGCCACTGCTCCAAGGACATCTCGGTCAGCTTCCCGGCCGCCATGAACCCGGCATTGTTGACCAGGATGTCGAGGGGGCCGAGGTCGTTCTCGGCCGCGGCGATGAAGGCGGCGGCCTGGTCCCAGTCGGTGACGTCTCCCTCGACCACGCACGTGGTGGCACCACTCATGTTCATCGCCTCGGAGAGTTCCCTGGCCTCCGCATCCTGACCGAGGTGGTGGATGGCGACGCGCGCGCCGGCGCGGGTCAGCGCCGCGACCATCTCGCGACCGAGGCCGCCGGCTCCGCCGGTGACCAGTGCGGTCTTGCCGGACAGGTCGAAGCTCGGATTCGCGACGGGTGTCACTTCGCACCGCCGTACCAAGCATCGCGGGTGCCGCGGCGGATCTGGACGGTCTTGTTCTCCGTGAAGAACTCCATGCCCTCCCGGCCGAACTCAGCGCCGTAACCGCTGTCGCGGCGCCCGCCCAGGGGCATCTCGGGGAAGGCATCGGTGGATCCGTTGACCCAGACGGTGCCGGTGTTGAGCGCGAACGTCATGTCGAGGGCTTCGTCGATGTCGCGAGTCCATACGGAGGCAGCCAGGCCGAACTGCTGGGCGTTGGCCCTGCTGGTGACCTCGGCCAGGTCCCGGTACGGCTGGACCGTCGTGACCGGTCCGAACAGCTCCTCGCGCACCGAGTAGTTGTCGTCCGAGCTGGTGAACAACACGGTCGGCGCCAGGTAGGGCGCGGCGTCGGTGCCGGCAACCTCCGTCCGCAGACCTCCGGTGACGAGCGTCGCGCCCTGGCTCGTGGCCTTCTCCACAGAGGCGAGCACGCCGTCGAAGTGCTGGCGCGAGACGAGCGGGCCCATCTCGGTCTCGGCGTCGCCGGGGTCACCGAGCCGGATCTGCTGGGCTCGGTCGGCGAGGCGCTGGGTGAGCTCGTCGGCGATGGTGGCGTCGGCCAGGATCCGGGACCCGGCGACGCAGACCTGCCCCTGGTTGAAGAAGGAGGAGAACAACAGGCCCTCGACGGTGACGTCGAGGTCGGCGTTCTTCGTGACGACGACCGGGGTCTTGCCGCCGGCCTCGAGTGCTACCCGCTTGAGGCGGTTGGTGCCAGCACCCGCGGCGATGTGACGCCCGGTCGTCGTGGAGCCGGTGAAACTGATGACGTCGGTCTGGGCGTGGCTGACCAAGGTGGCGCCGGCGGCCCCGTCCGCGACCAGGACCGAGAGCGCATCGGGCTCCAGCCCGGCTTCGAGCAGGATCTGTGCGACGGCGAGGGCGGTCAGCGGGGTCAATGGGCTGGGCTTCATGACGACGGAGCAACCAGCAGCCAAGGCCGGAGGCAGCTTCTGGCCGAGGATGCCGAGGGGGAAGTTCCAGGGAACGATGAGCCCCGCGACGCCCGCCGGCTCGCGCAGCGTGAAGGCGAACACGTCGGGTCCGACGTCGCGCATCGTGCGTCCGTTGATGTCGCGTGCGAGGCCGGAAAAGTACTCGAACGCGTTGACGGTCGCGGCGACCTCACCGCGGGCCTCGCGGATGGGCTTGCCTGTCTCTGAGAGCAGCAACCACGCGAGCTGCTCGGCACGGTCCTCGATGAGCCGCGCGGCGCCAGCCAGGACTCGTGCCCGGTCACGACCGGTGCTACGCCCCCATGAGCCCGTGTCGAACGATCGCCTGGCGGCAGCGACCGCGGATTCGACCGGGGCATCGGTGGCGTCGCCACCGGAGAAGAGCGCAGTCCCACTCGCGGGACCGATCCTCGTCACCATCTCGTGGTCAGCACCGACGCCGACGCCCGAGACGAGGGACCCGATGACCGGGACAGACTCGCGCTCTCCCAGGAATGCGGGACCGAGAAGGGACGGGAGGTCGACGGGCGAGGTCGAGGGGGTGAGGTCGGTGGTCATGATGTGGATCCTCCGGTGAAAGTCGCGGCGTCGACGCGGTCGACGGAATCGATGGGGTGCGCGGCGGCAGCCTTGGCGGCGCGTGCGGCTGCCTTGCGGTCGAGGAACTCCTGCTTGCGGCCGCGCGAGGACTCCAGGCCGGCCGTGTATCCGGCCAGGGCGCTGTCGCTGGTGACGGTCGAGCCCAACGCGGCGAGGACCTGCTTGGTCAATCTGACAGCAGTCGGTTCGGCAGCGAGCAGTCGTGCGACCGAGGTGTCTACGGCAGCCTGGAGGTCGGCTGCTGGGTGGGCGGAGCTGACCAGGAGGAGCTCGACAGCGCGGGTCCCGCTGAGGAGCTCACCGGTGAGCAGGAGGTGACGGGCTACCCCGAGACCGGCGATGTCGACCAACCGAGCGATGCCGCCCCAGGCGGGCAGGTTGCCCAGGCTGAGCTCGGGCAGGCCGAGAGCGGCGTCGTCGGTGGCGACCCGAACATCACAGGCGAGGGCGAGCTCCAGACCGCCACCGAAGGCGCCCCCTTCGATCACCGCGATGCTGGCGACGGGAAGCGCAGCGAGTGCGCCGAACGCTTCCTGACCGAGCTCGGACATGGTGACAGCGAGGTGATGCGGCGGCTGGACCCAGTCGGCGATGTCGGCACCCGCGCAGAAGGTTCCGCCGGCACCACGGACGACGACCACCCGCACGTCATCGCGGTCCCGGATCTCGGCGACCCGGTCTCGCAGCGACTCGACCATCGCTCGGTCGAGAGCGTTCCGCTTGGAGGGGCGGTCCAGGGTGAGGTGGGCGACGCCGTCTGGGTCAACGGTGAGTGTCACCGGCATGGCAGCTTCCTTTGTTCGTTCGTAGATGGTTGCCCGGGGGCAGGGCAGGTCCGGAGTCGTGCGGCATGGCCTCGCGTGGCTCCCGGTTCAGGACTTCCTCGCCCGGGCGGCCTGGTCGACGAGGAGCGCGAGGATGATCACGCCGCCCACGGCAACCTGCTGGTAGAACGCCTGGACGTTCAGCGAGGTCAAGCCCGCGGTCAGGGTGGCGATGAGGACCGCACCGAATGCCGCGCCGACCATGGAGCCGTCGCCGCCGGCGAGCTTGGTGCCGCCCATCACGGTGGCCGCGATGGCGGTGAGCAGCAGGTCGCCGCCCAGGGTGGGGTCTGCTGCGCCGAGGCGGGCAGTGAGGATCGCACCGGCAAGCCCGGCGCTGGCGCCCGCCACGACGTACGCGGTCGCGGTGTGCTGGCCGACGCGAATGCCCGCGAGGCGGGCGACCTCGGAGTTGCCGCCGATGGCGACGAGGTACTCACCGAACAGGGTGTACTTCAACACCAGCGCCGACACGATCGTGAGGACGACGAAGAGGACCACAGGGATCGGAATGCCCGCGACGCCACCAGCCAGCGCGTTCTCGAACCCGACCGGGATGCCGTACACGGCTTGGCCGCCCGCGATGATGAGCGCCAAGCCGGCATAGATGCTCATGGTGCCGAGCGTGATGATGAACGGCGTGATGTTGGTGACGGTGATGAGCAGGCCGTTGACCAGCCCGCAGATGGCGCCGATGACCAGCGCCCCGACGATCGCCGCGATCGCCGGCATGGAGTGCGAGAAGAGGCCCGCGCACACGGCGGTGACGGCGACGGTGGACCCGATCGAAAGGTCGATGCCTCCGGTGATGAGGACGTAGGTCTGGCCCAGGGCCAGGATCCCGACCACGGCGGACTGCAGCAGGACGTTCATGAGATTGCTGCTGTCAAGGAAGAACGGCCGGGCGATGCCGAACCCGATCACCATGACGACGATGACGACGAGCAGTCCACCTTGGCGGGCCGCCCGTCCGGCGAACCCACGGATGTCGAACTTGCTCACGGACCGGACGCCGGGTTCCGTGACGACCTCGGCGGTCATGCCGCGTTCGGTCGGCGCGGTCAGAGTGCTGTTCTTCATGATGGTGTCTCCTGAGCTGGCTTGGTTGCTCGTCCTGGTGGTCGGTGTGGTGGTCGTGTGCCTGTCGTCCTGGGGTAGATCCGGGACGTCATTCGGCGGCGGCATGATGGACAACCACCTCCTCGTTCGCTTCGGATCGGCCGAGCTCGGCGACGATGCGGCCGCGCCGCATCACGACGATCCGGTCGCTCATGGCGAGGACCTCGGGAAGGTCGGAGGAGATCATCAGGACTGCCTTGCCGGAGTCAGCCAGGCGGCGCATGATCGCGTGGATCTCGCCCTTGGCGCCGACGTCGATTCCTCGAGTCGGCTCGTCGAAGATGTAGACGTCGCTGTCTGTTCGGAGCCAGCGGGCGAGAACGACCTTCTGCTGATTGCCTCCGGAGAGCGTCCGGACCGGTCGGTCGATCTGCATCTTGGTGTTGAGTGGCTTCAGCGCGTCGGTCGCATCGATGCGCTGACGGCGTCGGTTGAGGATGCCGACCCGCGCCGGCGGCGCCATGAGGGTGACGTTCGAAGCAGTGGTCATGTCGAGCGCCAGACTCTGGTGCTTGCGGTCCTCGGTCAGGAGGGCGATGCCATGGGCGATCGCGTCCCTCGGGCGCTTGATGGTGACCTTCTTGCCGTCCAGGTAGATGGTCCCGCTGCTGGCTCGGTCGGCGCCGATGACGGCGCGAGCGAACTCCGTCCGACCGGCGCCGACCATGCCGGCCATCCCGACGATCTCTCCGCGGTGCAGCGTCAGGGAGACATCGTTGACGACGCCGGGGACGGTGAGGTTCTCGACGCGGAGCAGCTCGGTCCCGACGACGGTGGCGGAACCCCCGACGCCGATGGCGGCGAGGTCGCGGCCGACCATCATCTGCACCAGGTCCTGCTCCCCGTTGATGTCGGAACGCAGCCGGGTGCCGACCAGTTGCCCGTCGCGAAGGACGGTGACCCGATCGGACAGCTCGAGGACCTCCTTGAGCCGGTGAGACACGTAGATGATCGCCTTACCGGCCGCCCGCAGCTCGCGGATGATCGTGAAGAGTCGTTCGCTCTCGGCAGTCGTCAACGAGGCGGTGGGCTCGTCCATGATGATGATGCGTGCGTCCGTGGACAGGGCTCGCGCCAGTTCGACGATCTGCTGCTGCGCGACACTGAGCCGTGCGACAGGAACATCGATCGGAGCGTCGAAACGGAGCTGGGCGAGCGCAGCACGTGCGCGCCTGCGTGCCTCCTTCCAGTCGATGACACCGCTTCGACTCTTCTCCCGCCCCAGGACGAGGTTCTGGATCGCGGTCATCTGAGGCACCAGGCTGAGCTCCTGGTGGACCATCGCGATCCCGGTCTTCATGGCGTCCGAGGGGCGGGCGAAGGAGTGGACGATGCCGTCGACCCGGATCTCGCCGGAGTCGGGACGTTGGACGCCGAAGACGGTTTTGAGCAGGGTGGACTTCCCTGCCCCGTTCTCGCCCAGCAGGGTGTGCACCTCGTTGGGGTAAGCCGCGAAGCTCACCCCAACGAGGGCGTTCACCCCCGGGAAGGTCTTGGTGAGGTCTCTCACCTCGAGCGCTGCTACCGGGTCCGTCATGGTGTCCTTCGTTCCTTATCGACGATCAGGTACGTCAGTTGAAGATGTCGGTCAGGACCTGGCCGTCGGTGTCGTAGAAGTCATCGACGTTGTCCTGGAGGATCAGCTGCGCCGGTGCGACGACCCACGGTGCGACGTCCTGGCCCTCGAGGAGGCGCACGGCGGCCTCGACGGCCCAGTAGCCCTCGTAGTACGGGAGCGGGCTCACGGTGGAGAACATGGTGCCCTTGCGAACCGCGTCGATCGCCTCCGGAACACCGTCGGTGCCGATGACCTTGATGTCCTTGCCCGAGGCCTGGACAGCCTTGGCGACGCCGACCGCCATGGTGTCGTTGTTGGCGTAGATGCCCTTCACATCCGGGTGCTGCTGGATGATCTGCTGCGCCGCAGCGAACGCCTTGTCAGCGTCCCAGTCACCGGGCACGCTGGCCACCAGGTCGAGGTTGCCGGCCTTCTCGACGCCCTCCTTGAACCCCTTGATCCGCAGGATTGCCGCACTGGAGCCCGCCTGGCCCTCGACCTGCGCGACCTTGCCCCCCTGGGGGAGCTCCTTGGCGAACTCGGCGGCCGCCTGCGAGCCGTCGAGCTCGTGGTCCGGGCCGACGTAGACGGTCGCCGGGACGCGAGCGTCGTCGACGTTCACGATCGGCGCCCCCTGGCCCTGCATCTGCTTGAGTGCGGGCGTCAGGTTGGAGGTGCTCTCCGGGGCGACGACGTACGCGTCGAACTTCTGACCCAACAGGGTCTGCGCGATCGTGAGCTGCTCGGTCTGAGCCTGCTCGCTGCTCGCGGCCTGCACCGTCACATCGACGCCGAGGTCGTCGGCCGCAGCCTTCGCGCCCGCCTCGATGCCCTGCCAGTACTGGTTCGTCAGAGCCTTCAGGATGACGCCGACCTTGTAGCCCTTGTCGGTCTCGACATCGCCGAGGGTGGACGCCATCTTGGCGCCCTCGAGCTCCGTGACGCCTTCCTGGTCGCTGGTGTAGGTGTACGACGAGTCGTCGCTCGAGCCGCCGGTCGCGACCTCGTCGGCCGTGCTGCAGGCCGTGGCCGCCATGAGCGGGATGCTGAGCGCCATGACGGCGATCAGGCTCTTGTTTCGGCGCATGCTGGTATTGCCTTTCTGGGCAGGTGCCGCGAGCGGCCCCGGTTGGGTGGAATCCGAGATCTGCGGAAGGAAAACGTTTTCCTCCTATGGCGGAATCATGAGCGTTCCGCGCCGTCGGTGGTGTCGGAGCCGCACCCACAGGTGCGACGTCGGACCAGTCGTGTGGGGAGGACCCGAAGCTCGGGAGCAGCCTCCGTGGCGTCTCCGCTCCAACGGTTCTCGATCCTGTCGATCAACCGCTGCGCGGCCTCTCTACCGATGTCTCGAGCACGGCTGTCGACGGTGGTGAGCTGGACCCCGTGCATGGCGCCGACCCAGATGTTGTCGAAGCCGATGATGGCCAGGTCCTCGGGGATCCGGATCCCCCTCCTCGCGCAGGCCTCGATGACGCCGATCGCGAGCCCGTCGCTCGCAACAAAGACGGCCGTGGGCGGCTCGGGCAGCGCGAGAAGCCGCTCGATGGCGACAGCCCCGGCCTCCTGCCCCGTGCTGGCGGCCTCGACCAGGAGTCCGTCGACGCTCCGGCCCGCTTGCGCCAGCACACGCTCGTACGTGTCGCGTCGAATCTCGAACGGGTAGACGTCCTGCGGGCCGGCGATGTGCGCGGTGCGTTGGTGGCCGTGGGCGATCAGGTGCTCTACAGCCTGGCGTGCGCCGTCTTCGTTGTCGATCACCACCGCGTCGACGAGGTCGCTGCGCTTCAGATGCCGACTGGCCAGAACGACGTCGAGCCCGGAGTCGACCAGCTGGCTGACCTCCCCGTCTCGCAGCGTCACCGATGCCATCACGATGCCGTCAACCTGGCGCTGCTGCATGCTCCTGACCACGGCGGCCTCCTTGGCAGCCGAGCCCTCGGTGCTGCCGAAGATCAGCGTGTAGTCACTGGAGCCGAGGACCTCGTCGATGCCGGTGATCAGATCCGGGTACAACGGGTTCACGACGCTCGCGACGATGACGCCGATGGTTTGGGTCCGTCGTCGGACCAGGCCGCGGGCGATCGCGTTGGGCTGGAAGTCCAGCTCCGCGACAGCGGCGGCGATCCGGGTACGAGTAGCCTCGGCGATGTAGTAGTCGCCGTCGCCCAGGAACTTCGAGACGGTGCCCTTCGACACGCCGGCGAGCGAGGCGACGTCAGCGATCGTCGAACGCCTACTCGCAGTAGGAAAACGGTTTCCCATGGCGCGATCCTGCCTGTGACTACCGCCACACGTCAAGGGGTAGGGCGAATTTCGTCTCGACTCCTTCCTCATCCGTGTCGAGCGGGCCCGCCGGGTCATGAGCCGGCCTCGCATCGAAGCCGCCGACGGACCGCCCCGGAGACAGGACTCACCACCCGCGGGGCGGATCACTCGAGGCCGAGGCCGCGGCGACCGGTCAGGTTCAAGTCGTCGAGACCGAATCAGCCCTTCCAGGTCCGTTCGTAGTGCTTCTCGGGAAAGTCGCCGGGGCTGGAACCCGTCAGGAAGGCCCGCCGCACGTTGTCGACGTACCGCTCGTGCGCTCGCACCAGGGGGCGGCGGGGATGTACATGAGGTTGCCCAAGCCCCGCTGGTCCTCGATCGGCGCGACGCTGTGGATCACTGTCGCAGTGCCACCACACGGAGTCGCCGGCCTGGACGTCCGGGATGCCGCTCAGTGCCTCCATGAGCAGCGGGTGCCACTTCTCGGTGGTAGGGAACACCTGGTTGGTGGTGACCCCGCACATGTCGTCGGCGGCGACGTCGTCCAGGAGCGGGCGCAGCATCAGGTAGGCCATGGCCTCGGGGATGGGCACCGTGCAGCACCCCCTGGTCGTGCGCCATGTCCGACAGGGCGTAGCGATCCTGGTTACGAGCGCGTCGGAGGCGGTCGAACTCTCGCGCTGGCCGGGCCCGTTGGTCGTCCGGACGCCGTACGCCGCCAGCAGGGCCTCGCCCGTGTCGTGACAGGTGTCGCAGGAAATCCCGTATCTGACGACGACACTGGTGAGCAGCGGCAATTGGTTCAGGCGCTACTCGGCCTGGCCCAGGAACGAGGTCGCACGCGCGACGTCTGCGGGCACGGCATCAGACGGCGTGCCTCGACCAGCGCGAGGACCGTCGCTTGCTGGCCGGGGGTGAGGGTAGTCAGCGCCACGGCGGCTCCCCGATCACGGCGACCGCCGGGCCGCCGCGCACCTTGTCCAGGAAGCCGGAGGGCGCCGCGAACTCCTCAGGGGTGAGGATCGTCGGGTTCACGGGACGGTGCACTGAAGCCTCGGTCCGGGCACACGCCTCGTAGACCGCGTCCACGTCGGACTCACCGAGCACCATGACGTCGATGTCGTGCGTTGCCGGACTGGTATCCCCGGGCATCCGCGCGGCGAAGGAGCCGCAGAGGAACGCCGAGTCGATCCTGTCGATGTGGGCGAACTCCGACGACCTGGAAGGACGAGCCGTCAGCCGCCGGACGGGGGTGAGAAGCTCACGATGGTCGTGGTGCCATCCTGCTCGACGGCTCGAAAGGCGCCCGCGTCCAGATCGATGTCGACCTCGCTCGGG
>JAOPXG010000399.1 GCA_025965275.1 Nocardioides sp.
AGCTACCTGGACACGCTGAGGTTCAAGTGAGCCCCGTCGTCGTGCTCGTCGGCCCGATGGGTGCCGGCAAGACCACGGTGGCCGGCCTGCTGGCCGACGCCTGGGGCACGACCATGCGTGACACCGACCGCGACGTGGTCGCCGCCGAGGGCCGCGAGATCTCCGACATCTTCGTCGACTCCGGTGAGGAGGCCTTCCGCGCGCTCGAGCGGACCGCCGTCGCCGAGGCGCTCGCCACCCATGACGGCGTACTCGCTCTGGGCGGCGGCGCGGTCCTCGACCCGGTGACCCGGGAGGAGCTCGCCGGGCACCCGGTGGTCTTCCTGCGGGTGGGCCTCTCCGACGCGGTGAAGCGGGTCGGTCTCGGCACCGCGAGGCCGCTGTTGCTCGGCAACGTGCGCGGCCGGATCAAGGCGCTGCTCGACGAACGCACCCCGATCTACGAGTCGGTCGCGACCCTCGTCGTGGACACCGACGGCCGCACCCCGGAGGATGTCGCCCAGGAGATCATCGGAAGCCTGGCCAACCGGGCTCGGTCGTGAGGGGACGGTCAGGCATGCGGGACACCGTGATGCGCGTCGCCGGAGCGTCGCCGTACGACGTCGTGGTCGGCCACGACCTCTCCGAACGGCTGCCGCAGATGCTCGGCGTCGGCGTACAGCGGGTCGCCGTCGTCTTCTCCGACGAGCTGGCCGAGCTGGTCCGCCCGGTGCTCGACTCGCTGGCCGCGGCGTACGACGTCATGGTGCTGCCCATCCCCGACGGCGAGCGGGCCAAGAAGGCCGCCGTCGCCGTCTCGTGCTGGGAGGCGCTGGGCGAGGCCGGGTTCACTCGCTCCGACGCCGTGGTGACCTTCGGCGGCGGCGCGACCACCGACGTGGGTGGGTTCGTCGCAGCGACCTGGCTGCGCGGCGTGAAGGTCGTGCACGTCCCGACGACGCTGCTCGGCATGGTCGACGCCGCGGTCGGGGGCAAGACCGGCATCAACACCCGGCGGGGCAAGAACCTGGTCGGCGCCTTCCACGAGCCCGCGGGCGTCCTGTGCGACCTGTCGACGCTCCGCAGCCTGCCGCGCAACGAGCTCGTCTCGGGGCTCGGCGAGGTCGTCAAGTGCGGCTTCATCGCCGATCCGGCGATCCTCTCGCTGGTCGAGGGCAACGACCCGTCGACGCTGAACGCCGACTCGCCGGTGCTGCGCGAACTGGTCGAGCGCGCCGTGCGGGTCAAGGTCGACGTCGTCGCGGCCGACCTCAAGGAGACCGGCGGCGCCGACGGCCACCCGGGCCGCGAGGTCCTCAACTACGGACACACCATGGCGCACGCCATCGAGCGCACCGAGAACTACCGGATCCGGCACGGTGAGGCCGTCTCGATCGGCTGCGTCTACGTCGCCGAGCTCGCCAGCCGGGCCGGCACTCTCTCGGCCGACATCGTCCAGCGCCACCACGACACGTTCGCCCGGGCCGGCCTGCCGACGACGTACGCCAAGGCGTCCTTCGACGACCTGCACCGCCTGATGAAGGTCGACAAGAAGTCCCGTGGCTCGCAGCTGCGCTTCGTCGTGCTCTCCGACCTCGCCGTGCCGACCGTGCTCGCCGGCCCGTCCGAGGTCGACCTGCGCGACGCCTACGCCGCGATCGGCGGGCGCGGGTGAGCGCGACCGTCCTGGTCCTCAACGGGCCGAACCTGGGTCGCCTCGGCCGGCGCCAGCCCGAGATCTACGGCAGCACCACCCACGCCGAGCTCGCCGACCGGTGCGTCGCCTGGGGTCGCGACCTCGGTCTCGACGTCGAGGTCCGCCAGACCAACCACGAGGGCCAGATGCTCGACTGGCTCAACGCCGCGGCGGACGACGGCAACCCGGTCGTCCTCAACGCCGCGGCCTGGACCCACTACTCCTACGCGATCTTCGACGCCTGCGCACAGCTGGTCGCGCCGCTGGTGGAGGTGCACATCTCCGACCCGCACCAACGGCCCGAGGAGTTCCGGCACACGTCGGTCGTCACGCCGTACGCCGCCGAGGTGATCGCCGGGCACGGGATCGACGGGTACCGGATGGCCCTCGAGGTCCTCGCCCGCGCTTCCGCTGGTTGAGGAAGGCCCTCTGGGGCGTGTCTCGCAAGCACGCGGAACCGGTGCGGTCCCGCGTCCGTCCGAGCCTGCATGAACGCGACCGGGAACGTCACCGTCAGTCTCCGCAGCATCCTCGTCGCCGCCCTGGTGCTCCTCGCCCTGCTGGTGGCCTACCTCCTCGGCGGCTCCGGTGGTGGCGGGACTCCTGCCCAGGCCGCCGACGGCGGCACCCCCACGCCACCGGCGGAGCGACGGGTGCTGACGATGACCGGCACCGGCGAGGCGACGGCCGTCCCCGACCAGCTCTCGTTCGCCCTCGGGGTGAACCTGACCCGCCCCGACCTCGACGCCGCGCTCGACGCGGCGAACGCGTCGATGGCGCGGGTGCTCGACTCGCTGAAGGACTACGACGTCGCGAAGGCCGACGTGCAGACGACCGGGCTGTCGATGAGCCCGGTGTACGAGTACCACCAGTACAGCCCGCCGACGATCACCGGCTACCGCGTCTCGGAGCGCGCGCGGGTGCTGGTCAAGGAGCTGAAGGAGGGCGGCGCCGCCGTGAGCGCAGCGGTGGCGGCCGGGGGCAACGACGTCCGGGTCAGCGACATCCGCCTGCTGGTGGGCGACACGGACGCGGTGATGGACGAGGCCCGGGACGCCGCCGTGGCCGAGGCGACCGCCAAGGCCACGCAGTACGCCGAGTCCTCGGGACAGGAGCTCGGCGAGGTGATGACGCTGCGCGAGGTGCGCGCGAAGCCGCTGCCCACCGCGCCGACGGCGTACCTGCACCGGGCGGACGCGGCCGCCGGGGTCATGGCTCTGGCGAAGCTGCCGATCCGGGCGGGCAAGCAGGAGACGTCGGTGACCGTGCAGATCGTCTGGAGCTTCGCGTAGCGGCAGTTCGGCGGAGCGCGACACTGCCGATAGACTCGGTCGCTGTTGCCCGGAGCTCGCTCCGGACGGCGATCCCGACTCTCGACGCAGAAGGCTGACACGCGCTCATGGCATCGACCAATGACCTGAAGAACGGCATGGTTCTCAACATCGACGGCCAGCTCTGGGCCGTGATCGAGTTCCAGCACGTCAAGCCGGGCAAGGGCCCCGCCTTCGTGCGGACCAAGCTCAAGAACGTCGAGTCGAACAAGACCGTCGACAAGACGTTCAACGCCGGCACCAAGGTCGAGACCGCCACGGTCGACCGCCGCTCGATGTCGTACCTCTACAACGACGGCACGTCCTACGTCTTCATGGACACCTCCAGCTACGAGCAGCTCGAGATCAGCCCCGAGATCGTCGGCAACGCCGCGAACTTCCTCCTGGAGAACCAGGAGGCCGTGGTCGCCACCAACGAGGGCCGCGTGCTGTTCATCGAGCTCCCCGCCTCGGTCGAGCTCCTGGTCTCCTTCACCGAGCCCGGCCTGGCCGGCGACTCCGCCACCGGCCGCACCAAGCCGGCGACCCTGGAGACCGGCCACGAGATCCAGGTGCCGCTCTTCATCAACCAGGGCGAGAAGATCAAGGTCGACACCCGCGACTCCTCCTACATGGGCCGCGTCAAGTCCTGATGGCTGCCCGTTCCAAGGCCCGCAAGCGCGCGCTCGACATCCTGTTCGCCGCCGACGTGCGCGGCGAGTCGGCGACCGAGGCCCTGGACGCGGCGATCGCCGACGGCGAGGGCCCCACGAACGACTACACCGCCGTGCTGGTGCGGGGCGTCGTCGAGCACCGGGAGCGCCTCGACGAGCTGCTCTCGTCGTACTCCGAGGGCTGGACCCTCGACCGGATGCCAGCCGTCGACCGCAACGTGCTGCGGCTCGGCCTGTGGGAGTTGTTGTACGCCGACGACATCCCGGACGCCGTCGCGGTGACCGAGGCGATGGCCCTGGTGAGCGACCTGTCGACCGACGAGTCGCCGCAGTTCGTCAACGGCATCCTCGGCAACCTCGCCCGCAACAAGGCATCGCTGGCCTGAGTCGGTCCTTGACTGCTCCGCGATGCTGGGGGGCATGAGCGAGGAGCGTGAGGTCGACCTGGTCGTCATCGGCACCGGCCCGGGTGGTGAAGCCCTGGCCACCGGTGCCGCCAAGGCGGGGCTCGAGGTGGTCGCCGTCGACAAGCACCTGGTCGGCGGTGAGTGCCCCTACTACGGCTGCATCCCCACCAAGATGATGGTGCGGGCGGGCGACGCGCTGGCCGAGAGCCGCCGCGCGGCCACGCTGGCCGGCGAGGTCTCGGTGACCGCCTCCTGGGCGCCGGTCGCGAAGCGCATCGACGAGGAGGCCACCACCGGCTGGGACGACACCATCGCGGTCGACCGGCTCCGCGACGCCGGAGTGACGGTCCACCACGGGGTCGGCCGCCTGGACGGGACCGGCCGCGTGCGGGTCGAGGAGGCCGGCGGCGAGGTCATCACGTACGTCGCCCGGCGCGGCGTGGTCGTCAACCCGGGCACCCGGCCCGCAGCGCCGCCGATCGACGGCCTCGCGGGCACGCCCTACTGGACCAACCGCGACGCGGTGCAGCTCACGGAGCTGCCCGGGTCGCTGGCCGTCGTCGGGGGCGGGCCGATCGGCTGCGAGATGGCCCAGGTGTTCGCCCGCTTCGGCGTGCGCGTCACCGTGGTCCAGCACGGGCCGCGGCTGATCCCGGCCGACGAGCCCGAGGCCTCCACGCTGCTCGAGCAGGTCTTCGTCGAGGAGGGCATCCGGGTGCTGACCGGGGTCGAGGTCACCCAGGTGTCCTACGCCGACGGCGCGTTCACGCTGCGCCTCGACACGGGGGAGACCCTGACCGCCGACAAGCTCCTGGTCGCCGCCGGGCGCACCCCGAACCTCGACGACCTCGGCCTCGAGACCGTCGGGCTCGATCCCACCGCCCGCACCATCGAGGTCGACGAGTGGCTGCGGGCCGGCGAGAAGCTCTGGGCGATCGGCGACGTCACCGGCAAGGGCGCGTTCACGCACGTGTCGATGTACCAGAACGCCGTCGCGCTCCGCGACATCACCGGCGAGGGTGGCGCCCCCGCTCGCTACCACGCCGTCCCGCACGCGACGTTCACCGATCCCGAGGTGGGCGGCGTCGGGATGACCGAGCAGCGCGCCCGCGACGCGGGACTGACGGTGCGCACCGGCTCGACCGACCTCGCCTCGTCGTCCCGGGGTTTCACCCACGGTCCGGGCGGGCACGGGCTGGTCAAGGTCGTCGAGGATGCCGACCGCGGCGTGCTGGTCGGTGCGACAGCGATGGGGCCTGCGGGTGGTGAGATCCTCGGCTTCCTGGCCGTCGCGGTCCACGCGGAGGTCCCCGTCGACACCCTCAGGACCATGATCTACGCCTACCCCACCTTCCACCGGGCCATCGAGTCCGCGATCGCCGACCTGTCATGAGCGTCTCCGACCAGGCCCGCCAGGCTCACGAGAGCAGCTGGATCGACTGGGTCGCCCGTGCCGGGCTCGTGGCGTACGGCGTCGTCTACGTCCTCATCGGCTGGCTCGCCGTGCAGCTCGCCTTCGGCGACCGCTCGGGCGCCCCGTCCAGCTCCGGCGCGCTGCGCGAGCTCGCCCAGCAGCCGTTCGGCGACGTGCTGATCTGGGTCGTCTCGCTCGGGATGTTCCTCCTCGCGCTCTGGCAGCTCCTCGAAGCGGGCTTCGGCCACCGCGACGAGGAGGGCAAGAAGCGCGCCGCCAAGCGGCTCGGGTCCGCCGGCAAGGCGATCGTGTACACCGTGATCGGCGTGAGCGGGGTGAAGATCGCGGTGGGCAGCGGCTCCTCCGGGAAGGGCGGCGAGGAGACGTTCACCGCGAAGCTGATGAACCTCCCGGCGGGCCAGGTGCTCGTTGCGGTCGTCGGCCTCGCGATCATCGGCTTCGGGGTGTTCCAGCTCTACCGCGCGTGGACCGAGGGCTTCGCCGACAAGCTCGACGGTGAGGGACGCAGCGGCAAGACCGGCACGGCCTACATCGCCTTCGGCAAGGCCGGTTACACCGCCCGGGGCGTCGCCTTCGCGGTCGTCGGCGGCCTGTTCTGCTACGCCGCGGTCACCCATGAGTCGAGCAAGTCCGGCGGTCTCGACCAGGCGCTCTTCGAGATCCTGGACCAGCCCTTCGGCCAGTTCCTGCTCTGCGTCGTCGGCGTCGGCCTGGCCTGCTTCGGGCTCTTCACGTTCGCGCAGGCCCGGCACCTCTCCCGGTGACGCCCGCCGACGTCGTCGTCCTGGGCCTCGGGGCGGGTGGCGAGCATGCCGCGCGCAAGCTGGCCGAGGCTGGGCTCGACGTCGTCGGCGTCGAGCGCGAGCTGGTCGGCGGCGAGTGCCCGTTCTGGGGCTGCACGCCCTCGAAGCTGCTGATCCGCTCCGCCGACGTGCTCGCCGAGGCCCGCCGCGTCGACGCGCTGGCGGGGCACGCCGAGGTGCACCCCGACTGGGGCCGTCCCGCCGCGCGGATCCGCTCGGCCAACCACGACTGGACCGACGCACAGCACGCAGGGTCGCTGGAGGAGGCGGGAGTGCGGATCGTGCGCGGCCACGTCCGGCTCGCCGGGCCAGGTGTCGTCGAGGTCGACGGCACGACGTACGGCGCCCGCCTCGGCGTCGTGCTCAACACCGGCACCGAACCCGCGGTGCCACCCATCCCGGGCCTCGCGGGCACGCCGTACTGGACCAACCGCGAGGTCATGCAGCAGACCGTGCAGCCCGAGTCGCTGCTGGTCGTCGGCGCCGGCGCGATCGGGTCGGAGCTGGCCCAGGCGTTCGCCCGCTTCGGCACCCGGGTGACGGTGCTCGAGGCGCAGGACCGGCTCTGTCCGGAGGAGGTCGAGGCGTGCGAGGTGATCTCGGCCGTGCTGCGTGCCGAGGGCGTCGAGCTCCGGGTCGGGGTGCAGATCGACGCGGTGCGGCACGGCGACGGTGGCTTCGAGGTCGACGTCGACGGCGAGACGCTCAGTGCCGACCGGCTGCTCGTCTCCGCGGGGCGCAGCCCCAACCTGGCCGACATCGGTCTGGAGACCGTCGGCCTCGACCCGGACGCGGACCGGGTCGACACCGACGAGCGGATGCGCGCCGCCGACCGGCTGTGGGCCGTCGGCGACATCACCGGCCGCGGCGCCTTCACCCACGTCGCGATCTACCAGGCCCAGGTCGCCGTGCGCGATCTGCTCGGTGCGGACGGGCCGTGGGCCGACTACCGCGCGGTCAGCCGGGTCACCTTCACGGACCCCGAGATCGGGGCGGTCGGGATGAGCGAGGAGCAGGCCCGCGCAGCCGGCCTGCGGGTCGCGGTCGGGCACGCCCGGATCGAGCGATCGAGCCGCGGCTGGATCCACGGGGCGGACGGGATCGTGAAGGTGGTCGCCGACGCCGACCGCGGGATCCTGGTGGGTGCGACCGTCGTGGCGCCGTACGGCGGGGAGGTGCTCGGCCTGCTGACCGCCGCGGTGCACGCCGAGATCCCGGTCGCCACCCTGCGCGGCATGCACTTCGCCTACCCGACCTTCCACCGCGCGGTCGCGGCGGCGCTGGGCGACCTCGATGTCTAGGTTTTCCTGACGCCCAGCGGGGCACATGGCGGTGGTGACCCTATCGACGAAGCTGTGCGTCCCCGTCGCCGTGTTCGTCGGCACTCTCGTGCTCGCGGGCTGCTCGTCCTCGGACGAGACCTCGGCGGGGGCGACCCCGTCGCCTTCCGGACCGTCGACGGTCGAGTCCACACGCGCGACCGCCGAGCCGGTGGACGAGTGCACCGTCGAGGGCTTCGTGCCGCGCACGACCATCCAGCTGCGCCACACGGAGCCCGTGGTGGTCTACGCCCACCGGGTCGCGCTGGCGCCGGGCTCCGGGTTCAGCAGCCCGAACCTGGACCTCGCCCGGGCCGACCTGGTCCCGCTGAGAGTCCGGCCCGACGACCGCTCCGTCGAGCTGCCCCGGGAGGTGCGGCACCAGATCCTCGTGTCGGGCGCCGGGCCCATCGAGGGAATGTCGATCGTCGACGAGGTCCGGGCCAAGGTCCGGATCCGAAACGACTCGAACCGCAACCGCCTCTACCTCGTCTATCGCGGCTCGTTCGCGTACTCCGGGGACTGGACGATCAAGGCGTGCGGCGCGCCCTACAACGACGGCACGACGGTCGACACCGTCACCGGTCACTACTCGACCGTCACGAAGATCCGGCCGGTCGCCGTCACGGAGTGTCGGGTCCCGGCCAGCGGCTCGGAGCTGGACCGGTACGCCGCCGACCTGGCGTGCCGAGACTTCTGACCCCGGGACGCGTGTGACCCCCGTGAAATGGGGGAAGGACCCAGCACAGCAGGACGCACCTGTCTGTGAGGGAGGACACCGATGTCGCAGGACGCATGGAGCTCGGCCGGCTCGCGAGACGACCACGACGACACCAGCGACCGGATGTACACGCCTGAGGACCTGGCCGAGTACGCCGCCCGGCGCGACGCCCGCGCCGCGGGAGGCGCCGGCTCCCGGGGCCCGGCCGGCTACGGCGACCCGCTGACGGACCCGCTCACCGACCCGATCGTCGAGCAGCCCGCCGACCCGGCGCCGTACGTCGCACCCGCGGGGATGCCGACCAGCCCGCCGCCGAGCTCACCGCCCCCGTCGTACCAGCCGCCGGTCGAGGTCGTGCCGGTCGTCCCGGTCGTCCCGGCCGAGGTGCCGGTCCAG
>JAOPXG010000026.1 GCA_025965275.1 Nocardioides sp.
TTGTAGCGGGGGCAGGATTTGAACCTGCGACCTCTGGGTTATGAGCCCAGCGAGCTACCGAGCTGCTCCACCCCGCGTCGGTAACGGCAACACTACCGGGCGGTGTCGGGGCGACCAAATCGGGGTCAGGAGGACGGGCTCGCCGACTCGCTGGGCGACTCGCTCGTCGAGCTGCTGGGCGACTCCGACGACCCAGCTCCCGGGGACTCCGAGCTTCCAGCATCCCGCTTGTCCGCCAGGGCCAGCGCCTGCGCGACGTAGTTCTGGGCCTCCGTCACCTTGTCCTGGTAGGTGCCGAGATCGCCGGCGTCGAGCGCTGCCTGGGCGGCGGCGAAGGCGGCATCGGCCAGGTCGAGCTTCTGCGTGATCTGGGAGTTGATGCTTCCCGTGCCGGGGTTCCCCCCACCGTTGCCGCCCGTGTCCGGAGGCGGCGTGGTCGTCCCGGTGGTGCCCACGAGATCCTCGAGCGCCAGCCGCAACGTCGTGCCGACGCCGATGTTGCCGTTGCCGTACTTCACCAGGACGTAGCGCAGGATCGGCCAGCTCGAGTCGGAGAGGTCCTGCTTGGCGTAGACCGGCTGGACGTACATCAGTCCGTCGTTGACCGGCAGGGTCAGCAGGTTGCCCCGGATCGGCGTCGCGCCGCTGCGACTGAACTGCGCCAGCTTGTTGGCGACGTCGGTGTCGGTGGTGAACTCGTTCGCCACGTTGCCCGGTCCGGGCGTCTGGTCGTTGGTCAGCTCCAGGACCCGCATGGTGCCGTAGTGCTCAGGGTCCGTCGCGTCGGAGTCGACCGAGACGAAGGAGGCCAGGTTGTTCTTGTTGAACGGCACGTAGACCGAGGTCAGCGAGAAGGTCTCGTCGCTGGTGTCCGGGTCGCCGACGAAGAGCCGGTACGGCGGCTGGAACCTGCCCTTGGCGTACGGGTCCTCGGGGACCTGCCAGCGGTTGTTGCCCTGGTAGAAGTCGCCGGCGTCGACCACGTGGTAGCGCGCGAACTGGTAGCGCTGCACCTGGAAGAGGTCCTTCGGGTAGCGCAGGTGCTGGAGCAGGTCCGCCGGGATGTCTTGCTTGTCCTTGACGGTGCCGGGGAAGGCCGAGCGCCAGGCCTGCAGGATCGGGTCCTCCTCGTCCCACGCGTAGAGCGTCACTTCACCGGTGTAGGCGTCGACGGTCGCCTTCACCGCGTTGCGCATGTAGTTGATCTCGTCGGTCGGCAGCGTCCGCAGGCCCGTCTCGTCCTGGAGGGAGTCGTCGGTCATCGTCTGGAACGACTCCTTCTCCGAGCTCGGGTAGCGGTCCGTGACCGTGTAGCCGTCGACGATCCACAGGACGCGGCCGTCGACCACGGCGGGGTACGGGTCGCTGTCGACCGTGAGCCACGGCGCGACCTTCTCGACCCGGTCCCGGGGGCTTCGGTTGTAGAGGACCTTGCTGTTCTCGTTCACCCGGCCCGAGAGCAGGAAGTTCGGCTCGCTGAACTTCGTGGCGAACATCAGCTGGTTGAACAAGCCGCCGACACTCGCGTCGCCCTTCCCGTCGTACGTCGTGGTCTGGGTGTCGTCGGCGCCGCCGGTGGGCAGGTTCAGCTCCACGTCCTTGGAGTCGGCCGACGCCTTGCCCACGACGGAGTACTCCGGGCTCTGCTCGCCGTAGTAGATGCGGTCCTCGAAGTCGCCGACCGACTTGCGGAGCCCGTCCTCACCGGAGTTGATCCCCTGCGCCCAGACCAGACCGCTCTGGTCGCTGTCGCTGGCGTCGTCGGTGTTGTTGATCTCCGACCTGTTGTCCTCGGGGCGCTGGTTGGCGTAGGCCGCGATGATCCCGTTGCCGTGCGTGTAGACGGTGTGCAGGTTCGACCAGTTCTTGTCGTTGTCGTTCATGCCGCTCTGGTCGAGCTCGCGGACGCCGAGCACCAGGGCCCGGTCGGTGTCGTCGATCTTGTAGCGGTCGACATCGAGGACGTCGGCGACCGAGTAGTAGGCACGGCTCTGCTGCACCTGCTCGAAGGCGTCGCGGACGACCAGCGGGTCGACGAGCGGCACCGACGACGTCTCGGTGGCGAGCTGGGTCAGCTGCGCCGAGGCCGCGGCGGACGAGGGCGTGTACTTCTGGACCTTGACACCCGCCACGTCGTACGCCGTGCGCGTGGCGTCGATGTTGGCCTTGATGTAGGGCTCTTCCTTGTCCGCCTCGGAGGGCTTGACCTGGAACTGCTGCACGATGCCGGGCCAGATCAGGCCGAGCAGGATCGCGGAGGCCGCGAGCAGCGCGAGGCCCACCGACGGCAGCAGCCAGGTGCGGCGCCAGACGTTGACGAAGAAGAGCACCGCGCAGATGACGGCGATGCCCGCCAGGATGTTCTTGGCCGGCAGCACCGCGTGGTCGTCGGTGTAGGTCATGCCGGTGATCAGCCCGCCGCCCTGGTTGACCAGGTCGTAGCGGTCGAACCAGTAGTCGGCGGCCTTGGCGAGCACGAAGAGCCCGAGCAGCACGGAGAGCTGGGCCTGGGCCGCACCGGAGAACCGGTCCCGCGGCGTCTGCAGGCGGATCCCGCCGTACAGGTAGTGCACGACGGCCGCGGCGATCAACGAGATGACGAGCACCGCCATCGCGTAGTCGATCAGGTAGTGCAGCCACGGCAGGTCGAAGACGTAGAACCCGATGTCCTTCTTGAACCAGGCGTCCTTCTGGTGGAACGGCACGCCGTTGCGCCAGAGCAGGTAGTTGCGCCACTCGCCGATCGCCGAGCTGCCGGCGAAGGCCCCCATCACCAGCGCGACGCCGAGCAGCAGCCAGGTGCGGATCGGGGTGACCGCCTCGCGGTAGCGGTCCAGCCCGTTCTGCTCCGGGGAGTTGGGCCGGAAGAACGGCCGGAAGCGGTAGGCGAGGTAGATGTTGACGCCGACGGCGAGCGCCATCACCACGCCGAAGACGAGGAACAGGATGGTCTTGGTCCAGAAGAGGGTGTTGAACACCTCGGCGTAGCCGCCGGACTGGTACCAGAGCCGGTCGGTGTAGAGCGACGCGAAGGTGCTCAGGCCGAGGAAGGCGAGCACCAGCACGATCGCGGTGATGATCAGCGCCCGCGACCGGCGCGATCCGGACCGCGCCGGGGGCGGAGTGCCTGCCGACTCCTCGTCGAAGATGTCGCTCATGCCTGGCTCTCCCCTTCGTTGCCGGCGTCGTCGCCGGTCTCGTCCAGCGTGGCACCGAGCAGCTGCAGCAGCCCCGGCACCAGGTCGGCTCCACCGACGACCGACTGGTCGTCGTCGTGGGCCCGCAACCGCAGCGCACAGTACGTCGCGCCCGCGCGGGTCACGCCCGCCACGATCCGCACCTCCTGCCGGTCGGGGTGCTCGCGAGCGAACTCCTCGGCCGACTGGCGGTCACCCGGGATGTGCTCGTCGGCGTCCGGAGGCAGCACCAGCCGCTCGACGACCGCCGCGCAGCCCGCCACCTCCGACGGCCACACGATCGTCTCGAGCACGACCTCCAGCAGCTGGTCCGGCGCGAGGTGGTCCTGCTCGATCGGGGTCAGCGAGCCCTGCGCCGAGGCCGAGTCGAGCCCCATCATCGAGGCGAGCGCGGGCTCGCGCTCCACGAGCGCGGCCGTGTCGACGAGCGCGTAGAGACGGGCGGTCTGGTCCCAGCCGTCGGCGGCGATGTGGCCCTCGATCTCGAGCACGGCCGCGGCCAGCGCCGGGTCGACGCCGAGCATCGGGTCGTAGCTCTCGTCAGGGGCGTCCGGGTCGCTGGGCACGTCGCTGGGCACGTCGGTCACGAGGCCGCCTTGCAGCTCGGCAGGTCGGCGTCCGGGTCCTTGACCCACGCCTCGATGGACTCGCGCGCGCTGTGCATCGTCGGCGCCTCGACCAGCCGCATGTCGCCGTTCGGGGCGCCGAGCGCGTCGGCGCAGTTGTCCGGCGGCACCAGGAACAGCCCGGCGCCGGCGTCGCGCGCGCCCACGATCTTCTGCTGGATCCCGCCGATCGGTCCGACGGTGCCGGCCGCGTCCATGGTCCCGGTGCCGGCGATCGTCTCGCCGCCGGTCAACGAGCCGGGCGTGAGGGTGTCGTAGATGCCGAGGGAGAACATCAGGCCGGCGCTGGGGCCGCCGATGCCCGGGTCGATGTTGACGGTGACCTGGATCGGGAGGTCCTTCTTGGTCTGGGTGCCGACCTGGATCCCGACCTGGGGCTTGCCGTCGGCGGAGGCCGGAGTGACCGTGACCTCCTGGCGCTTGCCGTCGCGGCGGACGACGAACTTCACCGGCTCGCCGACCGGCGCGGCGGTGACGGCGTCGACCACCTCGGTCGAGTTGGAGACGGCGGTGCCGTCGACCTCGACGATCACGTCGCCGACCTCGAGCTCGCCGTCGGCGGGGGCGCCCTTGGTCACGTCGGCGACGACGGGCTCGGTCACGTCGTACCCGAGCTCCTCGAGGGCCACCGCGGTGGCGGCGTCCTGGGACGAGGTCATCTCCGCCTGCCCCTCCTCGCGGTTCTGCTCGACCGTCTGGTGGTCGGCGTAGATCGCGCTGTAGGGGTAGACCGCGTCCTCGTCACTCAGCCAGTCGTGCATCAGCTCGAAGAGGTTGTTTCGGCCCTTGGGCCGGGGCTGGGAGACGTAGACCGTGGTCATCCGCAGCTCGCCGTCGTCGCGGTAGGCCTTGGCGCCCTCGACCTGGATGATCTCCTTGCCGTCGGCCGACCCGAGCACGTCGAGGGTGAGCCCGGGCTCGTAGGTGACGTACGGCAGCGGCACGAACGCGGCGGTCACCCACAGCGCGATGAGCAGCGGCACGGCGAGAAGGCCGGCAAGGGTGCGCTGCGTCATGGCGCCAAGCCTCTCAAACCCCTGCAAGCGAGTGCCGAGCGCCTAGGAGACGCGGCGCGAGGGGCGCACGGCGATGCCGGTGCTGCGGTCCCGCTCGGGCTGCACGGCGGCGTACCCGGGCGCCGGCCGGCGACGCCGCTTGGCGTCGGGCTCCAGCGCGGAGGCGAGGCGTCGTACGGCGACGTCGCGGTCCACCTCGCCGCGTCCTTCGCGGCCCAGCCAGCCCACCCAGAGCATCGCCACGACCGTGACGACGACCGACGGCACCAGCCAGAGCAGGATCTCCACGGTGCGAGCCTACGGAAGCCGGACCCCGTCCCCGGGGAGGCTCGCGCGACGACGGCTACGGCGTGCCGACCCATTCGTCCGTGCCGTCCTCGAAGCGCTGGTGCTTCCAGATCGGCACCTCGGCCTTGAGGGTGTCGATGAGCGCCCGCGAGGCGGCAAAGGCGTCGCCGCGGTGGGAGGACGTCGTGGCAACGATGACGGCGATGTCGCCGATCGCGAGCGTGCCGACCCGGTGCACGGCGGCGAGGCCGTGCACGTCGTACTCGTCGGCTACCCGCTCGCAGACTTCGCGCAGCTTCTCGAGCGCGGTGGGGTGGGCCGTGTAGTCGAGCCCGTCGACGTCGCGGCCCCCGTCGTGGTCGCGCACCCGGCCGACGAAGAGCGTGAGGCCGCCGGCGGCCTCGTCTTCGAGGGCGGCTACGACCTCGGCGACGTCGAGCGGGGTCTCGCGGAGGTCCACGAGGCGTACGACAGAAGTCACGGGCCGACCCTAGGGCATGCCTCCCACGCGTAGTAGGCCATCGACGTGGGAGACATGTCCTAGATCACGGCGACCACGACCCGCGTACCGTGGAGGCATGAACGACAAGCCGGGCGAGACGCCCGACGACGGCCAGAACCCCTTCAAGGGCACGCCCTTCGAGCAGTTCTTCGGCCAGATGATGGGTGGCGCCGGTGGCGCCGCCGGAGGCCTGCCCGCGGGCATGCCCGACCTCGGCCAGCTCTTCAACCAGATCCAGTTCCTGATGCAGCCGCACGACGGCCCGGTGAACTGGGACTTCGCGCTCGACATGGCCCGCAAGGCCGTGGCCCAGTCCCCCGACCCGTCACCCGGCAAGAAGCAGCAGGACGCGGTCGCCGACGCGGTCCGTCTCGCCGACCACTGGCTCGACGAGACCACGGCGTTCCCGTCCGGCGTGACCTCGACCGCCGCCTGGAGCCGGGCCGAGTGGATCGTCGGCACGACCGAGGTGTGGAAGGTGCTCGTCGAGCCGATCGCGGAGTCGTCCGTGCAGGCTCTCGGCGGCGCGCTGCCCGAGGAGGCGCGGGCGATGTCCGGCCCGCTGCTCGGCATCCTCGGCAAGGCCGTGGGCGGCATGCTCGCCCAGCAGGTCGGCTCCGGGCTCGGTGCGCTCGCCGCCGAGGTCCTCAGCGTCTCCGACATCGGGCTGCCGCTCGCCGCAGCCGGCAAGGCCGCGATCGTGCCGGCCAACGTGACCGCCTTCGCCGAGGGCCTCGACGTCAGCGAGGACGACGTCCTCCTCTACCTGGCCCTGCGCGAGGCCGCCCACCAGCGGCTCTTCGCCCACGTGCCGTGGCTGCGCGACCACCTCATCGGCGCCGTCGCCGACTACGCCCGCGGCATCGAGATCAACGCCGAGGGCATCCAGAGCCAGATCGAGGAGCAGATGCGCGGCGTCGACCCGGCCAACCCGGAGTCGATGCAGCAGCTGCTCGACGGCGGCATGTTCGACCTGCCCCGCTCCCCCGCCCAGGACGCCGCGCTCCAGCGGCTCGAGGTCACCCTCGCGCTGGTGGAGGGCTGGGTCGACGAGGTCGTCGGCCAGGCCACCGCCGAGCGGATGCCGAGCGCCACGAAGCTGCAGGAGGCGTTCCGGCGCCGCCGCGCCGCCGGTGGCCCCGCCGAGGAGACCTTCGCGACCCTGGTCGGGCTCGAGCTGCGGCCGCGCCGGCTGCGCGACGCCTCCACGCTGTGGGGCTCGCTGCGCACCCGCCAGGGCACCGAGGCGCGCGACGGCGTCTGGATGCACCCCGACCTGCTGCCCTCCGCCGCCGATCTCGACGACCCGCTGGGCTTCCGCGAGGACGCCTCGGCGCCTGCCGAGCTCAGCTCCGAGGACTTCGACGCCGAGCTGATGAAGCTGCTCGGCGACGACAGCACCGGCTCCCCCGAGGAGTGAGTCTCCACGCCGACGCGCTGGCCGTCCTCACCGACTGGCCGGCGCCGACCGTCGTCCAGGAGAGCTTGCGGGAGCGGTACGTCGAGCACCTGCGCGCGCGCCCCGACGGGCTGACCCGTGAGTGCCGGCCCGATCACGTCACCGCCAGCACGCTGGTGCTCAGCGCCGACGGGGGCGCCGCGCTGCTCACCCTGCACGCGAAGGCGCACCGCTGGTTCCAGTTCGGCGGGCACTGCGAGCCGGGCGACGCGACCCTCGCCGGCGCCGCCGCGCGGGAGGCGACCGAGGAGTCCGGCCTCACCGGGCTGACGCTGGACCCGGTGCCGGTCCAGCTCAGCGAGCATGCGGTCCCGTTCTGCGGTCCGGCCGGGGACGTGCACCACCTCGACGTGCGCTTCGTGGCGGTCGCGCCCGCCGACGCCGTGCACGCGGTCAGCGACGAGTCGCTCGACGTGCGCTGGTGGCCGGTGGACGCGCTGCCCGACCCCGAGCCCGACCTCGTCGAGCTGGTCGCGATGGCCCGCGCACGAATCCTCTGATCCGGGATGGGGTACGAACCGACATGGCTGATGACAACGAGACCGACAACGAGAGCACCGGCAACATCCACGTCTTCGACGCCGGCGGCGACGGCCGTCCGGTCGTCCTCATCCACGGCTGGCCGCTCTCCCACACCTCCTGGTCGGAGCAGATCCCGGCCCTCAAGGACGCCGGCTACCGCGTGGTGTCCTACGACCGACGAGGGTTCGGCAAGTCCGACCCCGGCGACGCCTACGACTACGACGCCCTGACCGGCGACCTCGACCAGGTCCTGAAGGACCTCGACCTCACCGACGTGACGCTCGTCGGCTTCTCGATGGGCGGCGGCGAGGTGGCCCGCTACGTCGCGACGTACGGCGAGGACCGGTTGCACAGCGTGGTCTTCGCGGGCGCGGTGCCGCCGTACCTCCTGAAGAGCGACGACAACCCCGACGGTCCGCTGACCGAGGACGCCGCACAGGAGATGCGCAGCGGCCTGGAGAACGACCGCGACGCGTTCTTCGACGACTTCACGACGCAGTTCTTCAGCGCCGGTGACGAGCTGAAGGTCTCCGAGGAGCAGCGCCAGGAGTCACTCGCGTCGTGCAAGCAGTCGGACCAGGACGCAGCGCTGGGCTGCATGGACGCCTTCGGCGGCACCGACTTCCGCGACGACCTGACGAAGATCACCGTGCCGACGCTCGT
>JAOPXG010000059.1 GCA_025965275.1 Nocardioides sp.
TTGTAGCCGCTCGCTTTGTGTCTCTGTGTGTATCTCGTGCACACCCTGTCGGCGGTCGCTGTCACGATCCGCTGCATGACCGACAGCACTGGCGCCGGGCTCGGCGATCTGGAACGCGAGATCCTCGACTTCGAGCAGCAATGGTGGAAGTACGCGGGCGCGAAGGAGACCGCCGTCCGCGAGCGCTTCGACATGTCGTCGACCCCCTACTACCAGGTGCTGTCGACGCCCTGATCCACGTCGTGGGATCGTCGCCCGCGGCACTGGAGATCACGACGCTCACGGACCCGACCGCCCACGAAGTCGAGACGCTGCTCGCTGCCGAGGACTTCGCGTGGGAGCTCCCCGGTTGCCACTGGGGCTGGTCGGTCCAGATCCCGCCTAGCACCAGTATCAAGCGAATCCGCGAGGAGATCCCCAAGCTCGCCCGGTGGTGCGAGTCGCACAACGTCACGAACCCGTCGATCAGGTCTCACGTCCGGCACCTGCACGGCGCAGACGAGTGGAGCGCGTGGCTCGACGCGACCGACGTGCAGATCTACGGGCACCCGGAAAGCACCAGCTACGCCGGCCGGGCGATGGTCGTCCCGTCCTCGAAGGGTGGCGCTGCCGTCGGCGACCTCTCGGCCGTTCCTGGGTGGCTCGAGGACGAACTCCGGTCGGATCGGTGCCAACGGAAGGTCTCCAAGCTGCTCCGCAGCGGGTATGACGAGACGCACCTCTTCTTGATCGTCGACGACACCGGGGCCCCGTTCGCTGGGTTCTACGCGCTCGCGTTCGGTGACGGGCTCCCCGACGACATTCCTGATCTCGCCGGCCTGTCGGCGGTCTGGCTCGCCCCGCGATGGTCGCCGACCGTGCTCCTGTGCCGCTCGGGCTCGGGATGGTCCCGGCACCGCCCCTATGACGAGCAGGGTGCCTAGAGGCGCGGCTACTCGGACTCCGGGTCCTGACGGGCGAACGTGCTGCCGTCCTCCCAGATCACGGCGCAACCGTGGCTCGCTAGACCCGGCTCCGCGAGCAGCGGTCAGGGGGTTGACGTCGTGACCGCGAACGATCCGTAGAAGTCGGCCGGCCCGTCAGACGTGCTGTCCGTGTACGCGTGGATGTAGAGAGCGATCTCATCACCGGCCTCCAGCGCGATCGACAGATCGCCACAAGATTCCGACACCGCAAGGGAGTCGGGCAGGTAGATCTGGGGGCAACCGGCGGCGACGAAAAACGGCCCGGTGCCGCCCGCAGAGACCAGCAGGTACGGCTGCACCCGCAAGGCTGTCTGGCCCGTCGTCTTGCCGAAGTTCACGGAGATGCCCGTGACCGTCTGGTCCTGGCCGATCACCTGAGCCACACTGGGGTGCTCCCCAGCCCGAGGCTCGTCAGCGCTGTCGAAGTCGACCCGCGTGGCCGGCACGTTGACACCCGAGAAGCCGGTCGCGGGCAGGTAGACATCGATGTCGGGGTAGTTCTGGTCACTCTGAGCGATCGTGAACAGACCGCTGGACATCATGGTGGTGGGGCCGGCAGGTCCGGCGACCCCGGGTTCTCCGCTCGGACCGGCCGAGCCAGGCGCGCCACTCGGCCCGGTCGGCCCAGTCGAGCCAGGAGCACCACTCGGCCCAGTCGGGCCAGTCAAGCCTGGTGTCCCCGGCGCCCCGCTGGGACCTGCCGGACCCGGCGACCCAGCAACCCCGGTAGCACCGTCGGCCCCGTCTGCGCCGGGCATGCCTTCCTGGTTCCAGGTGAGCACCCGCTCCCGAGACGCGCGAGGACCCTCGGTGACGCACGGCTTCGCACTCGACGGGACCCGCATGACGCCAGTCTTGACGCTCGCGCACGCCGTAAGGACCTTTGAGGCCGCCTTGTCGGACGGACCAGAGGTCGCAGCGACCGCTCCCCCGCCAACAGCCACGACGATTACCGCACCAACGCAGGCAGCGAACCTGCCCCGGGAAAGATGTTGAGACATGCCCCGGATCCTGACAGAAAAAATCGCTGCTAGCAGGCGGATCCAACAATACGCGGCGTGACCGTCCGGCGCGTGCTCAGTGACAACGGCAGCGCCTACCGATCCCACTTGTGGCGCGACATCTGCGTCGAACTGAAGATCACACCGAAGAAGACCCGGCCCTACCGGCCCCAGACCAACGGCAAGATCGAGCGCTCCCACCGCACCCTCGCCGAGGGCTGGGCCTTCAAGAAGTTCTACAACTCCGAATCAGCCCGGCTGGCCGCTCTGCCAGCATGGGTCCACGAGTACAACCACCACCGGCCCCACCAGCAATTGGGGAAGCGGCACCCATCACCAGGTTGGACAACCTGGCTGGGCATCACATCTAGCGGCGCAGATCATCGTCGTTTCGCGCTGTCCGGCACGTCCGACCGCGGAGGGGACCGCGTCGAGGGGCCATATCACCCCGCCTGCGCTCAGCCGCACCTGCGGACGAGCCCGGTCACGCGGCGTCGATCGCCATCGGGCCGAGCTGCAGCCCGCGGTGCTCGGCCTCATCGGCGAGCGCGGCCGCGAGCTGGCGCAGCGCGTCGTCCGGGAGCGACTGGACCCGCGGCAGCCAGGACCCGGTCGAGGTCCGGCCGGCGAACGCCTGGGACGCGGCGTCGGCCGCGAGGAGCTGGGCGTCCGGGAGTAGGTGGGAGTAGGTGTCGACGGTCGTCTGGATCGACTCGTGGCCGAGGCGGGCCTGGACGACGTGGATCGGCGTGCCGGCGGCGAGCAACCAGGACGCGTGGGTGTGGCGCAAGTCGTGGATCCGTGGCGCCTGGGCGAGGGTGCCTGCGCAGCCGCACGGCGCCGGCGGGGTCTTGTGGAGCTTGCAGCGCTGGGGCTCGCCGGTCCCGCACTGGCAGGCCGCCCGGGTGTGCGTCGGGCAGTGCTGGGCGCGCCAGAGCGCCGGGCGCCAGTTCTTCGACCAGAAGGTGCGGTGGACGATCATGCCGCCGCGGGGCGCGGTGAAGACGAGGTCGCGACCGGCCTTGCCGTCGAGGAGCGGCCGAAGGTCCTCGACGACCTCGGCCGGGAGCGCGACGGTCCGGCGGCCCTTCTTCGTCTTCGGCGGGCCGATCACGCGGGCGCCGTCGCTGGACCACTTGAGCGCGCGGCGGATCTTGATGGTCCGGGCGCCGAGGTCGACGTCGCCGCGGCGGAGGACGACGGCCTCTCCCCATCGGCAGCCGGTGCCGACCAGGAAGCGGAGGAACGGCCGGTAGTGCGGGTGGAAGGTGTCGTAGAGCGCGTCCCACTCCTCGTGGGTCATGCAGACCATCTCGGCGTCGTCCTCGTCGTCGTCGGAATCGACGGCGACGCGGCGGCCCTCCGGCAGGCGGACGCCCTTGGCTGGGTTGCGGTTGAGGTGGCCGAGCTCGATGCACCGGGCGACGACGCCCGAGAGCAGTCCGCGCTGGTTCTCGAGGCTCTTCGTCGAGTAGGCCTCGCCGGTCGCGCCCTTGCCGACGGCCAGGTCGTTCACGGCCTGGCGGACGATGTCCGCGGTGAGCTGGTCGGCGCGGGTCGATCCGATCAGGTGGCCCCAGCTCCGGGACCAGAGGCGCTCGTACCCGAGGCGGGTCCCGTCCTCGATGCCTGTCAGCAGCCGGATGTGGTCGGCGGCGATTTCGTCGAGCGTCGGGATCCCCTTCTCCTGCTCGCCCTCGTAGAGCTTGTCGAGCGCGCCCTGCGGGCCGAGCGCGTCGAGCCACTTCGAGAAGGTCTCGGCGTCGCTCTTCTTCGTGAACGACTCCGAGGTCTGCAGCGGCTTGCCGGTCTTCGGACTGGTCCCGTGCCGGAACCGCACCCGGTAGGTGGTCGTCCCGTCGCCGTTGGTGAGGGTCTCGACCTTGCGCATCGGTGTCTCCTGTCGTCATGGCCGGACGCTAATCGCGGGCACCGACAGAGGGCCGTGTGTACGGGAGTGCATTTAGGCGAAATGCACTTCGGCCCCCGGTCTGCGTTTTCGCAGGCCAGGGGCCGAAGTGCTTCGTGTGCGCGAGGGGGGATTTGAACCCCCACGCCCTTTCGGACACTGGCACCTGAAGCCAGCGCGTCTGCCGTTCCGCCACTCGCGCGTGAAGCGGGCTAACGGTATCCCAGCGCGCTTGTTTGTCCCAAACCGGGCCACGGGGGTCGGGTGGGCGTCCCGCACCCCCTCTCACGACCCCGTTACGATCGGTCGCAGCCCGGCCGCCGGTCGGGGTGGCACGCCCTGCCGTCAGCGGTTCGACCGACCGCGCAGCGGGCACGACCCACCGGACGTGGACGGAAGGAGGCGACGTGGGCGGACTCCAGAAGCTCGAGCACCGGCTCGAGCAGATGATCTCCGGCGCGTTCGCCCGAGCCTTCCGCTCGGCGGTGCAGCCCGTGGAGATCTCTGCCGCCCTCCAGCGCGAGTGCGACAACAACGCGCAGATCCTCTCGCGCGACCGCCGGCTGGTCCCCAACGACTTCCACGTCGAGCTGTCCCCGACCGACCTCGAGCGGCTCGCGCCGTACGACTCGGCGCTCGCCGACGAGCTGGTCACCCAGCTGCGCGACCACGCCGACCACCAGGGCTACGTCTTCCCGGGCCCGGTGACGATCGCCTTCGAGTCCGCCGAGGACCTCACCACCGGCCGGTTCCGGATCAAGAGCCGCGCTCAGGCCAAGGTCACCGGCAGCGCCACGCACACCCAGACCCGTCGCGCCCGGGCCGTGCTCGAGGTCAACGGCACCCGCCACCCCCTGCAGCCGCCCGGGCTGGTCATCGGCCGCGGCACCGACGCGGACGTGCGGATCAACGACCCGGGGGTGAGCCGGCGCCACATCGAGTTCACGGTCACCGGGGGCGAGTCCGGGATCGCGATCGAGGTCCACGACCTCGGCTCGACCAACGGCATGCTGGTCGACGGCCACCGGATCACCCAGGCCGGGCTGCACGACGGCTCCCAGGTCAAGATCGGCAACACCACGATGACCGTCCGGGTCGTCGAGGAGGGCTGAGGATGTCCGAACTGACGCTGTTCCTCATCCGGGTCGCCTACCTGGCGATCCTCTGGATCTTCGTTCTCTCGGCGATCTCGGTCATCCGCTCCGACATGTTCGGCGCGCGCGTCCCCGAGGCAGCCCGCGGCACGACGGGCAAGGCGCCCAAGCCGGCGAAGCCCGCCAAGCGCCGCAGCTCCCCGACCCACGTGCTCGTGACCGAGGGCTCCAGCGCCGGCGAGCGCGCCGACCTCGCGCAGGGCCCGGTCCTGATCGGCCGGGGCACCGACGCCGCGATCCGGCTCGACGACGACTACGTCTCCACCCGCCACGCCCGGATCGCCGCGTCCGGCGACCAGTGGTTCGTCGAGGACCTCGGCTCCACCAACGGCACGTATGTCGGGACGGTGCGGATCACGCAGCCGACGACGATCACCATCGGCACGCAGGTCCGCATCGGGAAGACGATCCTGGAGCTCAGGAAGTAGCCGGATGACCGACTCTCCCGCCCCCCTGGATCCGCAGGGTTCCTCGCCCGCCGGCCTGCACCTCCAGTACGCCGCGACCTCCGACGTCGGCCGGGTCCGCAAGGACAACCAGGACTCCGGGTACGCCGGCCCCTGGCTGCTCGCGGTCTGCGACGGCGTCGGCGGTGCCGCCCGGGGCGACATCGCCTCGGCGACCGCGATCCAGCAGCTGCGCCGCCTCGACGAGTCGCCCGACAATGTCCCGGGCACCGGCGACCCCGGCCACGACCTCCTCGCCCGGATCGCCGGCGCCGTGCACCGCGCCCACGACCGGATCGTCGAGCTCGTCGAGGAAGACCCCGCCCTCAGCGGCACCAGCACCACCGCCACGCTCACGCTCTTCGACGGCTCCCGGATCGGCGTCGGCCACGTCGGCGACAGCCGCGCCTACCTCTTCCGCGGCGGCGAGATCACCCAGCTCACGTCCGACCACACGTTCGTGCAGAGCCTCATCGACGAGGGCCGGATCACCGAGGAGGAGTCGCGGGTCCACCCCCACCGCAACCTCATCCTCCGCGCGATCGACGGGGTGAGCGACAGCGAGCCCGACCTCTTCGTGATCGAGCTCGCCGTCGGCGACCGGCTGCTGCTCTGCAGCGACGGCGCGAGCGGCGTGCTCGACGACGGGCGGCTCGCCGACATCCTGGCGACCGGCGGCCCCGACTTCGCCGCCGTCGAGCTGGTCCGCGCCAGCCTCGAGGCCGGCAGCTCCGACAACGTCACCTGCATCGTCGCCGACGTCCTCGACGCCGCGCCGGCCGAGGAGTCGGAGCCGGTCGTCGTCGGCGCCGCGGCCGAACGCCGGCTCCCCCGGCAGCGTGCCGGCGGTGGCATGGGCGGCCTGTTCCGCGGCCACCGGGCCGGCGACACCGGCGAGCTCGAGCCGATCACCGCCGACCTGCCCGACGGCGCGATCACCAACGACCCGATCGACCCCGAGCAGGCCCGCTACGCCCCTCGCCCGCCGCGCCGGTTCGTCTGGCTCAAGCGGCTGTGCGCGCTGGTCGCCCTGGTCGGCGTCCTGTGGCTCGTGCTCGCCGCTGCCTGGTCGTGGAGCCAGGACCAGTACTTCGTCGGCGAGGACGGCGGCGCCGTCGTCATCTTCCGCGGCGTCAACGCCGAGCTGCCCGGCGTCTCGCTGAACACGCTCTTCGAGACCTCCGACGTGCAGGTCGACCGGCTCAGCGAGATCGAGGCCGACCGGGTGCGCGAGGGCATCGCCTACGACAACATCGAGGACGCCGAGGCGAAGGTCCAGGACCTGGCCGCCCGGCAGGCGTCCGAGGAATCCCCGGCGGACGGCTGAGCATGCCCCAGACCAACGCACTCATGGGGTTCGTGCACCGGCGTCGCCGGGGCGCCGAGCTCTTCCTCCTGGTGCTCGCGCTCGCGGTCGGCGTCGGGGCGTACGCCGCCGTCGGCATCGGCGTCGAGGGTGAGGTGCCCACCGACCTCGTCCCGTACGGCGGGTGGCTGGCCGCGCTGATCATCGGCGCGCACGTGGTGATCCGCCTGGTCGCGCCGTACGCCGACCCGGTGCTGCTCCCCGTCGTGGCCGCGCTCAACGGGCTCGGGCTGGCGGTCATCCACCGGATCGACCTGGCCAAGGAGGCTGCCGGCGACAGCGGCGGCTTCGCGCAGCAGCAGCTGATCTGGATGTCGCTCGGCCTGCTCCTCTTCGTCGTCACCCTGGTCGCGATCCGCGACCACCGGGTCCTCCAGCGATTCACCTACACCAGCGGGCTCGCCGCGATCGTCCTGCTGCTGCTGCCGATGCTGCCCGGCATCGGGCGCACCATCAACGGCGCCCGGATCTGGATCCACCTCGGCCCGTTCAGCTTCCAGCCAGGCGAGGTCGCCAAGGTCCTGCTCGTCATCGCCTTCGCCGGCTACCTCGTGCTCCACCGCGACGCCCTCGCCCTCGCCGGCCGCCGGGTGCTCTTCGTCGACCTGCCCCGAGGCCGTGACCTCGGCCCGATCCTCGCGATGTGGCTGGTCAGCCTCGGCATCCTGGTCTTCCAGCACGACCTCGGGTCCAGCCTGCTGTTCTTCGGCCTCTTCCTGATCATGCTGTACGTCGCGACCGAGCGGCCGGGCTGGCTGGTCGTCGGCGGGCTGCTGTTCCTCGGCGGCGCCACCCTGTCCTACTACCTCTTCGGCCACGTCCGGATCCGCTTCGACATCTGGCGGCACCCGTTCGACTACTACGGCGAGGGCACCAGCGACCAGGCCTTCCAGCCGGTCGAGGCGATGTTCGGCATGGGCTGGGGCGGCCTGATCGGCCGCGGCTTCGGCGGCGGCGACCCCAACCGGGTCCCCTACGCCAACTCCGACTTCATCCTCTCCTCCATCGGAGAGGAGCTCGGCCTGACCGCGGTGATGGCCGTCATCCTCATGTACGGCCTGATCGTCGAGCGGGCGCTGCGCACCGCGCTCATCTGCCGCGACGGCTTCGGCAAGCTGGTCGCCACCGGTCTCGGCAGCGTCCTGGCCCTCCAGGTGTTCGTGGTCGTCGGCGGCGTCACCGGTCTGATCCCGCTCACCGGCCTCACCACCCCGTTCCTCTCGTACGGCGGCTCCTCGCTGATCGCCAACTGGGTGATCATCGCGATCCTGCTGCGGATCTCCGACCAGGCGAGACGCCCGGTCCCGCAGCTCTCGGACGACACGGCCGCGATCGACATGGACTCCACCCAGGTGGTCAAGCTCTGATGAACAAGCCGATCCGCACGATCTCCATCTTCTGCCTCCTGCTCTTCCTGGCGCTGATGCTCAACGCCACCTATCTCCAGTACTGGAAGGCCGGGAAGCTCAACGACGACCCGCTCAACCGCCGGGTGCTGGTCGCGGCCTACTCACGCGAACGCGGTGCGATCCTGGTCGGTCGCACCGCGGTCGCCGAGAGCGTGGAGAGCCACGACGAGTACAAGTTCCAGCGCACCTACCCCAAGCCGTTCGTGTACGCCCCCATCACCGGGTGGTTCTCCTACTTCGGCCAGACCGGCCTCGAGCGCAGCCAGAACGACGTGCTCTCCGGTGACGACTCGCGGCTCTTCGTCACCAAGCTCGTCGACCTGCTGAGCAACAACCCGACCAAGGGCGGCAACGTCCAGCTGACGATCGACCCGGACGCCCAGCAGGCGGCGTACGACGGGCTCAAGGCGCTCGGGCCCAACGTGCAGGGCTCGGTCGTCGCGCTCCAGCCCTCCACCGGCAAGGTGCTGGCCATGGTGTCGCTGCCGACCTACGACCCCAACAAGCTCGCGTCGCACGACCTGTCCGCGGCCAACGACACCTACAACCGGCTCAACAAGGATCCCGCCCAGCCGCTGCTCAACCGGGGCATCCAGACCCGGCTCCCTCCGGGCTCGACGTTCAAGGTGGTCACCGCCGCCGCCGCGATCGAGAAGGGCCTCTACACGGCCAGCGACACGGTGCCCGGTGGTGTGACCTACCAGCTCCCGCTCACCCACGGCGAATCCGGCCTGATCGACAACGAGGGCCGCGACTGCGGCGCCAACGGCACCCGGATCCCCTTCAGCCAGGCGATGGAGCAGTCCTGCAACACCACCTTCGCCGCCCTCGCGGGCGAGGTCGGAGCCGAGGACATGGCCAAGACGGCCGAGGGCTTCGGCTTCAACCAGCACTACTTCGACGACATCAGCCCCCAGGCCGTGTCGGTGTTCCCGACGGACATCAACGCCGCCGAGCTCGGCCAGACCGGCTTCGGCCAGTTCGAGGTCGCGGCCACCCCGCTCCAGATGGCGATGGTCGCGGCCGGCCTCGCCAACGGCGGCACCGTGATGAAGCCGTACCTGGTCGACGAGCAGCAGGACGCCGACCTCGACGTGGTCCACAAGACCGACCCGGAGGAGCTCTCCCAGGCGGTCTCGGCGACCACCGCGAGCGAGGTGACCAAGCTGATGGTCGACACGGTCGACAACGGAACGGCCTCGTACGGCGCGATCCCGGGCATCTCGGTCGCCGGCAAGACCGGCACCGCCCAGAGCGGGATCAACGACGTCCCGCCGTACGCCTGGTTCATCTCCTTCGCGCCGGCCGACAACCCCGAGGTGGCGGTCGCGGTGATGATCCAGAAGGCCGACATCCCGCGCGGCGAGATCGCCGGTGGCGTCTACGGCGGCCCGATCGCCAAGGCAGTCATGGAAGCGGTCGTCAAGTGAGCGAGCAGCCCCCCACCCAGGACTCGGGCTTCGGCTTCGCCGACGACGCCCGGCGCTACCGGCTCGAGGCGCGCATCGCCACCGGCGGCATGGGCGAGGTCTGGCGCGCGACCGACACGTCGCTCAGCCGTCAGGTCGCGGTGAAGGTGCTCAAGAACGAGTTCGCCGACAACCCGTCGTTCCGCGCCCGCTTCGAGGTCGAGGCCCAGCACGCCGCGTCGCTGCACCACCCCAACATCGCCACCGTCTACGACTTCGGCGAGGCCGCGGCCGCCGACGGCTCCGGCGTGCACCGGCCCTACCTCGTCATGGAGCTCGTCGACGGGCAGCCGCTCTCCGCGCTGATCCGGCCCGGCTCACCGATGGACCCGGCGGCCGTCCGCGAGCTGCTCTCCCAGGCCGGCGAGGGGCTGGGCGCCGCGCACGCCGCCGGCATCGTCCACCGCGACGTGAAGCCCGCCAACCTCCTCGTGACGCCCGACCGCCGGGTCAAGATCACCGACTTCGGCATCGCCCGGGCCGCCGAGGGCATCGGCCTGACCCAGACCGGCGAGGTGATGGGCACCCCCCAGTACCTCTCGCCCGAGCAGGCCCAGGGCCTCACCGCCACGCCGGCGTCCGACGTGTACTCGCTCGGGGTCGTCGCCTTCGAGTGCCTGACCGGCCGGCGCCCGTTCGTCGCCGACACCGCCGTCGCCACCGCCCTCGCCCACCTCCGCGACCCGGTGCCCGACCTGCCCCTCACCATCCCCCGCGACCTCGCGACCGTGGTCACCACCGCGATGGCCAAGAAGCCCGAGGACCGGTTCCGCGACGGCGCCGCGTTCGCCGCCGCGCTCCGCGACCCCGCCACCGCGGCCACCCGGATCGCCGGCGCACCCGTCCCGGTGCCCGTGCCCGACCGCACCCAGGTGATGTCCGGTGTCGTCGCCGACCCGACGCCCACGCCGTACGCCCCGGAGGAGCAGCGCCGCAGCAACCCGATCTGGGTGATCCTCGGTGTGCTCCTGCTGGCGGCGATGGTCGTCCTGGTCGTGCTGGTGATCACCCAGAGCGACGCGGGGCCCGACCCCGACGACGGCCTGACCGAGACCCCGACGCAGTCGTCGTCCGCGCCGTCGTCGCCCAGCGAACCCACCACCAGTGCGACCACCGAGGACACCACCGTGGTCCTCGACGAGAGCGACTACCTCGACCGCCCGGTCGACGACGTCGCCCGCGAGCTCGGCAACCTCGGGCTCAGGGTCGACAAGGTGCGCATCGACAACCCGGGCGGCCAGATCGAGGGCGACGTCGAGAGCGTCAACCCCACCGGCACCGTCAACAAGGGCGACACGATCAGGGTCAGCTACTGGGGCCCGGAGCCGGTCCAGTCGCCGACGCCCAGCGAGACCCCGTCCGGGACCCCGTCCGAGACCCCGTCCGACACCTCCAGCCCCAGCGACACCGCGTCCCCGAGCAGCTAAGGCAAGGTCAACCGTCGATGAGCAACCAACAGCCGATCCTGATCGGTGGGCGCTACGAGCTCGGAGAGCTCCTGGGCCGAGGTGGCATGGCCGAGGTGCGCAAGGGCACCGACACCCGGCTCGGCCGGGTGGTGGCCGTGAAGAGGCTGCGCACCGACCTGGCCAGCGACGCGACGTTCCAGGCCCGCTTCCGCCGCGAGGCCCAGTCGTCGGCGTCGCTCAACCACCCCGCGATCGTCGCGGTCTACGACACCGGCGAGGAGCCCGCCGCCGACGGATCCGGCGTCTCCCAGCCCTACATCGTGATGGAGTTCGTCGCCGGCCGGACGCTGCGCGACATCCTGCGCGAGGGCCGCAAGATCCTGCCCGAGCGGGCGCTCGAGATCACCAGCGGCGTGCTGTCGGCCCTGGACTACAGCCACCGGGCCGGGATCATCCACCGCGACATCAAGCCCGGCAACGTGATGCTCACCCCGAGCGGCGACGTGAAGGTGATGGACTTCGGCATCGCGCGGGCGATCAGCGACGCCTCGTCGACGATGACCCAGACGGCCGCGGTCGTCGGCACCGCCCAGTACCTCTCCCCCGAACAGGCGCGTGGCGAGACGGTCGACTCGCGCTCCGACGTCTACTCCGCCGGGTGCCTGCTCTACGAGCTGCTCACCGGCCGGCCGCCGTTCGTCGGCGACAGCCCGGTCGCGGTCGCCTACCAGCACGTGCGCGAGCCCGCGCTCCCGCCGTCCGACCACGACACCGACCTGCCGCCCGAGATCGACGCGATCGTGATGAAGTCGCTCGCCAAGCGGGTCGAGGACCGCTACCAGTCCGCGGCCGCGATGCGCAGCGACATCGAGCGCTACCTCGCCGGCAGCCCGGTCCAGGCCCCGATCCCGCCGCCGCTGCCGCCGACCCCGCCGCCGACGTACCCCGACCACACCGCGATGGCCGCCGCGATCCCGCCGGACGACGACTCCTCGCGGGGCCGCACCGGCCTGCTGGTCGCGCTCGGGCTGCTGCTGATCGTGCTGATCGCCGGCGCGGCGTACCTGATGCCGCGGCTCTTCGAGAGCGCGCCGGATCAGATCGCCGTCCCCAACGTGATCCGGATGACCGAGCAGCAGGCGCGCGCCGAGATCGGCGACGCCGAGCTGCGGGTCGGCACCATCGACCAGCAGCCGGACGACACCGTGCCCGCGGGCAAGGTGATCAGCCAGGACCCGGAGCCGGACACGTACGTCGACCCCGGCACGGCGGTCGCGTTCGTCATCTCCACCGGCAAGCCCGAGGTGCAGGTGCCGTCGGTGATCGGCCTCGATAAGGAAGCGGCCCAGGCCCAGCTCGAGGGCGACCCCTACCAGTTCGTGGTCAAGCTGGAGGAGAAGGAGTCCGACCTGCCGGCGGGCCAGGTCATCGAGACCGCCCCGCCGGCCAACACGATGGCCGCGGTCGGCGCCAGCGTCACCGTCTTCTACTCCGACGGCCCCGAGGAGGTGCCGGACGTGATCGGGCTCAAGCAGGGCCAGGCGAAGAACAGGATCCGTGCCGCCAACTTCGAGCCTCGGGTGATCCCGTCCGCGGACACGACGGAGCCGGCAGGCACGGTGATCGACCAGAGCCCGGCCGCGGGCGAGACGCCGTCGGAGGGCTCGACCGTCACGATCGTGGTCTCGAGCTACGAGCCACCGCCGACGGAGCCGACCGAGACCCCCAGCGAGACCCCCACCGAGACGCCGACGGAGTCGCCCACGGTCCCGCCGCTCGGCGGGCGGGCCGTGCCTCCGGGGGTGCTCAGCCCCCCGTCAGGGGCTGGGCGAAGTTCAGGTCGCGCAGGCCGTCGTACGCCGGCGCCGTGATCTCGGGCTCGTACTGCAGGTCCCAGCCGACCTGGATGTCGGGGTTGTCGGCGTCCTCGCGGTAGCCGTCGACGTAGGAGTCGGCGTCGATGGCGGCACCCAGCGTGGCCGGGTCGCCGACCGCCTGGATGACGTAGGGCTGCGGGTACGGCACGCCCTGCAGCTGCACGGCGTTGCCCTCGCACTTGATGCCCGTCGTCGTCACGATGCGCTGACCCGCGACGGTGACGGCCGTCGCGCCGCCCTTCCAGAGCGCGTTGACGACCGCCTGGATGTCCTGCTGGTGGACCAGGAGCCGGTTGACGTCGCCGGTGGTGGAGTTGATGACGTCCTCGGGGGCGTCCGACAGGGTGATCGAGATCCCGGGACCGGACTTGGGTGTCAGCCCGGCCGGGTCGCTGAGCCTCTCGATGGCGCGGTGGTAGCGGTTGACGTCACGGTCGCTCATCGCGGCGCTCAGCACCGCCACCTGACCGTTGAGGTCGGCGACCCGGCCGCGCAGCTCGGCGTACTGGTCGGCCTCGTCCTTCACCAGGGAGGCCAGGTCGGTGTAGCGACCGGGCCGCAGGTCGGTGCCGTCGCTGTTGGCGGCGCTGACCACGAAGAGCCCGCCGCAGAGCAGCACCACGGCGGGGGTCCCGAGCCGCCAGGTGCTCCAGGGTCGTCGCGGCGGCCGGCGGCGCAGCCGTGCCCACCGGCGTTCGCGCTCGCCCGGGCCGGTGGGCCGCGCGTGGGATCCGCCACTCATGCCCACTAAGGTAGCCCGGAGCCCGTGGCGTCTCGTCGCGGACGCCGACATGTTGCGCATCACGATCGACCGCACGAACACTCAGGAGTCACCCGTGTCCAAGGCCAAGCACGATCCACTCGCACCCGTCCGGGGCCCGCTGGTCACCCCGCGGTTCGTGGTCTTCCTGGTGCTGATCGCCCTCGGCATCGCGTGGATGGCGTACTACTACGTCGTGGTCCGGGTCGACCCGAGCGCGTTCCCCGCGCCCGACCCCGGCAAGCCGAAGTTCATGGCCGACCTCGCCAACTGGAACTACTTCATCGGCTTCGGTCTGATCCTGGTCGGCCTGGTCATCGCGGCGCACCCGTCGACCCCGCTCGGCCGTGGCCGCGGCGTCGTGATCGGCATGCTCGGCTGCTTCCTCATCGGCCTCCTGTGGATCTGCACGTTCTACGTCTTCAGCAACCAGCCGGACGCCAACGGCATCCCGGTCATGAACGACCTCGGCCAGAAGAACCTGATGGTCGGCATCGGCTTCATGGCGGTCGGCTTCACCTTCGCCACCCGGTGGGAGTGATGAGCTGCCCCAGCCTGAGCGTGCGAAGGCTGGGATCTGGCAGCCAGGTCGAGTAGCCGCGCGAGCGAGGAACGAGCTCGCCGCCGGCGTATCGAGACCCCCGCAGCCCACCCACCACCTGAACCACGGCCGCCGGTCGCCCCTCGGGGTGGCCGGCGTTCTTGTTTGTGCACAGCTGTGGAGTGGCATGTGGATAACTACACGCGTGTAGTTCTCCACAAGTGAGTGCACAGGTGGGGATAACTCACCGCGCGCTTGTAACGCGGGGTTGTGTGAACGAGGCGCGCGTCAGAACGCGTGCCTCGACCCGATAACCCCGCGTTACAAGCGGAGACGACTCAGGCGAGGGCGGCGGTGCGGGCGATGATCGCGAGCGCGGTGAGGGCACCGATGACGACCAGCCCCGAGACCTGGAACGTCGTGCGCCGTGGACCACGGGGCGCGTAGACGAGGACGCCGGCGATCAGGATGCCGCCGACGAAGCCGCCGAGGTGGCCCTGCCAGGAGATGTTGCTGACGACGACCGTGAAGACGAAGTTGATACCGATCCACATCAGGATCTGCTGCACGTTGGCGCGGACCTTGAACGCCACGACGAGCAGCGCGCCCATCAGGCCGAAGATCGCGCCGGACGCCCCGACGGTCGACTGCGACACGGGGGCGGCCCAGTAGACGAGGGCGGCGCCGGTGAGCGCGGAGAGCAGGTAGAGCGCCAGGAACCGGGTTCGGCCGATGACCATCTCGAGCTGCGGGCCGAGCACGTAGAGCGCGAGCATGTTGAAGCCGATGTGCCAGGGCTCCACGTGGGTGAAGGCGCTGGTGATCAGCTGCCAGTACGCGCCGTCACTGACCCCGGGGATCCACTGGGTGCCGGACCCCGTCGCGCAGACCGCCTCGCTGTGGATGGCCGGGAAGTAGCGGTCGAGGTGACCGGACGGCACGCACCGGCCCTCGGGCACCAGCGCGAACCAGTTGTAGAGCCGGCTGGCCGCGCCGCCGGTCACGACGATCGCCAGCCAGACCACGACGTTGATGCCGATCAGCACGAAGGAGGTGATGCTCGCGTTCGACGGACGCAGCCCGCCGTACGCCGTCCGGCCCGCGCGGGTGGACTTCTTGCCCTCCGCCACGCAGCTGGGGCACTGGAAGCCCACGGCCGCGTCGCGCATGCAGTCCGGGCAGATCGGCCGGTTGCAGCGCTGGCAGCGGATGTGTGACTCGCGGTCGGGGTGCCGGTAGCAGACGGGCACCCCGATCGCGGGGCTCGGTTGGTCGGTCACCGGCGTGGGATCAGGAACGCACGATCTCGACGGTGTCGATCACGACGGGCTCGAGCGGCTTGTCGCCGGGGCCGGTCGGGGTCTTGCCGATCGCGTCGACGATATCGCGCGACGCCTGGTCGGCGACCTCACCGAAGATCGTGTGCTTGAAGTTCAGCCACGTGGTCGGGGCGACCGTGATGAAGAACTGCGAGCCGTTGGTGCCGGGGCCGGCGTTGGCCATCGCGAGCAGGTACGGCTTGTCGAAGACCAGCTCGGGGTGCGGCTCGTCCTTGAAGGTGTAGCCCGGGCCGCCGGTGCCGGTGCCCAGCGGGCAGCCGCCCTGCAGCATGAAGCCCTCGATGACGCGGTGGAAGCCGAGGCCGTCGTAGAACGGGCCGGTCTTGCCGTTGCCGGCGTCGTACGACTTGGTGCCCTCGGCGAGGCCCGTGAAGTTGGCGACGGTCTCCGGAGCGTGGTCCGGGAACAGGTTGATGGTGATGTCGCCCCGGTTGGTCTTCAAGATGGCCTGCTGGTCAGCCATGACTGCCTCTCGCGTTGGATGGGTACACCACAGGTGCACCTCGAGCTGGTTGTGCCGTCCGATCCTCCCATGGGCCACAAGCAGTCCACCCTGCGACCGGTGTTCTGGTGCGGGCCCGGGTGCCATGATCGAATGAAGCAGGACACGACGAGAGGAAGTGCCAGAAGATGGGTCTGCGCAAGAAGAAGTCCCTCCTGGACCAGGCGAGCGACTACGTCGACCAGGCAGTCGAGCAGGTGAAGCCGCAGCTGGAGTCCGCCATGGCCACGGCCAGGGACAAGGCCGGACCGGTGATCGCCGACGCCCGCACCAAGGCAGCCCCCGTCATCGCCGACGCTCGCGCCAAGGCCGCTCCGGTCCTCGCGGACGCCAAGGCCAAGGCCGGCCCGGCCGTCGCCTCGGGTGCCGCGATCGCCGCGGAGAAGCTCGCCTCGGGCGCCGCCTACGCGGCCGACAAGACCGCCGCGGCCTCCCAGGCTGCGGCCGACAGGGTCGCCGACGTGGCGACCCCGAAGAAGAAGGGCAGCAAGCTCAAGAAGCTGCTCCTGATCACCGGCCTCGCGGCCGGCGCGGCGTTCGTCGCGAAGAAGCTGAAGGGCGGCAGCAGCCAGGGCGACAACTGGCAGTCGTCGTACACGCCCACCCCGGCTCCGGCACCGGCAGCACCGCAGAAGCCGGCCGAGGACGAGGGTGGCTCGTCACCCGACGAGGCCCTGGCCGACCAGGCGGAGGCACCGCACCCGGTGACCACGCCGGACGACCCGGCCGACGTCGTCGACGTGGACGAGAAGAAGTAGCGGAGCGAGGACGCGTCAGCGGACTCGCTGATGGTGGTCGAGCGGGCCGCGCGACTGAGGAACGAAGTCGCGACCGGCGTGTCGAGACCCAGTCGCTGATGCAGAGCAGTCGAACCATCAGGGCCGGCCGGAGGAGACATCCTCCGGCCGGTTCTGCTCTATCCAGGCGTCGATCTGCTCCCACCAGGCGAAGAGCCAGTCGATCCGCTCCTCGCGCCCGGCCGGGATCTCGGCCCGCGGCACCTGCCACCAGCGCATCACGATCTGCTTGTCCATCGGCAGCTCGCGCCAGATGTCGGCGACCGTCACCAGGTGGTCGAGGCCGGTGTGCGCGACCAGCACGACGTCCGCCTGGGGCGCCGCGTCGAGTGCCGCCAGGAAGCCACCCGGACGCGGGGCCAGCACGTGGATCATCTGCTCGGCGCGCTGCGCCATCCGCTCCATCCCCAGCTTGCGCAGGCGGTCGATCGCCCGCTGTCGCCGCTGCGGCGTGAAGTTGCCGCCCTCCGGGAAGATCACGAACGCGTCGTTCTCGTCCAGGCCGGTCGCCAGCTGCGCGATCTGGTCCTCGAGCTGGTCGCCCGCGCCCGGGTTGGGGGTGATGAACCGGGCCGGGATCCGCCGCAGGATCACGTCGATCGCCGGGTCCCAGGCGAGGGTGTCCTTGAGGACGACCCGCGGCTCGCGGTGGTACCACGCCATCAGCGTGTGGATCAGCACGAACGAGTCGCCCGGTCCCGCGTGCCGGCAGCAGACCAGGAGCGGCCGGCCCGGGTGCGCGGCCGGCGTCGGGCCCTCGGTCGCGATGGTCAGGCGGAGCACCCTCCGGGCCTCCCGGAAGAAGACCCACATGGTGCCCTGCACCAGGTCGTAGTGGATGCCCTCGAAGTACGGCGTGCGCATCTTCCACCCGAAGCCGGACGCGACCCACAGCCCGAACAGGATGACCAGCAGGATCGCCTCGCAGGTCAGGTACAGGATCGCGACCCACATGATCCGCAGCGGCCGGAGCCGCCCGGGGAGGATCGGTGAGAGCGCGGCAGCACCGATCAGCCACAGCGGCAGGGTCACCCACAGCACCACGGTCAGCGCGACCACGAGCGGCGCGATCACCAGCCGCCGCAGCGCGCGGATCACGTCTCGCTCGCTGACACCGGCCCGAGGTGGTCGTCGAGGTAGGCGGCGGACGCGGCGTACGTCTCGTCGATCCGCTGCTGCACCCCGGAGAAGTCGCGGGTGCCGAGCAGCGAGTCGTCGCGGCCCGACGTGCCCCGCGCAGGGAGCACGTGCGCCTCGACGCCGGCGGGGAGCTCTCCGAGCTCGCGGATGAAGCGGTGCCGGCGGGCGATCTCGAACGACACCCGGGCGACCTCCCACGGCCGCTTCGGCACCGTGAGAGGGCGGTCGACCCGGCCCACCTGGAGCACGAAGACGCGGGTCGCACCGAGCTGGACCGCGCGCCCGAGCGGGATCGAGTTCACGATGCCGCCGTCCAGGTAGTGCTCGCCGCCGACCTTCGCCGGCGGCAGCAGCCCGGGTACGGCGGCGCTCGCGACGACCGCGTCGACGACGGGACCGGAGTCGAACCAGTGCTCGGCCGCGCGCTCGATGCTCGCCGCGCAGACCTGGAACCGGACCGGCAGCTCCTCGAAGGTCAGGTCACCGAACTCGTCGACCAGCGCCTGGTGCAGCGGCTGCGACGACCAGAGGTGGGTCCCGGTCGAGACGGCCCGGCGCACGGTGCGCAGCGCGCTGTCGCCGTACACCTCGTGGCCGGACGAGCCGGCGCCCTTCCACAGCTCGGTGAGCTTCTCGATCACCGTGAGGCTCGGGTCGCGGGCGACCATCGCGCCGTTGAGGGCGCCGATGCTCGTGCCCAGCACCAGGTCGGGGACGATGCCGCGCTCGAGGAGGGCGCGGAGCATGCCGACCTCGACGGCCCCGAGGACGCCCCCGCCCCCGAGCACGAACGCGGTCGTCATGGCTGGCTCACATCGGTGACGATCCCACGACCTCGGGGTTCTCGGCGCGCACCTTCTGGGTGACCTTGTGCTCGACCCAGAAGATCAGCAGCGGGATCAGCCCAGCGGCCAGGGCCAGAATCGTGAACGCGATCGACCAGCGGAGCTGGCGCGACAGCAGGAACGCGACCACGACGTAGACCATGAAGATCCACCCGTGGAAGAGCCACATGATGCTCGCGGACTCACCGAACTGCTGGAGGCTGCTCCCCTCGGTCGCGAGGTACTTCAGGGGCGCGGCGACGAGGGCGCAGAAGGCGAGCAGGACTCCGACGACGAACGCGAGGATCCGGTAGGCGTTGAACAGCTTCACGCCGTCAGCCTACGGACCCACCGTCGTGCGGTCGTCCGCCGGCGTCGCGGCGTCCTCCTCCGCTGTCTTGTCCGTCACCCAGCGCCACCAGATGAACGCCGCGAAGGCGCCGAAGAACCACCACTCGATCGCGTAGAGCAGGTTGCGGATGCCGGTGAAGGTGCCGGCGTCGGGCAGCTGCTCCAGGGTGGCCGCCTCGAGCCCCGGCTCGGGCTGCTGGGCGACGCCGTACGCCCCGTAGAGGTCCTGGTCGACGTGCTGGATGACGTCGGCGATGCGCAGCTGCGGGAGCACGTCGTCGGTCGGGTCGGTGTCGGTCTCGCCACTCCCCTCCGGCGGCTGCAGCCAGGCGACCAGGTCGGCCTCCCCGGTCGGCGGCGCGGGTGCGTCCTCGGGGTCGGCCACCCAGCCGCGGACCACCGGCAGCGCGGGCGCGTCGGCACCCCCGACGGCCAGCGGCGTGACGACCCAGTAGCCGTCCTGACCGTCGTGCACCCGCCCCGAGACGTAGACCGTGCCCGCGGGCACCCAGGTGCCGGACACCTCGACCGGCTGCCCGACCTGGGTCCCCGGGAACGGGTCGTCGGGGCCCATCACGTCGGCGATCGGCTCGGGGTCGCGGTGGGTCAGGTCGGCCGCCTCCGCGGTGCGATGCGCCTGCCAGGCGTCGTACTGCCACAGGCCGAGCGCGACCGCGGTGCCGACGAGGACCACGGCCAGGAGGTGCGCGCCCCAGAACCGCGGAGCGAGCATTCTGGGCACGCCCTCCAGCGTACGGCGCGGTCCACACTGCTCCGTCTTCGGGCGATCTGGTCATACCACTTGACCACCAGCCGCCCGGCTGCCTACCGTGCTGCGCATGCCGCTGCAGCCCGTGACCCGGCGCTCCGTGCCCGACGAGGTCTTCGACCAGGTGCTCGCCGAGGTCGTCGACGGCGAGATCGAGGCCGGGGAGGCGCTGCCCAGCGAGCGTCGCCTCGCCGAGGTGCTGGGCGTCTCGCGGCCTGCCGTGCGCGAGGCCCTCCAGCGGATGGCGCAGACCCGGCTGCTCGACGTCCGGCACGGTGGCGCCACCACGGTCCGCGACTTCCGCAGGTTCGGCGGCCTCGACCTGCTCCCCCGGCTGCTGGTGCGCAAGGGCGACCTCGACACCGCGGTCGCCCGGAGCATCCTCGAGGCCCGGCTCGTGGTCGGCCCCGGCGTCGCGGCGCTGGCCGCGGAGCGCGGCGGCCCGGCGCTCGAGGCGCTGCTCACCGACACGGTCGACGCCCTGGGCGCGACCGACGACGGGGTCGAGCAGCAGCTGCACGCGCTCACGTTCTGGGACCAGGTGGTCGACGCCGCCGACTCGATGGTCTTCCGGCTGATGTTCAACAGCCTGCGCGCGGCCTACGAGCCCGCGCTGGTGGCGCTCGCCCCGCTGATGGCCGAGGAGGTCGGCCAGGTCGGCGCCTACCGGCTGCTGACCTCCGCGATCGGTGCCGGAGACCCGGAGACGGTGCGGGCCGCGGCCGACCGCGTGCTCCGACCGGCCACCACCAGCCTGCTCACCGCCCTCGCCGCACTCACCTCGCAGGAGTCGCCATGACCGAGGCACCGCCCGACGTCGAGAAGCTCGCCGCGCAGCGGCTCGCCGCCGACGAGGAGCGGATCACCGGCTCGCGTCGCACGAACGTCTCGCTCGGCCGCGCCTGGCGGTCGTTCTGGCGGGTGCCGAGCCCGTGGCTGATCGCGTCGTTCCTGCTCGCCTCCGTGGTCGGCCGCGCGGTGGTCGGCGGCGGCTCCTGGTGGGAGCTCGCGATCCCGGCCGCGCTGGTCGCCCTCTTCCCGGTCATCGAGTGGGTCATCCACGTCTGCATCCTGCACTGGCGACCGCGCCGGCTCGGCCCGGTCGAGGTCGACTCGCTGCTGGCCCGCAAGCACCGCGAGCACCACGCCGACCCGCGCGACATCCCGCTGGTCTTCATCCCGTGGCCGGCGCTCGCCTGGCTGCTACCGGCGTACGTCGCGGTCGCGTGGCTGGTGATGCCGTCGACCGCGAGCGCGCTCTCGCTGCTGGTGTCGGTCTACGGCATCAAGTTCGGCTACGAGTGGACCCACTACCTCGTGCACAGCGACTACCGCCCGCAGTCGCGGTGGTTCCGGTCGGTGTGGCGCAACCACCGGCTGCACCACTACAAGAACGAGCACTACTGGTTCACGGTCACCTCGGCCGGCACGGCCGACCGGCTGTTCGGCACCTACCCCGACCCGGCGTCGGTGAAGACGTCCCCGACCGTGCGGTCGCTGCACTCGCGCGAAGGGCTCTGAGGGCGGGAGGATCCCGCCATGACGATCCACCACCTGAACTGCGCGACCATGCACCCGGTCGGCTCGTTCGGCGGGCGGGTGTCGCCGGCCGCGATGGTGGCGCACTGCCTGCTCGTCGAACGCCCGGGCGGCCTGCTCCTCGTCGACACCGGCTTCGGCACCGCCGACGTGGCCGACCCGAAGCGCCTCGGCCAGCCCTTCCGGGCCATCGTCCGGCCCGAGCTCCGACAGTCGGAGACCGCGCTCGCCCAGGTGCAGGCGCTCGGGTACGACGCCGCCGACGTCACCGACATCGCGCTCACCCACCTCGACCTCGACCACGTCGGCGGTCTCGCCGACTTCCCGCACGCGCGGGTGCACGTCTTCACCGACGAGCTCGAGGCGGCGCTGCACCCGACGTTCCAGGAGAAGGGTCGCTACCTCCCGGTGCAGCGGGCGCACGGACCCGCCTGGGAGCGCCACGACGTGCCCGGCGACGCGTGGTTCGGCTTCGGGTCGGTCACTGCGTTGGCCGACGACGTCCTGCTGGTGCCGCTGCAGGGCCACACCCGCGGACACTGCGGCGTCGCCGTACGGCGGCCCGAGGGCGGCTGGTTCCTGCACGCCGGCGACTCGTACTTCCACTCCTCCGAGAAGCTCACGCCACCGGCGCCGCCACTCGGGCTGCGCGTCTTCCAGGTGCTGATGGGCGTCGACAACTTGCGCCGGCTGGCCAACCAGGAGCGGCTGCGCGAGCTGCAGCGCTCGCATGGCCACGACGTCACGATCTTCT
>JAOPXG010000060.1 GCA_025965275.1 Nocardioides sp.
CGGCCAGATCGAGTCATGGGACCGATCGTCCAGCTTCCGTGTTCGTCGGCGGTGCGCGTGCCTGCCGCCCGCGATGTGCTGGTCCCGGAGCGCGCCGTCAACTGCCATACCCAGTGTGAGTGCGGCCCGACGTTCGTGGCTGCGATCAGGGCTTTGTCGGTTCGATCGTCCGGATGGCTGACGACCAGCCATAGGCGACCACGTCCGTGGCAGTCGAGCTGAACCCGGTCGGTCGGGTTGTGGGCTTGGGACCTAGAAGTGCCATGGCCGTTGGGCACGGCCTGCGCTGGCGCCCGTCAGCCGACCTCAAGGGCGAACCACGACGTCGTCCCGTCCGGGTCCTGGTCGGAGCCCCGCTCGCCGGTGCGCACCACGGCCATCAGCGGGACGTCGTCGTAGGCGTCGACGTGGCACCACTCGACAGTGTCGTCGCCAGCCTTGTCGCCAGCGTCGCCAGCGTCGGCGGCGAGGAACCGGAGCCGGCGACCGCCGCCCTCGGTCGGCGCGATCCCGACCCGGACCACGCCGGGCAGGGTGACCAGGTCGCGGGGCACCGACCGCGGGTCGGGCGTGTCGACTACCGGCCATCGGCGACAATGGAGCGGTGACGGGTGACGGTGGCGGCAAGCGGACGGGATCGCGCCGCGGACCCCGCCGGCGCAAGGGCTTCCGGCCCGTCCTGCTGCTCCTCGCGCTCGGCGTCACCGCGAGCGTGGTGGCCTGGGGCTACCTCGTGTACGCCGCCATCGACTTCGGCTCGACGGCCCGCGACGGCGACCCGACGGCGTGGTGGTTCCTCGCGCTCGCGTCGGTCGGCGCGGTCGCCTGCCTGTTCTTCGGGCTGATGCTGGTCGCCCAGCTGCTGCGCCGGCTCGGCATCACCCGCCCGCCCGAGAGGCCCGCGGCCGCTCCCCCACCCGAGCAGGGCCCGCGGCCGGTCGGCGGCCGACGCGCCGCTCGTTAGCGGTCCACCAGCCGGCGGACGAACTTCAGCCCCGACCAGGTGTCGTCGATCGCGGCCACCTTCACGTCGACGAAACCGAGCCGCAGACCGAGCTCGCGGACCAGGTTCTCGTCCAGGTCGCTGGTGATCCCGAACGTCTTCTGGGCGGCCTTCTTCGGCCAGCACACCCAGACCGTCCCGGCGGTGCTGGTGCGCTCGAAGAGCACCGGCAGCCGCGCGGTCAGCGCGGCGAGCGACGTGTGGAAGGTGAGCGTCACGTCGGCGGTCCGCGGCAGCCGACGTACGGCGCCCGACGCGTCGAGGTCGAGCCCGTCGGGGGCGCCGTCCAGGAACACCACCTGCGACTCCCGGATCCCGAGCTTGCGCTCGAGCGGGGTGCCTGAGTAGCCGGCCATGGCGAGAGCGTAGGACTCCGGCGGGAAATGCCGCAGGGAGCGGGGCCGAGGCCCCGCTCCCTGTCTTCCCCGGCTCGTCAGCCGGGGTCGAGTCGGCTGGCGAAGTTGGTGGGCTACTCGGTCGGGACGAGCAGCTTCTGGCCCGCGGAGACCATGCCCGTGTCGAGGGCGTTGAGCCGCTCGATCCGGTCGATCATGGCGCGCACGTCTCCGTCGTCGGCGGCGGCGGCGGCGATGTCCCAGAGGGTGTCGCCGGTGCCGACCATCACCACGCGGGTCGGCACCGGGGTGCCGGGCTCGTCGGTGGCGACCGAGCCGGACGCGATCACGATGCCGGCGGCGAGGACGGCGAGGAGCGCGAGGGTGAGCACCACCAGACGGCCGCGGCGCGTCAGCCGCAGCGTGCCGGTCATCGGCGCGGACATCGGCCGGGAAACCGTGGGGTGGTGGATCGTCATGGTGCTCATCTGTGACCTCCTGGGGAAGTGGCGGTCTGCCTCGGGTCTGCGTGTGTCCGCTCTGTGCCTATGTCGCTCTGTGCCTATGTCTAGTGGCCGCCACCGACAGCCCCGGAGGAGCTGTCTGGACCGGCGACTCGATCAGACGTTCGATCGAACACATGTACGACATTAGAGCACCTGTTCGAACGAATCAAGACCCGACGCGAACATTTGTTCGAACGCCTTTCGACCCTCCGCCGCGACACGCCCGTTCGAACAGATGTTTGAACGCCGGGCCCAGAGTGGCTACCGTGCGTCCATGGCCACCAAGAAGTCGCCGGGGAAAGACCCGAGCAAGAACGTCGCCGAACTCCCCGACGGGCCGCCCGACGCGACCGGACTGACGCCGCGCCAGCAGCGGGTGCTCGCGCACATCAAGGAAGCCATCGAGAAGCGCGGCTACCCGCCGAGCATGCGCGAGATCGGCGAGGCGGTCGGGCTGACCAGCTCGTCGAGCGTCGCCCACCAGCTCAAGGTGCTCGAGGAGAAGGGCTTCCTCAAGCGCGACCCCAACCGGCCACGCGCGCTCGAGGTCTTCCTGCCCGAGGTGATGGCCGCCCGCCGCTCCATGTCGAGCGCCGAGGAGACGTCGTACGACGAGACCGGCATCGGCGACGCGATGCCCGCCGCGACGTACGTCCCGATGGTCGGCCGGATCGCGGCCGGTGGCCCGATCCTCGCCGAGGAGCGCGTCGAGGACATCTTCCCGCTGCCGAAGCAGCTCGTCGGCGACGGCCAGCTGTTCCTGCTGGAGGTCTCCGGTGACTCGATGATCGACGCGGCGATCTGCAGCGGCGACTACGTCGTGATCCGCCAGCAGCCCACCGCCGAGAACGGCGAGATCGTCGCGGCGATGATCGACGGCGAGGCCACGGTGAAGACGTTCCAGCGCAAGAACGGAAAGGTGTGGCTCCTGCCGCACAACGATGCCTACGATCCTATCGACGGCACGAACGCGACGATCCTCGGTAAAGTGACGGCCGTCCTACGTCGGGTCTGACGTTTCCGCGACATCGGGGAATCACCTGACCCGACCCTGGTGTTGTTGGGGGCGTGGCCCCGATGCTTTGGGAGGGTGCATGAAGGACGCTGGTGCTGTGGCAACAGCACCTGCACTCACTCCGGCGAAGAAGTCGTCGCGGTGGGTGCGCGCGGTCTTCGAGCTGTTCCTGATCCTTGCCCTCTGGGTCTTCTACAGCCTCGCCCGGCTGGTGGCCAACACCAGCATGGGCCCGGCCCTCGACCGCGCCAACGAGCTGCTGCACGTCGAGTCGATCCTCGGCATCCAGTGGGAGGGCCCGCTCAACCAGCTGTTCAGCGACCACAAGGTCCTCGGCCTGGCCGGCAGCTACTGGTACGCGACGCTCCACTACCTGGTCACCGGGGCCGTGCTGATCTGGCTCTGGCGCCTCGGCGCCGACCGCTACGGCCCGGCCCGCCGGGCCCTGGTCATCGGCACCCTGCTCGGTCTCGCGGCGTACATCTCGCTCCCGACCGCCCCGCCGCGGTTCATCCAGGGGTACGTCGACGTGCTCAGCCTGCACGCCGCCGACGGCTGGTGGGGTGCGGACGCCTCGGCCCCGCGCGGCCTGGGCGGGCTGACCAACGAGCTCGCGGCGTTCCCCTCCCTGCATGCCGGCTGGTCGCTGTGGGTCGCGCTCGCGCTGCAGATCTACGCCACCCGCTACTGGGTGCGCGCCCTCGGCTGGCTCTACGCGATCGGCACCGCCATCGTGATCGTCGGCACCGGCAACCACTGGGTGATCGACGCGCTGATGGGGTGGTTCGTGATCATCGTGGGCTGGGCCGTCGCCGAGGCGATCGGCCGGATCCCGCTCCACCGGGTCTTCCGGAGACGCTCGCACCGGTTAACAGTGGATGAACCACCATCACGTGGAGACGCCGCTGTCGTTGACTGAGCCGTGACCACGCTCGATCGACGCACCCTCCTCGCCACCGGCACCGCTGCCGCCGGCGCCGCCACGCTGGCGGCCCCGGCCTTCAGTCGCCCGCGCCACGACTACTTCCGACACGGCGTCGCCTCGGGCGACCCGCTGCCCGACGGGGTGCTGATCTGGACCCGGGTCACGCCGACCGAGGCCAGCCGGCCCGGCTCCGGGCGCGGCCCGCAGGCGGACGTGCGCTGGGAGGTCGCCACCGACCGGCACTTCGAGCACGTCGTACGCCGCGGCACGTTCACCACCGGCGCCAGTCGCGACCACACGGTCAAGGTCGATGTGCGCGGGCTCGAGCCGGCGACCTGGTACCACTACCGCTTCCGCTTCGACGGCGTCGCCAGCCGGATCGGCCGCACCCGCACCGCGCCCGCCGCCGACGCGCTGCCCGAGCACCTGCGCTTCGGGGTCGTCTCGTGCGCCAACCTCCAGGCCGGCTGGTTCAGCGCCTACCGCGGGCTCGCGGCGCGCGACGACCTGCACGCGGTCGTCCACCTGGGCGACTACCTCTACGAGTACGGCCCGGGCGAGTACGGCTACGGCCCGGACGACGTCGACATCCGCACCCACCGGCCCGGCCACGAGATGGTCTCGCTCGCCGACTACCGGCAGCGGCACGCGCAGTACAAGCAGGACGCCGACCTCCAGGACCTGCACGCGAAGTACCCCTGGATCGTCACGTGGGACGACCACGAGGTGGCCGACGACCAGTGGAGCCACGGCGCCGTCAACCACAACCCTGGTGAGGGCAGCTACCTCAAGCGCCGGGCCCGCGCGCACCGGGCGTACGACGAGTGGATGCCGGCGCGTCTCGACGGCACCGCGCGGCTCGGGGACGGCGCCCGGCTCTACCGGCGGCTGCGCTTCGGCCGGCTGGCGGAGTTCAGCATGCTCGACCTGCGCAGCTATCGGGACAAGCCGGTCGACACCGCGGCGCCGATGCCGGTGCCCGCCCCGGAGGCCGGGGTCAGCGACCCGGACCGCACCATCACCGGCCGTCAGCAGATGGACTGGCTCAAGGAGTCGCTGCGCCGCGGCCGGGCGCAGTGGAAGATCATCGGGAACCCGGTGATGATCGCGCCGGTCGACTTCGGCGCCGTACCCCCCGAGCTGCTCGACCCGATCAACGACGTGACCGGGCTGCTGCCCCAGGACGGCTTCCCCTACAACGTCGACCAGTGGGACGGCTACACCGACGACCGTCGTGAGGTCTTCCAGCACATCCGCGACCACCAGATCACCGACGCACTGTTCATCACCGGCGACATCCACTCGGGCTGGGCGTGCGAGCTGCCCTACGACGCGTCGACGTACCCGGCCGGCGACTCGGCCGGCGTGGAGTTCGTGTGTGCCTCGGTCACATCGGGGAACCTCAAGGACATCACCGGCGCTCCCCCACGGACCGCGAGCGTCGCCGTCGAGGAGGCGATCATCGCGAACAACCGG
>JAOPXG010000065.1 GCA_025965275.1 Nocardioides sp.
CTGGAGAGCCTCCTCGCCGAGCGGCTTGCCGATCGCCCGGCGGGCCACACCCGCCTGGGCCTTCAGCACCCAGAGTGACGCGACGACGGCGGACGCGGCCCCCGCGGCGCCGACCACCGACGACGTCGCCACCCGTCTCCAGCTCATGGCGCCACGGCAACAGGCGCACCCGACCGGCGCGTCACGTCTCGGAAGATGTCGGGTGACCGGACCGTGTACGCACGGACCCGCGGCGCGCGCAGCTGCACGGCGGTCAGGCGGCGGCCGTGGCCGGAGCGAGCACGGCGCCGTAGTGCCGGTCGACCAGCTCGTCGACCACCCGTGCCCAGCTCCGGCCCGCGACGGCGAGCTCGGCGCGGTGGGCCAGCTCGTGGCGGACCCGACCCGAGTCGCGGAGCAGCGCCACCGCCGACCAGAGCGACCCGAGGTCGGTCGGGTCGAAGAGCAGCCCGGTCTCGCCGGACTCGACCAGGTCGAGCGGGCCGCCGGACGCCGGGGCGACCACCGCGACGCCACTGGCCTGCGCCTCCTGGATGGTCTGGCAGAACGTCTCGGCGTCGCCGGTGTGGACGAACACGTCGAGGGTGGCGAAGGCCGTGGCGAGCTCGTCGCCCTGGAGCATCCCGGTGAAGATCGCGCCGGGCAGCCGGCGCTCCAGCTCGGCCCGGGCCGGTCCGTCGCCGATCACGACGAGCTGGACGCCGGAGAGCTGGGCGAGCACACCCAGGCGGTGCACCTGCTTCTCGTGGGCCAGCCGGCCGACGTACCCGACCGTGATCGCGTGGCCGCCGGTCCAGCGCGCCGCCAGGTCGCGGTCGCGACGCTCGGGGCGGAAGAGGTCGAGCGTGATGCCGCGCCGCCAGAGGTGGAGGTCGGGCACTCCGAGCGCCGTCAGCTGGGCCAGCGAGCAGCTCGACGGCACCAGCGTGCGGTCGACCCGGCGGTGCAGGTGGCCTATCCAGCGGTCTAGCACCGCATCCGCGCGGATGCCGTACTGACGGGCGAAGCCCTGGATGTCGGTCTGGTAGACGGCGACGGTCGGGATGCCGAGCCGCCGTGCGGCGCGGATCCCGGTCGCGCCCAGGGCGATGGGCGACGCCAGGTGCACGACGTCGGGGCGGAAGTCGGCCAGGCTGCGGCGCACGGCGGCGTCGGGCAGCCCGATCGGGAACGACCGGTAGCCGGGGAGCCCGACGGAGCGCACCCGGACCACGGGCACCCCGTCGTGCTCGAGCGGACCCGGCCCGGGAGCGATGACGAGGGGGTCGTGCCCGGCGGCGCCGAGCTCGCGGACGATGTGGCGCACCGTGTTGGAGACGCCGTTGACCTGCGGGACGAAGGACTCGGTGACGATCGCAACTCGCATGCCCCCACCGTCCGGGGGGCGGATGAACGCGCGGTGACCCCCTCGTGCGCGTCGTGCGAAGTCCGGACGGCGCTCAGAGAGCGGCGTACTCGCGCGCGACGGCCGCACCGAGGCGGGCGTTGTGCCGGACCAGCGCGATGTTGGCGGTCAGCGAGGCACCGCCGGTGATCTCGACGATCCGGCCCAGGAGGTACGGCGTCGCGTCCTTGCCGTGGATGCCGAGCGAGTCCATGTCGGCGAGCGCCTGGTCGATGATCACGCCGATCTCGTCGGCGGGGATCTCGTCCTCCTCGGGGATCGGGTTGGCGATCACGATGCCGCCGGCGATGCCCAGGTCCCACTTGGCGCGCATCACGCCGGCGACCTCGGCGGCGGTGTCGACCCGCATCGGGGCCGCGTGCCCGCTGGAGCGCGAGTAGAACGACGGGAACTCGTCGCTGCCGAACGCCAGCACCGGGACGCCGAGCGTCTCCAGGGTCTCGAGCGTGAGGCCGATGTCGAGGATGCTCTTCACCCCGGCACTGATGACGGCGACGTCCGTCGTCCCGAGCTCCGTCAGGTCGGCCGACACGTCGAAGGTCTGCTGGGCGCCGCGGTGCACGCCGCCGAGCCCGCCGGTGACGAAGGTCCGGATCCCGGCCAGCGCCGCGAGCCGCATGGTCGCGGCGACCGTCGTCGCGCCGTGGGTCCCGCGGGCGACCACGAACGGCAGGTCGCGGACGCTGACCTTGGCGACGTCGCCGTGGCTGGCGAGCAGCTCGAGGTCGTCGGGCGACAGGCCGATCCTCGGGCGCCCGTCGAGGACCGCGATGGTGGCGGGCACGGCGCCGTGCTCGCGGATGATGCCCTCGACCTCGACCGCCATCGCGACGTTCTGCGGGTAGGGCATGCCGTGGCTGATGATCGTGCTCTCCAAGGCCACGACGGGCGTGCCGTCGGCGAGCGCGGCGGTCACCTCGTCGGTCACGCGGAGCATGTCAGTGGGCAGGGGGTGGGTCACAGGAGGCTCCTGACGAGTCGGTCGGTGAGGTCGGGTCGGACGGTGTGCGGGCTGGCGACGGTCAGCGCCGCGGCGGCATGGCCGTACGCCGCGGCGGCGGCCGGGTCGGAGCCGGTCAGCAGCGCGTGGCAGAAGGCGGCCAGCATCGCGTCGCCGGCGCCGGTCACGTCGGCGACCTCGGCGGGTACGGCGGCCAGCTCGGTCGAGCCGTCGGCGGAGCTGAGGAGCGAGCCCCGATCGCCGAGGCGCACCCACACCAGCTCCACGCCCCGGTCGTGCAGGGCCTGCGTGGCCCGCTGCACCTGGCGGTCGGTGCGGGTGGGCAGGTCGGTGAGCGCTGCCAGCTCGTCGCGGTTCGGCGTGATCGCGAAGAGCGGGCGGTCGGCGTCGACGAGGTGGGCCAGGGCTGCGGCCTTCGGCACGCTGACCGGCTCGAGCAGCACCCGCGCGCCCGCGGCCGTCGCGAGGTCGAGCGCGAAGCCGAGGGTCGCCGTCGACAGGTTGCCGTCGAGCACGACCAGGCTGGCTGCGGCCACCAGGTCACGCGCCGCGTTCACCTGCTCGGGCGACAGCTCGTCGGTGGCGGCCATGTCGGCCACAGCGACGACCAGCTCACCGTCGGCGTCCAGCACCGCGGTGTAGGTGCCGGTGGCCCGCGCCGACCGTCGCACGTGCTCGACGTGCACGCCCGCTCCCGACGTGGCGGCGAGCACCTGGTCGCCCAGGCCGTCGCTGCCGATCGCGGCGACCAGATGGGTGCGGGTGCCGAGCCGGGCGAGGTTCTCCGCGATGTTGCGGCCCACGCCGCCGGCCGCCATCGAGCCGGTGCCGGGGTTGCTGGTGGCGGGCACGGCGGCCCGGGTGCTGCGCGCCTTCACGTCCATGTTGGCGCCGCCGACCACCACGACCGCGGGCTCCTCGCTCAGCACGTACCCGCGCCCGAGGATCACGCCCTTCTTGCCCAGGTTGGACAGGTGGACGTTGACCGCCGCCCGGGTGGTGCCGAGCGCCTCGGCGAGCGCTTCCGACCCGATCAGCGGGTCGCGCCGCAGCAGGGCGACGATCTCGCGCTCGCGGTCGGTCAGGCTCATGCTTGTCAGCATAAGCCCTGCTTACTCCGACAAGGAAGCCGCTCTCGGAACCACCAGGGCAGCGATCCCGGTGGTGAGCGGTACGGCGAGCACCAGGCCGATCGCGCTCGCCAGGGTGCGCACGATCTCCTCGCCGATCTCCTCGGTCGTCAGCAGGACGCTGACCGGGAGCCCGTAGAGCTGGAGGATCAGCAGCACGGCGAGGGCGCTGCCGGCGTACGCGAAGACGATCGTGTAGATGGTCGAGGCGATGTGGTCGCGCCCGATCCGCATGCCGCTCGCGAACACCCCGGCCCGGCCCATCGTCGGCGCAGCGGCGCGGATCTCCCAGACCGACGACGACTGCGTGATCGTGACGTCGTTGAGCACGCCGAGCCCGGCCACGATCGTCGCGCAGGCCAGGAGGCCGTGGAAGCTGAGGCCACCGACGTAGGCCGAGAGGATCCCGGCCGACTCGTCGGAGATGCCCGTCAGCCGGGTCGCCTGCACCCCCACCACGCCGACGCCGGCGGTCACCAGGACCCCCGCGAGCGTGCCCGCCAGCGCCGTGCTCGTGCGCATCGACAGCCCGTGGGTCAAGTAGAGGACGACGAACATGATCGCCGCCGACCCGGACAGCCCGACCAGCAGGCCGGACTCACCGGTGAGCAGCGCCGGCAGCATGAACTCCCAGATCACCAGCCCGCTGAAGGCCAGCCCGACCAGCGCGAAGACTCCGCGCCAGCGCGCGACCACGACGACGAGCAGGGCGAAGAGTCCGGCCATGATCATGAGCGGGGAGCCCCGCACGGTCCCGAAGTAGGCGTACGTCGCGTCGGCGCCGTCCGACCCCGGCGTCCGCTGGACCTTGATCCGGTCGGCGGGCGCGAGCCCGGAGTCGATGACCTGCGGTGCGACCCGGACCGTGATCTCGTCACCCTTGCCCGCGCCGTCGTCGACCGTGGCGACGACGTTGCCGCAGTCGTCGCCGCCCGCCGTACCGCCGTTCTTCGCGCGCGGGCAGGGCGCCTGCACCTCGTCGACGACCGCGTCGGGGAAGGTGACGCCGGGCGCCGCGAACGGCACGGCGTCGACCACGTCGTGCACGGCGCCGCTGCTCGGCCAGAGCGTCACCACGCCGGCCACCGAGGCCAGTCCCGCCAGCACCAGCGCCACCAGCAGGACGATGCGCGGGCCGCGCGCGACCTCGAACCCGTCGCCGTGTCGTGCGGCGCGGTGCGCGTGGCCGGTGCCCATGCGGTCATCCTCGCGGACAGGTCCAGGCCACCACCAGAAAACGAGCCACCTGCCCGTCCGCCGGGTCGGTCACGGCGCGGGCACGAGCAGGTCGCGGGTGATCTGGTCGATCGTGGAAACCCCCGAGAGCCCCATGGTCAGGTCGAGCTCGGCCAGCATGTGCTCCATGACGGCGCGCACGCCGTCCGCTCCGGCCAGCGCCAGCCCGTAGACCCAGGGCCGCCCGACCAGCACCGCCTGCGCGCCCAGGGCCAAGGCGACGAACGCGTCCGCGCCGCTGCGGACGCCGCTGTCGAACAGCACCGGGATCCGCCCGTCGACCTGGTCGACGATGCCGGGCAGGGCGTCGAGCGAGCCGATCGCGCCGTCGACCTGGCGGCCGCCGTGGTTGGAGACGACGATCCCGTCGACCCCGTGCTCGATCGCGAGGGCGGCGTCGCGCGGGTCCTGGATGCCCTTGAGGTAGATCGGCAGGCTGGTGCGCCGGCGGAGGTAGTCGAGGTCGTCCCAGGTGAGCGTCGAGCGGGAGAAGACGTCGAGGAAGGTCTCGACCGCGGCCCGCGGCACCGGTGACCTCATGTTGTCCAGGAAGCGACCCGGGTAGTGCCGGGCCATCGACACGAGCGCCCGGACGGCGGCGGGGGTCGGCCGCGGCGTCGGCTCCGTGCTCTGCACGGTCGACCGCTCCTCGGCGAGGCCGCGGAACGTCGGGTCGCTCGTGTACTGCGCGATGCCCTCCGCCCGCGCGAACGGCAGGTAGCCGAGGTCGAGGTCCTGGGTACGCCAGCCGAGCACGTGGGTGTCGAGCGTGACCACGATCGCGTCGCTGCCGATCGCCTCGGCGCGCGCGACGAACGAGTCGACCACCGCGTCCTCGCGGCTCCAGTAGAGCTGGTAGAGCCGCGGGGTGTCGCCGAGCGCCCGGGCGGTGTCCTCCATCGGCACCGAGCCCTGCGTCGAGATGATCATCGGGATGCCGAGGGCACGAGCCGCCTCGGCCACGGCGTACTCCGCGTCCCGGTGCGCCATCTCCAGGACCCCGATCGGCGCGAACAGCAGCGGCGACGGCAGCCGGCGGCCGAGCAGGTCGATCGACTGGTCGCGCTCCCCGACGTCGACGAGCATCCGCGGCACGATCCGGTGCCGGCCGAAGGCGTCGAGGTTGGCCTGCACGGTGCGGTGCTGCCCGGCCCCGCCGGCGACGTACGCCCAGGCCTGCGGGCTCATCCGTCGGTGCGCGGCTGCCTCGAGGGCGCTCGGCTCGACGGGGACGACGGGCCGGTGTCCGAAGACGCCGGCCCGGTAGATGCGGCTCTGGATCTCGCGTCCGATGCTCACCACGGGAAACAGTGTGCACGGCCGCCGCGCGGGCGAGCACAATGTCCGGGTGCCGACAACCAGCCAGTGGCTCGCCTTCGTCGTGGCCAGCGCGCTCTTCATCCAGGTCCCTGGACCGAGCCTGCTGTTCACGATCGGCCGCGCCCTGACCGTCGGGCGCCGTGACGCGCTGCTGTCGGTGCTCGGCAACGCCCTCGGCATCGTCACCCAGGTGCTCGCGATCGCGGTCGGCCTCGGCGCCGTCGTCGCGGCCAGCTCGCACGCCTACGTCGTCCTGAAGGTCGTCGGGGCGGGCTACGTCGTGTGGCTCGGCGTCCAGGCGATCCGGCACCGCGGCGACGCCCGCGTGGCGCTCGGGGCCGTCGGCGGTGATGCGCCGCCGGTGGCGCGCGCGAAGGTCGGCCGGTCGCTGCGCGTCGGCTTCACCGTCGGCATCACGAACCCGAAGACCATGGTGTTCTTCGTGGCCTTCCTGCCGCAGTTCGTCAACGAGCCGGCCGGCCACACCGGCGCCCAGCTCGCCGTGCTCGGTCTGGTCTTCGGTGCGATGGCGGTCGCGTCCGACAGCATCTGGGCGCTGGCCGCCGCCACGGCGCGGGACTGGTTCGCGCGCCGCCCGCAGCGGCTCGACAGCCTCGGCGTCGCCGGCGGCGTGATGATGATCGGCCTCGGCGCCACGATGGCCCTCGCCTCGGAGTAGCCCCTGGCGGGTGCTCGGTGGTTGAGGTACGAGGCGCGCCAGCGCCGAGCCTCGAAACCACCCTCAGAGGTCGCGGCCCTGGTCGTGGGCGAGGAGCGCGACGCCCAGCGAGAGCCGCGACGTCGGGTCGTCGAGCGGGTGACCGACCAGGTCCTCGAGGCGCCTCAGGGCGGGGTAGAGCGAGGTCCGGTTGCGGTGCGCGACCCGGGCCAGCTCGGTCTTGTTGCCCCCGACGGCGAGGAACTGGCGGAGCAGGTCGACCAGGCCGCCGCCGTGCCGCGCCTCGTGCTCGAGCAGGGGTCCGAGCTCGGCCTCGGCGAAGGCCTGGAGCCGGGCGTCCTGGCGAAGCGACATCAACAGCCCGGGCAGCCGGATGTCGGCCTGGCGGAAGCAGCCCACCTCGGGTGCGGACGGCAGCGACGCGGCGACGTCCGACACGACCCGCGCGCCGCGCAGCGACGGCGCCGCCGCCAGCAGGCGGTCGACCACCGGCCCCGCGGCGAGCACCGCCTCCGGCTCCCGGGCCCGCAGCTCGCGGGCGACCCGGTCGAGCATCCCGGGACCCCCCGCGAGCAGCACGCCGACGTGCTCGCCGTCGAGGACGCCCACCACCCCGAAGGCACCACCCTCGAGCATGGCCTCGTGGACCTGCTCGCTGAGCCGGCCCATCCGCCGCTGGGCAGCACCGAGGTCGCTCGGCGACTCCCCGCGCAGCCGCGCCGCGAGCCCGACGTACTCCAGCCCATCGGGTACGCCGAGCGCGCGCAGGCGCGCCGCGGCTCCGGCCTCCGTGCCGATCCGGTCGTCGAGGAGGTCGAGCAGGAAGCCGCCGTGCACGCGCAGCTGGATCGCGATGTCGTCGCGCGCGGCCATCCGCGCCAGCTCCAGCGCCTGGGCCGCGCGCTCGAGCACCACCCGGGTCCGCGCGCCGTCCGGCGCGTCGGGCGCGACCAACCGCCCCCAGGCGCCCCCGTGGATCCCGACCGGCGTGGTCAGCCACCGCTCCGGTCCCCCCACCCCGGTCGCGCGCACCGACGGCGTGAGCCGGGACCGTCGGGTCCAGTCCGTCAGCAGCCGGTCGACCGGTTCGTGGTGGGCGGCCGCGGACAGCACCCGGTGGGCGAGGTCCTCCAGGACGACCGACGTCTCCGCGAGATCCGCCGCCGCCTCCACCAGGCTCGCGGTCGACGAGCGGGCCAGGCCGAGATCGGTGAAGACCCGGTGCACCTCGCCCGCGAACCGGACCTGCTCGAACTGCTCGGCCACGATCGCCCGGTGCACGCTCTCGGTGATCTCCACGAACCGCACCGGGCGGTTGAGCGCGACCACGGGCAGGCCGGCGACCCGGGCCCGGCGCAGCGCGGCCTCCGGCACACACGGGTACGCCGAGCTCAGCTCGATCACCAGCCCCGCGGCCCCCGCCATCACCAGCTGGCTGACGAAGTCGGCCGCGGCCTCCGGCGACGACATCCCGAGCCCGGTGGTGAGCACCAGCTCGTCGCCGGCCAGCACCGCGCCGACGTCGCGCACCTCCGAGACGTGCACCCAACGCAGGTCGGCGTCCAGCGCCGCCTCACCGCTGAGCACCACCGGGTCGCCCGCGGCGAGGACCGGCAGGGCCAGCGCCTGGCGCACCGTCATCGACACAGCCCCACCCTAAGCGGTCTTGAGGGGACACAGTGTCGCCTCAATACTCAAGTCGGCGACGCAACGTCCCTCGCGAGCCGGTGACCGCGCCCCCAGGATGGAGCCATGACCACCACCACTCCGCCGACCATCGGCCACTGGATCAACGGCCAGGCCCACCCCGGATCGAGCGACCGGCGCGGCGACGTCACCAATCCCGCGACCGGCCAGGCCACCGGGCAGGTCGTGTTCGCGGACGCCTCCGACATCGAGGCCGCGGTCGTCTCGGCCAAGAAGGCCGCCGCCGGCTGGGCGGCGACGTCGGTCAGCGCGCGCACCCAGGTCGTCTTCCGCTTCCGCGAGCTGCTCAACGAGCGCAAGGGTGAGCTGGCCGAGATCATCACCGCGGAGCACGGCAAGGTGCACTCCGACGCCCTCGGTGAGGTCGCCCGCGGCCAGGAGGTCGTGGAATTCGCGTGCGGCATCCCCCACCTGCTCAAGGGCTCGAACTCCCCGCAGGTCTCCAGCGGCGTCGACGTCCACAGCCTGCGCCAGCCGCTGGGCGTGGTCGGCATCATCAGCCCGTTCAACTTCCCGGCCATGGTCCCGATGTGGTTCTTCCCGATCGCGATCGCCGCCGGCAACGCCGTCGTCCTCAAGCCCAGCGAGAAGGACCCGTCCGCCGCGATCTGGATGGCGCGGCTCTGGCAGGACGCCGGCCTCCCCGACGGCGTCTTCACCGTCCTCCAGGGCGACAAGGTCGCGGTCGACGGGCTGCTCGACCACCCGGACGTGGCCTCGATCAGCTTCGTCGGCTCGACCCCGATCGCGGAGTACGTCTACGAGCGGGCCAGCAGGGCCGGCAAGCGGGTCCAGGCCCTCGGCGGCGCCAAGAACCACATGGTCGTGCTCCCCGACGCCGATCTCGACCTCGCCGCCGACGCGGCCGTCAGCGCGGGCTACGGCTCCGCCGGCGAGCGCTGCATGGCGATCAGCGTCGTCGTGGCCGTCGGCGACACCGGTGACGCGCTCGTCGAGAAGATCGCCGAGCGCACCGCCACGCTCCGGATCGGCGACGGCGCGCGTGACGCGGACATGGGTCCGCTGGTGACGCAGGTCCACCGCGACAAGGTGGCGTCGTACGTCGACGCCGGCGAGGCCGAGGGCGCGACCCTCGTCGTTGATGGGCGCCGTGTTGACGGCCGCCATGTCGAGGCGGACGGCGAGCAGGACGGCTTCTGGCTCGGCCCCACGCTCTTCGACCACGTGCAACCGACGATGAGCGTCTACACCGACGAGATCTTCGGTCCGGTGCTCAGCGTCGTCCGCGCGGGCACCTACCAGGAGGCGCTCGACCTCGTGAACGCCAACAGGTACGGCAACGGCACCGCGATCTTCACCAGCAACGGCGGCGCCGCCCGCGCCTTCGAGCAGGACGTCGAGGTCGGGATGATCGGCGTCAACGTGCCGATCCCGGTTCCGATGGCGTACTACTCCTTCGGCGGCTGGAAGTCGTCGCTCTTCGGCGACACCCACGCCCACGGCGTCGAGGGCGTGCACTTCTTCACCCGCGGCAAGGTCGTCACCACCCGCTGGCCGGACCCGTCCACCGTCGGCGGCCTCGAGCTCGCCTTTCCCAAGAATGACTGAGCGAACAGCTGTGAAGGAGCCCGGCATGAGCACCTACGACCTCGACCGCAAGCACGTCTTCCACTCCTGGTCCGCCCAGGAGGAGATCAGCCCGATGGTGATCACCGCCGCCCGCGGCTCCTACGTGTGGGACGACGAGGACCGCCGCTACCTGGACTTCTCCTCCCAGCTGGTCTTCACCAACATCGGCCACCAGCACCCCCGGGTGGTCGCGGCGATCAAGGAGCAGGCCGACCGGCTCTGCACCGTCGCGCCCCAGTTCGCCAACGAGCAGCGCTCCGAGGCCGCGCACCTGATCGCCGGCATCGCGCCCGACGGCTTCGAGAAGGTGTTCTTCACCAACGGCGGCGCCGACGCCAACGAGCACGCCGTACGCATGGCGCGACTGCACACCGGCCGCCCCAAGGTGATGACGGCGTACCGGTCCTACCACGGCGGCACCCAGACCGCGATCAACCTGACCGGCGACCCGCGCCGCTGGGCCAACGACACCGGCACGGCCGGGGTCGTGCACTTCTTCGGGCCGTTCCTCTACCGCTCGGAGTTCCACGCGACGACGGTGGAGGAGGAGTGCGAGCGGGCGCTCGCCCACCTCGCGCGCACGATCGAGGTCGAGGGTCCGCACACGATCGCCGCGATCCTGCTCGAGACGATCCCCGGCACGGCCGGCATCTTCGAGCCGCCGCCGGGCTACCTCGCCGGCGTCCGCGAGCTCTGCGACCGCTACGGCATCGTGCTCATCCTCGACGAGGTGATGGCCGGCTTCGGTCGCGCGGGCAGCTGGCTGGCGCTCGACCGGTACGGCGTGACGCCGGACCTGATCACCTTCGCCAAGGGCGTCAACTCCGGCTACGTCCCGCTCGGCGGCGTGATCATCAGCGACCCCATCGCCGACACGTTCGCCCACCAGCCCTACCCGGGCGGGCTGACCTACTCCGGCCACCCGCTGGCCACGGCTGCCGCGGTCGCGACCATCCAC
>JAOPXG010000077.1 GCA_025965275.1 Nocardioides sp.
GAGACCGTCGCGGCGTCGTGGACGACGCCGGCCACGTCCGTGGCCAGGTGCATGACGTTGGGGAGATGCAGGACGAACGGCGCCTCCGGCACGTTCATCGACGAGCAGTGCGGCTCGAGCGCGTCGGCGACCGAGCGCACGGCGTACTCGTGCTCCTCGAGGTCCTTCGACGACCGGGCCAGGGTGGCGGCCAGCGCGAGGTCACGCTCGTCGTCGCCGGTGCGCCGGATGGTGCCGGCCAGCACCCGCGACGTGACGAGGCCGCGCTCGCGGCGGACCAGCATCTCCGGGGTGGCGCCGAACATGCCGTCGACGTGGAACGTCCAGCACATCGGGTAGGTCTCGGTCAGCCGCCGCAGCGGCCAGCGCACGTCGATCGGCTCGGAGGCGGTCGCGATCAGGTCGCGGGCCAGCACGACCTTCTCCAGGTCGCCGTGGCTGATCCGGGCGACCGCGTCGGCGACCACGGACATCCACTGCTCGCCGTTGAGCGCGCCGTCGGCGAAGCTCACCGCGGTCGGGGCGGGCGGTTCGTCCACGAGCCGCAGGTCGGGGGTGGTCGTGGTCGTGCCCGCGCCGACGGTGGTCAGCCAGGCGACGTCTCCGCGGCGGCCGACGACCACCTGCGGGACGACCAGCACCGAGTCGCCCGGCTCGTCGGCGAACGCGAAGGACCCGAAGGAGACCAGGCCGGTGCCGGGCTCGTTGACGTCGTCGCGCACGTCCGCGCGGGCCGTGGTCTCGCTCCACCACTTGCCGGCGTCGGCGAAGCGCGTCACGCCGTGGGTGCGCACCTCGGCGGCGACGCCCCAGCCGACCAGGCCGTCGCCGCGGCGCAGCCAGGTGACGGGACGATCCGCGGGCACCAGGGCGAGGAGGCTGTCGGCCTCGTCGAGCTCCAGTCGGACGGTGCGGACGACGAGCGGGTCCACGGTCGCCGACGTGGCTACGTCGGGGGTCGCGCTGCTCGTCACGGAGTCGAGACTACCCACGGACCCTCGCCCGGCACGCTTCGGCGGGAGGGGTAGCGTCGTAGGCCGTGAGCACTCGCACTTCGGACAACCGGACGTCGACCTGGCTCGGCATCGTGCTCGGCGTGGCGTGCCTCGGCCTGATCGCGGCGTTCGCGATCGCGCTGCCGAAGGCCACCGGCGAGGACGAGCCCGCGGCGTCGACCGGACCGCTGGCGCTGCCCGACACCCTGCCGGGTGGCTACACGGCCGCCGACCTCCCCGAGGCGTTCACCGGTGACTACGCCGACCGGGCCGCGGAGATCTCGAAGCTCCAGCAGGCCGCCCGGGAGCACGGCGACCAGGTGCTGTCCGACGTGCTCGGCACGGCCGTGACCCGGACCTACGCCAGCAAGGACCTGCACGCGCTGTTCGTCCAGGCGTTCCGCGCTGCCGGCGGGGCCTTCGCGCCGGACAGCCTCCCCGACCCGGCGACCGCGCAGGGACAGTCGGTGCCCGAGCTCGTGTCGGTCGGTGACGGCGCCTGCATCGTGACCCGGCAGGCCGCCCAGGCCGGCGCGGCCGTGGACGAGTCGGCGCCCCCGGCGTACGCCCAGTGCCAGGTCAGCGAGGGTGAGCTGACCGTGCAGGTCGGCGGCCAGAACCTCCAGCCCGAGGACATGGTCGGCATCGCCGACCACGTGCTCGGTCTGTTGCAGGACCAGTAGCTCTGCGGAGCTGGTGTCGTCCGACCGTTGCTGGGTCTCGACACGCCGGTCGCGGCTTCGTGCCTCCGCCCCGCGGCTCGCTCGACCACCATCAGCGGGTCCGCTGCCGCGTCCCCGCTAGGACCAGTAGACGACGACCGTGTCGCCGACCCGCACCTGGTCGTAGAGGTGGGCGACGCCGTCGTAGTCGCGGATGTTCACGCAGCCGTGTGACGCCCCGGCGTACCCGACGGCCGCGAAGTCCGACGAGTAGTGGACGGCCTGGCCGCGGTCGAAGAACATCGAGTACGGCATCGACGACCCATAGAGCTGCGACACGTGGTCGGCGTCCTTGAGGTAAACGTGGAAGACGCCCTCGCGGGTCGGCGTCGTCGAGGCGCCGAACCGGGTGTCCAGCGTCTGCAGGACCAAGCCGTCGACCACGAAGCGCAGCGTGGAGCTGGTCTTGTCGATGCACAGCACCCGGCCGGTGCGACACCGTGCGTCGAGGGCGCCCGGGGTGTTGCCGCGGTTGTGGAGCTCCGCGTCGGTCGGCGTCGTGGTCATCGCGGAGAGCCGGTCCTGGGTGCGCTGGTCGACCTCACCGGTCACCGGGATCCCGCGCTTCGCCTGGAAGCCGCGCACGGCGGCCTCGGTGACGTCGCCGTACGTGCCCGTGACGTCGGCGTCGAACCAGAAGATCTGCTTCAGCCGCGCCTGGAGGTCGCGGACCTGGTCGCCGTCGTCGCCGGGCCCGAGCAGCCGGGGGCCGGGGGCGAGCGTCGGTTCCTTGGTCGGCTCGTCCGTCGGCGTCGCCGTGGGCGTGGGGCCGGCCGAGGGCCTGGGGGTCGCCGACGGCGTCTCGGGAGTCACGGCGGGCGTCGACGGCTCGTCGGTCGGGACGGCGCCGGTGCCGGACGCGGCGGGCCGCTGGGACGGCCCGTCGTGGAGTGCGTACCCGGCGACGAACGCGGTGGCGCAGAGGAGCCCCGCGACGGCGGCGGCGAGCAGCAGGCGGCGCATGAGGAGCATGAGCTCTCCCTCGGGGAAGAAAAGTGAGCCGGACACGAGGGTGACGCCCACGGGAGCGGATCGGTTGCACCTGCGCGGCGAGTTCGCTGACCGTGATGAAGCTGTGACCGGTGCGGGGAGGCCGCTCGGCGGCCCGTATTCTCTGCCCGTGCCCCGCGCAGAGCTCGACAAGCAGCCGACCGACGTACGTCGCATGTTCGACGCCGTCGCGAAGCGCTATGACGTCACCAACGACGTCTTGTCGATGGGGCAGGACCGGCGCTGGCGGCACTCGGTCATCGCCGCGGTCGACCCTCGTCCCGGCGAGCTGGTGCTCGACCTCGCGGCCGGCACCGGTACGTCGAGCCAGCCGTTCGCCGACCGGGGCGCCACGGTCGTGCCGTGCGACTTCTCGCTGGGCATGCTCAGGGTCGGCAAGCAGGCCAAGCCGCACCTGCCCTTCACCGCCGGCGACGGCACGCAGCTGCCCTTCGCCGACGACACCTTCGACGCCGTCACGATCTCCTTCGGGCTGCGCAACATCGTCGACCCGCTCGCCGGGCTGCGCGAGCTGCTCCGGGTGACCCGGCCCGGTGGCCGCCTCGTCGTCTGCGAGTTCAGCCACCCGACCTGGGCGCCGTTCCGCACGGTCTACCTCGAGTACCTCATGAAGGCGCTCCCGCCGATCGCCCGCGCGGTCTCGTCGGCCCCCGACGCCTACGTCTACCTCGCCGAGTCGATCCGAGCCTGGCCCGACCAGCAGGGCCTGGCTGCGATGGTGGCCGACGCCGGCTGGCAGCGCGCCGAGTGGCAGGACCTTTCCGGCGGCATCGTCGCCCTCCACCGCGCCACGAAGTAGCCGACGGCAATTACGCCACGCTGTCGTCACCTAAATCCGCAGGTCAGCGTGCGTTTCGAGGTCGGTAGCGGGAATTGACGCCCCCGCGTGCGGAGGCCTTGCCGGAGTGGTTAACTGTGTTCCGCGCCACTTAGTGATTCGATTCACAAAGTCACAAACCCGGACTTTCTCTGAGGCCCGGACAGGCGCAGCGGCACAGAACGAGAGGCGAGGCATGGAGCTCTACACGCCGGTGCTGGCGCTGGCCCTCCTGGCGACGTTGTTCGCGGCCGGGTCCGTGGTGATGAGCAGCCAGATCGGCCCGAAGCGCTACAACCGGGCCAAGCTGGACTCCTACGAGTGCGGCATCGAGCCGACCCCGCAACCGGTCGGCGGCGGCCGCTTCCCGGTGAAGTACTACATCACCGCCATGCTCTTCATCGTCTTCGACATCGAGATCATCTTTCTCTACCCCTGGGCCGTGCAGTTCGACGCCCTGAAGCTCTTCGGCCTGGTCGAGATGGTCGTGTTCATCGCCACCGTGTTCGTCGCCTACGCCTATGTATGGCGCCGCGGCGGGCTCGAGTGGGATTGAGAGCCGTGATGTACGCACCCTGCCTTCTCATCCGGAGGTCGACGGCCGCTCCGCTGCGCTCCGCAAGAAGGTCGCCTTCCCTCCTCGGCCTCGGCCTCGGCATGGCAGGCACCTCACGACTCTCAACAAGCTGGGAGAGCTGACATGGGTCTCGAAGAGAAGCTCCCGAGCGGCGTACTCCTCACCACGGTCGAGGGCGTCGCCGGCTACATGCGCAAGGCGTCGTTCTGGCCGGCCACCTTCGGCCTGGCCTGCTGCGCCATCGAGATGATGACCAGCGGCGGCCCGAAGTACGACCTCGCCCGCTTCGGCATGGAGGTCTTCCGGGCCAGCCCGCGTCAGGCCGACCTGATGATCGTCGCCGGCCGGGTCAGCCAGAAGATGGCCCCGGTCCTCCGCCAGATCTACGACCAGATGCCCGAGCCCAAGTGGGTGCTGGCGATGGGTGTCTGCGCGAGCAGCGGCGGCATGTTCAACAACTACGCGATCGTCCAGGGCGTCGACCACGTCGTGCCCGTCGACATGTACCTCCCCGGCTGCCCGCCGCGGCCCGAGATGCTCATCGACGCGATCCTCAAGCTCCACGACCAGGTGCAGCACGCCAAGCTCGGCGCCAACCGCATCGCCGAGATCGAGCAGCTCGAGACCGCTGCGCTGCGGGCGCTGCCGACCTCCGAGATGAAGGGCCAGCTGCGATGATCATCCCGCGGAACTTCTCATCTCCTCCGCTCATCTCCTCCGACGAGAACTTCGGCGGGGACCCCGCATGAGTGGCGACCAGAGCGACGTGAAGCCCGAGCCCAAGGGCCCGGAGCAGCCGGCGGTCGAGCAGTCGCCGGACAACGTCCCCGCACCTCCCGGTCAGGTCCACCAGGTCGGCGAGCGGCACGGCATGTTCGGCGTGCGCGGCACCGGTGACACCAGCGGGTACGGCGGCCTGACGCAGGCGATCGTCTACCCCGGCGAGGCCCAGCGCCCCTACGGCGGCTGGTACGACGAGGTCGCCGACGCGCTCGTGACGGGCCTGAAGGCGGGCGAGGCCGACGTCGCCGAGCCCCGCGTCGTCATCCATCGCGGCGAGATCACCTTCCACGTCCGGCGCGAGGACCTGCCGGTCATCGCGAGGGTGCTGCGCGACGGCGACAACCTGCGCTTCGAGCTCTGCTCCGGGGTGAGCGGCGTGCACTACCCGGCTGACGCCGGCCGTGAGCTGCACGCGGTCTACCACCTGCTCTCGATGACCTACAACCGCCGGATCCGCCTCGAGGTCACCTGCCCCGACGCCGACCCGCACATCCCGTCGATCGTGGACACCTACCCCACCAACGACTGGCACGAGCGCGAGACCTACGACATGTTCGGGATCATCTTCGACGGCCACCCCGGCCTGACCCGGATCCTCATGCCCGACGACTGGCCGGGCCACCCGCAGCGCAAGGACTACCCGCTCGGGGGCATTCCCGTGGAGTACAAGGGCGCGAGAGTCCCGCCCCCGGACGAGCGGAGGACGTACTCATGAGCCACCCCACGACGTTCTTCGCGTCCCCCGCTTCGCTCCTCCCGCTCACAACGCCGCGGGGACCCCGGCCTCTCGGAGGGATGTCTCATGACTGCTGATCAGGACCTGTACGCAGGCGCCAGCGAGACCACCGAGGGCCGGGTATTCACCGTCACCGGCCAGGACTGGGACTCCATCGTCGAGGGCCTCGCCGAGGAGGCCGACGAGCGGATCGTCGTCAACATGGGCCCGCAGCACCCGTCGACGCACGGCGTGCTCCGGCTGATCCTCGAGCTCGAGGGCGAGACGGTGACCGAGGCCCGCTGTGGCATCGGCTACCTCCACACCGGCATCGAGAAGAACATGGAGTACCGCTCCTGGGTGCAGGGCGTCACCTTCTGCACCCGGATGGACTACCTCTCCCCGTTCTTCAACGAGATGACCTACGTGCTCGGCGTCGAGAAGCTGCTCGACATCGAGGACCAGGTCCCCGAGAAGGCGAAGGTGATGCGGGTCCTCCTCATGGAGCTGAACCGCATCTCCTCCCACCTGGTCTGCATCGCCACCGGCGGCATGGAGATCGGCGCGCTGACCGTGATGACGATCGGCTTCCGCGAGCGCGAGCTGGTGCTCGACCTCTTCGAGCTGATCACCGGCCTGCGCATGAACCACGCGTTCATCCGCCCCGGCGGTGTCGCCCAGGACCTGCCGCCCGGCGCGCTCGACGAGATCCGCGGCTTCATCGCCCTGATGAAGAAGCGCCTCCCCGAGTACGCCGCGCTCTGCAACGCCAACCCGGTCTTCAAGGCCCGCCTCGTCGATGTCGGTCACCTCGACCTCGCCGGCTGCCTCGCGCTCGGCCTCACCGGACCGGTGCTGCGCAGCACCGGCTACCCGTGGGACCTCCGCAAGACCCAGCCGTACTCCGGCTACGAGACCTACGACTTCGAGGTCCAGACCTGGGACACCTGCGACTCCTACGGTCGCTTCCGGGTCCGCCTCGCGGAGATGTGGGAGTCGCTGAAGATCATCGAGCAGGCGGCCGACCGCCTCGCGAAGATGGACGGCGACCCGGTCATGGTCGCCGACAAGAAGGTCGCCTGGCCGAGCCAGCTCGCGATCGGCAGCGACGGCATGGGCAACAGCCTCGACCACATCCGCCACATCATGGGTGAGTCGATGGAAGCCCTGATCCACCACTTCAAACTGGTGACCGAGGGCTTCAAGGTCCCGGCCGGCCAGGTCTACGTGCCGGTCGAGTCGCCCCGCGGCGAGCTCGGCGCCCACGTCGTCTCCGACGGCGGCACCCGCCCGTTCCGTGCGCACTTCCGCGACCCGTCGTTCACGAACCTCCAGGCCACGAGCGTGATGAGCGAGGGCGGCATGGTCGCCGACGTCATCGTCGCGATCGCATCCATCGACCCGGTTATGGGAGGCGTGGACAGGTGACTCTTTCCCAGCAGACGTACGGCGAGCTCAAGGAGATCGCCGCGCGCTACCCCGAGGCCCGGTCCGGCCTGCTGCCGATGCTCCACCTCGTGCAGTCGTCCGAGGGCCGGGTGACCCCCGAGGGCATCGAGGCGTGCGCCGAGATCCTCGGCATCTCCGCCGCCGACGTCAGCGGCGTGGCGACGTTCTACACGATGTACAAGCGCCGCCCGGTCGGCGACTACCACGTGGGCGTCTGCACCAACACGCTCTGCGCGGTGATGGGCGGCGACCTGATCTTCGAGCGGCTCAAGTACCACCTCGGGGTCGGCAACGACGAGACCACCGACGACGGCAAGATCACCCTCGAGCACGTCGAGTGCAACGCGGCCTGCGACTACGCCCCGGTGATGATGGTCAACTGGGAGTTCATGGACAACATGGACCCCGACTCCGCCGTCCGCGTCGTCGAGGACCTGCGTGCCGGCACCGAGGTCCGCTCCACGCGTGGCCCCCGGGTCGTCACCTGGCGCGAGGCCGAGCGGGTGCTCGCCGGGTTCCCCGACGACCTGGCCGACGAGGGCCCGGCCGCCGGACCGGCGTCGCTGGTCGGCCTCGGCATCGCCCGCGAGCGCGGCTGGACCGCCCCGGGTCTCGATACGTCCTCGCCTAGCGGCTCGGACTACTCGACCACCGAAAACCCCGCTGGGCGAATCGAGACCAAGGAAGACGCCGTAGCCGAAGCGGATACGAGTCGCGCTGAGACCGAGACGATCCAGGAAGAGGGCAAGTGATGGTGTCTCGATACGCTCGCTGGCGCTCGCTACTCGACAACCGAGACGGGGCACTTCGTGGCTGACACATTGACGCCCGTCCTGACCGACAACTGGGCCGACGACCGGGCGTGGACGCTCGCGGCGTACGAGGCCCGCGGTGGCTACTCCGCTCTCGACAAGGCGCTCGGCATGGACCCCGCCGCCGTGATCGAGGAGGTCAAGGAGTCCGGCCTGCGCGGTCGTGGCGGCGCCGGCTTCCCCACCGGCATGAAGTGGGGCTTCATCCCGCAGGACAACCCCAAGCCCAAGTACCTCGTCGTCAACGCCGACGAGTCGGAGCCGGGCACCTGCAAGGACATCCCGCTGATGATGGCCAGTCCCCACACGCTGGTCGAGGGCGTCATCATCAGCTCCTACGCGATCCGCGCCAACACCGCCTTCATCTACATCCGCGGCGAGGTCCTCCACGTCGTACGGCGCGTGCAGCGCGCCGTCCAGGAGGCCTACCTCGCCGGCCACCTCGGCAAGAACATCCACGGCTCGGGCTTCGACCTCGACGTCATCGTGCACGCGGGCGCCGGTGCCTACATCTGCGGCGAGGAGACCGCGCTGCTCGAGGGTCTCGAGGGCCGGCGCGGCCAACCGCGCCTGCGCCCGCCCTTCCCCGCCGTCGCCGGTCTCTACTCGAGCCCGACGGTCATCAACAACGTCGAGTCCATCGCATCGGTGCCGAGCATCATCGAGCACGGGCACGCGTGGTTCACGTCGATGGGCACCGAGAAGTCCAAGGGCTACGGCATCTTCTCGCTCTCCGGCCACGTGCAGAAGCCGGGCCAGTACGAGGCACCGCTCGGCATCACGCTGCGCACGCTGATCGACCTCGCCGGCGGCATGCGCGAGGGCCACGAGCTGAAGTTCTGGACGCCCGGCGGGTCCAGCACCCCGATCCTGACCGCCGAGCACCTCGACGTACCCCTCGACTTCGAGGGCGTCGGCGCGGCCGGCTCCATGCTCGGCACCCGCGCGCTGCAGATCTTCGACGACACCACCTGCGTGGTGCGCGCCGTGCTGCGCTGGACCGAGTTCTACAAGCACGAGTCCTGCGGCAAGTGCACCCCGTGCCGCGAGGGCACCTGGTGGCTGGTGCAGGTCCTGGCCGGGCTGGAGAAGGGCGCGGGTGCCGAGTCCGACCTCGACCTGCTGCTCGACCAGTGCGACAACATCATGGGCCGGTCGTTCTGCGCGCTGGCCGACGGCGCGGTCAGCCCGATCTCCAGCTCCATCAAGTACTTCCGTGACGAGTACGTCGCGCACCTCACCCACGGCGGCTGCCCGTTCGACCACGCCGCCTCGACCGTCTTCGCACCCGCTGGAGCAACAGCATGACGACGACTCCTGAGAAGACCGGCGTCGACCTGGTGTCCGTCACCATCGACGGCATCCAGATCAGCGTCCCCAAGGACACCCTGGTGATCCGGGCGGCCGAGCAGGTCGGCGTGCAGATCCCGCGGTTCTGCGACCACCCGCTCCTCGAGCCGGTCGGCGCCTGCCGCCAGTGCCTGGTCGACATCCCCGACGCCGGCAACGGCCGCGGCTTCCCGAAGCCGCAGGCCTCGTGCACGCTCCCGGTCGCCGAGGGCATGGTCGTCAACACCCAGGCCACCAGCCCGGTCGCCGACAAGGCGCAGCAGGGGATCATGGAGTTCCTGCTGATCAACCACCCGCTCGACTGCCCGGTCTGCGACAAGGGCGGCGAGTGCCC
>JAOPXG010000081.1 GCA_025965275.1 Nocardioides sp.
CCGACCGGCACCCAGCGGGCGACCGCGGAGCGGTTGCGCAGCGAGGCGCCGACCACCGTCGCGGTCCCGTCCGCGAGGCCGAAGCTGATCGCCGACCCGTTCGGCGAGGGCAGCACGATCCGCTCGACGCCGCTCACCTCGAGCATCGCGGCCGACGAGAGGCTCACCCCCGGCCCGCGCGGGCCGGCGAGCACGGCGCCGCGCTCGGCGGCGTACGCCGCGGCCCGCTCGTCCTTCCAGCGGAAGGGGTGCACTCGGATGCCGCGCTCGACCGCGACCGTCAGCGTCGTCGTGAACGACAGCACGTCGACGACGACCGCGACGTCCACGTCCGCGCCGATCGCCGCTGCCCCGGTCGGCCCCCACTCCAACCGCAGTGCGTGGCTGCCCTGGCGGTGAGCGGGGAGGAACGTCACCAGATCCGCACCCGGTCGGACGGGTCGAGCCAGAGCCCGTCGCCCTCGGCGGTCTCGAAGACCTCGTGGAACTCGTCGAGGTTGCGCACGATGTTGGCCCGGAACTCCGGCGGCGAGTGCGGGTCGATGGTGAGGTACTGCAGGTCCTGCTCCTTGCGCCGCTTCGTGCGCCAGATGTTGGCGTAGTTCAGGAAGACCTTCTTGCGCTCCTCGACCGGCGCGGAGCCGCCGTGCGCGATCAGGTACGCCGTGTGGGCGATGGTCAGCCCGCCCAGGTCGCCGATGTTCTCGCCGACCGTCAGCGCACCGTTGACGTGCTCGCCGGGCAGGTTGCGCGGCTCGAAGCCGTCGTACTGCTCGATCAGCGCCTTCGACTTCAGCTCGAAGGCCGCCTTGTCGTCGGGGGTCCACCAGTCGTTGAGGTTGCCCGTGCCGTCGTACTGGGCGCCCTGGTCGTCGAAGCCGTTCCCGATCTCGTGCCCGATGACCGCCCCGATGCCGCCGTAGTTCTCGGCCGGCTCGGCGTCCGGGGAGAAGAACGGCGGCTGCAGCACCGCGGCCGGGAAGCAGATCTCGTTGTTGCCCGGGTTGTAGTAGGCGTTCACGGTCTGCGGCAGCATGAACCACTCGTCGCGGTCGACCGGCGACCCGATCTTGCGGAGCTCGCGGTCGGTCTCGAACGCCGACGCGGCCGCGACGTTGCCGAGCAGGTCGTCGGCCGTCAGCTGCAGGGCCGAGTAGTCCCGGAACTCGTCGGGGTAGCCGATCTTCGGGCGGAAGAGCGCGAGCTTGTCGTACGCACGCTGCTTGGTCTCCTCGCTCATCCAGTCGAGCTGGGAGATGGACTGGCGGTAGGCCGCGAGCAGGTTGGCGACCAGCTCCTCCATCTGCGTCTTCGAGGTCGGCGGGAAGTGCCGGCTGACGTACTCCCGGCCGACCGCCTCGCCGATCGCGCCCTCGACGAGCGCGACGCCCCGCTTCCAGCGGGCCCGCAGCTCGGGGGTGCCGTTGAGGGTGCGGCCGTAGAAGTCGAAGTTCGTCTCGACGAAGTCGTCGGTGAGGTAGGGCGCCGACGACCGGAGCACGTGGAAGAGCAGCCACTGCCTCCAGTCCTCGATCGGGACCTCGTCGAGGACCGTCGAGAGGTGGGCGAAGAACGACGGCTGCCGCACGCACACCTCGGCGATCGTCTGGTCGTTGCCGCCGAGGTTGGTGATGTAGGCGTCCCAGTCGAAGGACGGGCAGAGCTCGACGAGGTCGTCGTGGGTCAGCAGGTTGTAGGTCTTCTGGACGTCGCGGGTCTCGGCCCGCTCCCAGTGGCCGGTGGCCAGCAACGTGTCGATCGCGAGCACGGTCGCCGCGGCGCCGGAGGGGTCGTCGTGACCGCCGAGCGTCAGCAGCGAGGTCAGGTAGCCGACGTACTTGTCGCGGATCTCGGCGAACTTGTCGTCGCTGTAGTACGACTTGTCCGGCAGCCCGAGCCCACCCTGGACGAGCTGGAAGAGGTAGCGGTCGGAGTCGCGGCTGTCGGTGCTGACGTAGGAGCCGAAGAGACCGTGGCCGCCGATCCGCTCGAACTCGCCGAGGAACGCCGCCAGGTCGCGGACGTCGCGCAGCGAGGCGACTGCGTCGATGAGCGGCTGCACCGGCCGCAAGCCGCGCCGGTCGATGGTGTCGGTGTCCATGTACGACGCGTAGAGGTTGCCGATCTTGCGGCCGTCCGGGTGCTGGACGGCGTCGTCGCCCGCGGCGAGGTCCTCGATGATCGCCCGGACCTGTTCCTCGGCGACGTCGGCGAGGTGCACGAACGAGCCCCAGCTGGAACGGTCGGCGGGGATCTCCGCCTCGGCTAGCCAGCGTCCGTTGACGTGGCCGAAGAGGTCGTCCTGGGGACGGATGTCAGGGTCCATGCCCGGACGGGCATCATCGAGGATCGTCACGCCGTCGACACTAACCGCCGGGGGTGCGTCGAGACACGGAACTTCGCTGAGGGCGAACCGATACCGTCGCGCTCATGACCCATGTCCCTGCGGACGCCCTGCGCGTCGTCGCCACGCTCCCGCTCGACCCGTCCAGGTCCGACGAGGTGACAGCGGCCCTGTCGACCCTCGCCGCCGCCTCGCGTGAGGAGGAGGGCTGCTACGCGTACGACGTGTTCGAGTCGACCACCGCTCCCGGCACGTTCGTCACCGTCGAGGCCTGGCGCTCCCAGGAGGACCTGGACGCGCACATGTCGACGCCCCACATCGGCACGGCGTTCGACGTGCTCGGCCCCGCCCTCGCCGGCGACATCGCGATCCACCCGCTCAAGTCGGTCTGACGCCGAACGGTGGTCGAGGTGCGACGAGCGCCAGCGAGGAGCCTCGAAACCACCCACTGCCGGACCTCTCAGTCGCGGATCTTCACGACCGACTTGCCGAGGGTGCGCCGCTCCTCCATGTCGGTGAGAGCCTGCCCGAACTCCTCGAGCTCGTAGGTCCGGCCGACCGGCGGCTTCACGACGCCGGACTCCATCATCGGGAGCAGCTCGGCCCACTGCTGCTGCATGAAGCCGGGTCGGACCATCGCGTAGGCGCCCCAGCCGACGCCGCGGACGTCGACGTTGTTGAGCAGCAGGCGGTTGACCTTGACCTCGGGGATGCCCTGGCCGGCGGCGAAGCCCACCACCAGCAGGCGACCCTGGGTCGCGAGCGAGCGCAGCGAGTCGGTGAAGAGGTCACCGCCGACGACGTCGAGGACCACGTCCACGCCCTTGCCTCCGGTCAGCTCCTTGACCGCGTCGCGGAAGCCGTCGACCGGCACGACCTCGTCGGCGCCGGCCTGCTTCGCGATCGCGGCCTTCTCGTCGGTGCTGACGACGGCGATGGTGCGCGCGCCGTACCCCTTCGCGACCTGGATGGTCGCGGTGCCCACGCCCCCGGCGGCGCCGTGCACGAGGACGGTCTCGCCGGCCTGGAGGTTCCCGCGCTCGGCGAGCGCGAACTGGGCGGTCAGGTAGTTCATCGGCAGCGCCGCGCCCTCGTCGTACGAGAGGTTGTCGGGCAGGGCGAAGGTGAACATGGCCGGGTTGGCCACCAGCTCGGAGGCGCCGCCCCAGCCGCCGACGCCGGCGACCCGCTGGCCCGGCTCGAAGCCGGGCCCGGAGACCACCGTGCCCGCGAAGTCGACCCCGAGGGTGAACGGCGGGTCGGGCTTCATCTGGTACTCGCCCTTGCTGAGCAGCAGGTCGGGGAACGAGATGCCGACCCGGTGCACCTCGACGAGCACGTCGTCGGGCCCGGGCGTGGGCTCGGGTACGTCGCGGACGACGACGTCGGAGGGACCGGTGGTGGTGACGACCTGGACTGCGCGCATGGCCCGACGGTAGCGGTCGGTCATTGCGGGTTGACGAGGGTGTTCATCTCGAAGTGCATCGGGTCGGTGTAGCGCCAGTCGCCGCCCCAGGTGAAGCCCCAGCGCTTGAAGATCGCGACCACGCCGCGGTCGATCCGGCCTGCGGTGCCGCGCTGGTTCTCGACGGCGTTGATGTCCAGCGCGAGACCGAACGCGTGGTTGGACAGCGTGGTGGTCCCGGCGATGAATCGCGGGTAGTAGCAGCCGGCGTACTCGCCACGGTGGATCGTGTCGGCGAGCCCCTGGGCCTGGACGTCGTTCAGTGCCGCGATCAGCTGGGGGAAGATCGCCCGGTTGCAGGTGACGCTGCCGAGGATCGGGACGGTCTGGGTGGTGATGTGGGCGGCCTCCCAGGCCGGGTCGGGTGCGATGTGGCCGCCCGACAGCACGGTGTAGCGGAAGGTGCCGACCGCGTCGGCGACGGTGCCGACGACGACCGCGGTCTGGACGACGTCGGGGTCGAGGCCCTCGCGGGCGACGACGTCGGTCATCTGCACCGACGCCTTCGTGCCGCTCAGGATCTTCTCGATCGGCTTGCGCAGGGTGATCGGCGACGTGCTGCCGGTGCGGATCAGCAGCGCGTTGTGGGGCACCATCTTCAGCGTCGGGATCCAGGTGTCGTTGACGACGGCGTCGATCTGCGGCGACAGCGGGGCCAGGGCGCCGATGTGCACCTCGGGTGCGTCGTCGGTGCTGCCGAGACGCAGGAAGTCGTCCTTGTCGATGGGCAGCCTCTTCTCCAGCACCGGCCGGATCGCGAGCTCGCCGTCGGCGACCCGGTCCCAGACCTCGTCCTTGAGGGCGCTGTTGAGCATGGTGAAGTTGCGGTAGGTCGCGGGGTCGACCGCGGCGACGGTGAGCGCCTGGTTCTCGATCGGCACCTCGGCCAGCGAGATCGCCTCGACGTCCTGGACGCCCTTCAGCCTCTCGACCTTCGCGATCGTCGCGGCGTCGAGGGCCTCGGACCCGTTCACGATGATGTCGGAGTAGGCGATCGCGCCGGTGCGCTTCCCGGGCGTGTCGACGGCGTGCGCGGGGTCGAGCGCGGGGGCGGCGGTCTGGCCGCCGCCGGTCTCGGCCGCAGCGCTGGCACTGGTGGACGGCGATTCCGGGTCGCCGGCCCTCGAGGAGCCGTCGCAGGCCGTCAGCACGAGCAGGCACGGCAGCATCGCCGTGCCCAGTGCGCGCCCCAACCGCATGACAACCCCTCCCCGGTCAGGGTACGTCTACCCCGGACAAGCGCCCCGGGAACCTCGACCACCGACCTCGGTCATCTCACCGGGTTTCGAGACGGTTGCTGCGCAACCTCCTCAACCAGCGGAGCGACGGCGCCTGATCTCCTCGTTGATCGCCGGCACGACCTCGTGGAGGTCGCCGATCACGGCGTACGTCGCCTTGGTGACCATCGGCGCGTCCGGGTCGGTGTTGATCGCGAGGATGTTCTTGGCCGTGGAGCAGCCCGCCCAGTGCTGGATCGCGCCGCTGATGCCGCACGGGATGTAGAGGTCGGGCGAGATCCGGGAACCGGTCTGGCCGACCTGCTCGTGGTGGGGGCGCCAGCCGAGGGAGGTGACGACCCGGGAGACGCCGAGCGAGCCGCCGACCAGCTCGGTCAGCTCCAGCAGGTCGGCGAAGCCGTCGGAGCTGCCGGCACCGCGACCGGCGCCGACCACGACGCGCGCCGACTTGAGCGTGCCGGACAGGTCCGGCTCGGGCTCCTCGCTCGACACCACGCGGGCGACCAGGTCGGCCGCGTCGACGGCCGGCGTGTGGGTCACGACCTCCCCCGATCCGGGCGTCTCCGCCGGGCTCGCCTCGACCGCGTGCCCGGCGACGGTGAAGACCGCGGGCCGGTCCGAGAGCCGCATCTCCTCCAGAGCGGAGCCGCCCACGACCTGGCGGGTCACCACGAACGGCGAGAGCCCGCTGAACGACAGCACGTTGGCGGCCATGGCGACCCCGGCGCGCGCGGCGACGTGGGCCATCACCTCGTTGCCCCGAGGAGTGCCGGCGGCGATCACGACGACCGAGCCGGCCGACGCGCGCACGGCCAGGACACCCGACGCCCAGGCCGCTCCCGAGAACGCCGCGAACGCGTCGCCCTCGAGCACGTGCACCTGGCGCACGCCGTACGACGCGAGCGTGGCGACCAGCGCGTCGGACGCCTCGCCGACCACGACGGCGTCGACCGGGACGCCGCCGCCTGACGCCGACAGCGAGCGGGCGAAGGTGACCGCCTCGCGGGAGACCTCGATCGCCTCGCCGGACGGCGAGGTCTCGACCAGGACCAGGATCATCGGGCCAGCACCCCCAGCTGCTCGAGCAGGTCGACCACGGCGGGGGCGGCGTCGGCGCCCTTGCCGAGGATCTGCACGTTGCTCGGGGCGGGCGGTGGCAGCAGCAGCCGCACCCGGGCCGGACCCACCGGCTCGGCGGACGGCGCGCGCTCGTCGATCGCGATCTTCTTGGCCTTCATCCGTCCGGGCACCGTCGGGTAGCGGGGCTCGACGCCGCCCTCGAGGATCGTGACGACGGCCGGCAGCGGCACCCGGTAGGTCTCGTGCCCGTCGGGCCCGGCGCCCCTGGCGACGACGGTGTCGCCCTCGACCACGACGTTCGTGACGCCGTTGACCACGGGGCGGCCGAGCTCGTAGGCGAGCCGGATGCCGACCTGGAAGTCACCGCTGTCCGCTGCGTCGTTGCCGAGCAGCACCAGATCGTGGTCGGCCGCGACCGCCGCGATCTCGCGCGCGACGTCGGCCGGGCCGAAGGTCTGGGAGTCGGCGACGATGTGCACGGCGGCCGTGCAGCCGACGGCCAGCGCGGAGCGGAGCTGCTCGGTCGCGTCGGCGTCGCCGAGGGTGAGCACGGTCGCCGTGCCGCCCGTCGCGGCCGCGACCTGGACGGCGAGCTCGACCGCGCACTCCTCGTGGGTGCTCATCGTGAAGCCCGCGAACCGGCCGTCGACGGCCTGGCCGTCGTCGGTCAGCACGACCTCGCTCGACGAGTCGACGACCCGCTTGATGCAGACGAGCACCGAAGTCATCTCACCTGATCCGCTCGTTCGAGGGGTCGAAGAGGGCGGTCGCGTCGACCGAGCCGACGGTGACCGGGTAGAGCTCCTCCATGTACGACACCGCGAGCTGGTTGCCGATCGTCGCCTCGGCCGGCGGCAGGTAGGCGAGCAGCAGGTGCTTCCCCAGGGACGGCGCCGAGCCGGCGGTGGTGACGTAGGGGTGGTGGCCGTGCCCGTCGGTCAGGGTGCCGCCGTCGCGGGTCAGGATCGGCTCGCCGCCGAGCATGTAGCGCTTCACACCCGACGCCGACGTGTGGTCGTCGACGACGAGCGTGCAGAGCACGGACTCGACGGGAGCTTCCCGCTGCGCGACGTACGCCTCGCGCCCGACGAAGTCGGCGGCCTTGACCTTCGGCCGCTGCATGCCGGCCTCGACGACGGAGCGCTCGGCGTCGAGCTCGTAGCCGAACGCGCGGTAGCCCTTCTCGATCCGGCCGGTGGTGCCGTAGACGCCGATGCCGACGGGGACGGCGCCGTGCTCGGCGCCCGCCTCGAGCAGCGTCTCCCAGAGCTCGGCCGCGTCGTCCATGGCGACGTAGAGCTCCCAGCCGAGCTCGCCGACGTAGGAGATCCGCGACGCGAGCACGGTCGTGCCCTTCACCTGGATCTCGCGGCAGGAGAGGAAGCCGAAGCCGGTGTCGGACACGTCGTCCGGGGTCAGCGCCGCGAGGATGTCGCGTGCCCGCGGTCCCCACAGGCCGATCGTCGAGACCTCGTCGGTGTGGTCGGCGATCGTCGTGGCTGTGTCATGGGGGCCGTCGGGGAGCTGGTTGCCGAACCACTGGAGGTCGGCCCGCCCGTGCGCGCCGCCGGTGACGACGCGGAAGTGGTCGTCGCCCAGCCGCATCACGGTGAGGTCGGAGACGAACCCCCCCTTCGGGTCGAGCACCGGGGTGTAGATCACCTTGCCGACCGCGACGTCGCACTGCGCGACGCAGGTGCGCTGCACGGTGTCGAGGGCCCCGGGTCCGGTGATGTCGAAGATCTGGAACGCCGACAGGTCGATCACGCCGGCGGCCTCGCGCATCCGGAGGTGCTCGGCGTTGATGATCGGGCTCCACCAGCGGGAGTCCCACTCGTGCTCGCGCGGCAGCACGGCGTCGCCGTACTCCTCGAGCAGGCCGGCGTTGGACTCGTACCAGTGCGGCCGCTCCCAGCCGGCGGTCTCGAAGAACACCGCGCCGAGCTTCTTCTGCGACTCGTGCATCGGCGCCAGCCGCTGGTCGCGGTCGGACTCGTACTGCTCGGCCGGGTGGATGATCCCGTAGGTCTTGATGAAGGCCTCGGTGGTGCGCAGCCGGGTGTGCTCGCGGCGCATCTGGTGCGGGTGGAAGCGGGCGATGTCGCTGTGGTGGACGTCGATCTCGGGGTGGCCGTGGGTCATCCACTCGGCGACCGCGCGGCCGACGCCCGGGCCCTCCTTGATCCAGACAGCCGAGGCGGTCCACAGCCCCTTGACCAGGCTCTCGCCGAGGATCGGGTTGCCGTCACACGTCAGCGACAGCAGGCCGTTGATCGCGTAGCGCATCTCCGCGCCCTCGGCGCCGAGCAGCTCGGGCATCAGCTCGTAGGCCTGCTCGAGCTGGGGGTCGAAGTCGTCGGAGGTGAAGGGCATCTCGGTCGGCGACAGCTTCGCCTGCTCGATCGAGGGGATGTCCTCCGGCTCGTGCAGGATCGCGCGGTGCGCGTAGGAGCCGACCTCCATGTCGGCGCCGTGCTGGCGCTCGTAGCAGAA
>JAOPXG010000093.1 GCA_025965275.1 Nocardioides sp.
TGAGCACGGCCGCCGAGAAGGGCTTCACCTTCTACACGCACCCCGAGATCGAGTTCTACCTCTTCAAGGACTCCCCGGAGCCGGGCGCCGAACCGGTGCCGGTCGACCGCAGCGGCTTCTTCGACCACACCGCGCAGTCGAAGGGCGCCGACTTCCGCCGCGAGGCGATCACCATGCTCGAGGCGATGGGCATCTCGGTGGAGTTCAGCCACCACGAGGGCGGCCCGGGCCAGCAGGAGATCGACCTGCGCTACGCCGACGCGCTCACCACCGCCGACAACATCATGACCTTCCGCACCGTCATCCGTGAGGTGGCGCTGGGCCAGGGCATCTGGGCGACGTTCATGCCGAAGCCGTTCACCACCCACCCGGGCTCGGGCATGCACACCCACGTCTCGCTCTTCGAGGGCGACCAGAACGCCTTCTTCGAGGCCGGCAGCGAGTACCAGCTCTCCAAGACGGGGCGCCAGTTCATCGCCGGCATCCTGAAGCACGCGCCCGAGATCAGCGTGATCACCAACCAGTGGGTCAACAGCTACAAGCGGATGATGTTCGGCAGCGAGGCGCCGTCGTACATCTGCTGGGGCCACAACAACCGCTCGGCGATGGTCCGGGTGCCGATGTACAAGCCGCTGAAGGGCCAGTCGACGCGCATCGAGCTGCGCTCGCTCGACGCCGCGTGCAACCCCTACCTCGCGTACGCCGTCGTCCTGGCCGCGGGCATGAAGGGCATCGAGGAGGGCTACGAGCTCCCGCGCGAGGCCGAGGACGACGTGTGGTCGCTGACCGAGCGCGAGCGCAAGAGCCTCGGCATCGAGCCGCTGCCCCGCAGCCTCCACGACGCGATCGGGGTCGCGGAGACCTCGGAGCTGCTGGCCGAGACCCTCGGCGAGCAGGTCTTCGACTTCTTCCTGCGCAACAAGCGCGCCGAGTGGGACGAGTACCGCGGTCAGGTCTCGGCCTTCGAGCGCGACCGCATGCTGCCGGTGGTCTGATGGCCGAGGCGGTGCTGGTCAGCGACGAACGAGCGAAGGGGATCCGCCGGCTCCTGCTCGTCGGGCTCGGCTTCGCGGTCCTCGAGGCGCTGATCGGGGTCCTGCTGGTCGTCAACGGCTACGGCCGCTACGGCCTCGTGGTGCTGGTCGTCGCCGCCGCGACCGGCGGGACCACGGGGGTGGCGCTCCGCGCGCTGCGCGACCGCGTGCCCACCGCCCGCCGCATCTCCATCCTGGCCGGGGTCCTGCTGCTGGTGCTGTCGGTGCCGCTGGTCCCGATCTGGGTCGGCCTGCTCACCGCGCTCACGGGCGTCGGCGTGCTGGTCGTGACCCTGGCTCCCGAGCACGAGGCCCCGTGAGCGCCCTGCCGGTGCTCGTGGTCGAGCACGACCGCGAGTGCCCGCCGGCCCTGCTCGGCGACTGGCTCACGGAGGCCGGGTGCGAGCTCGACGTCCGCCGGCCCTACGCCGGCGACCAGCTGCCCGCCGACCTCACGGCGTACGACGGGCTGCTGGTGCTCGGCGGCCCGATGGGCGCGAACGACGATCAGAAGCACGCGTGGCTGGGCCCGGTGAAGGAGCTCGTGCGCGAGGCGGTCGCCACCGACGTGCCGACCCTCGGCGTGTGTCTCGGCCACCAGCTCGCCGCGGTCGCGCTGGGCGGCACCGTCGAGCGCAACCCCCACGGTCAGCAGGTCGGGCTGCTCGACGTCGGCTGGACCGACGCGGTGAGGTCGGACGCGCTCCTCGGACCGCTGGCCACCCCGCGGCGCGGCGTGCAGTGGAACGACGACGTGGTCACCGAGCTGCCACCCGAGGCGACCCTGCTGGCGGTGACCGGTCGTGACGAGGTCCAGGCCGTCCGGTTCGCGCCGCTCGCGTGGGGAGTGCAGCTCCATCCCGAGGTCGACGTGCCCGTGCTCCAGCCGTGGGCGGAGTCCGACCGCGGCTCCCACGAGACCCGCGGGATCGACACCGACGCGGTGCTGCGCGACATCGGCGCCGCGCGCGACGAGCTCGACGACGCGTGGCGGCCGCTGGCGGACGGCTTCACCGCCCTCGCCCGGGAGCACGCCCGAGGCCGAGCCCAGCGATGAGGCGGCCGGCGACCAGCAAGGGGAACCTGCTGCGCCTGGGGTTCCTCGACCCGGACGCCGCGCTGGTCGCGCTCACCCACCTCGGTGACGCGGCCGAGCCGCTGCTCGCCCTGCTGGCCCGCACCGCCGACCCCGACGAGGCGATCGCCGGCCTGTGCCGGCTGACCGAGGTCGTCGACGACCCGACCACGCTGCTCCAGGAGCTGGTCGACGACGAGGGCACCGCGATGCGCCTGCTCTGCGTGCTCGGCGCGAGCGAGGCGCTCTCCGACCACCTGGTGCGCCACCCCGACCAGTGGCACGAGCTGACCGACCCCGAGCTGGGCTCGACCCGGCCCGCGGCGTGGGCGGTCCGGGCGGGGCTGCTGCGCGCCGTCGGCGCCGATCCGGACGACGCCGACCCGGTCGCGACGGTGCCGGACGCGGTGGCGGTCGACGCCCTGCGCGTGGAGTACCGCCGGGTGCTGCTCCGGCTCGCGTCCCGCGACCTCACCCACCACCTGGGCGTCGACGACGCCGCCGCCGAGCTGTCGGACCTCGCTGCCGGCACCCTCGACGCCGCGCTCGCGGTGGCGCGCCAGCGGGTCGGTGAGCCGGCCCGGCTGGCCCGGCTCGCCGTGGTCGCGATGGGCAAGTGCGGCGGCCACGAGCTCAACTACGTCTCCGACGTCGACGTGATCTTCGTGCACGCCGCGACCGAGGCGGGGGAGCAGGGTGACGAGAACGCCGTGCTGCGCGCGGCCACCCAGCTGGCCACGAACCTGATCCGGGTCTGCTCCGACCACACCGGCGAGGGCACCATCTGGCCGGTCGACGCCGCGCTGCGGCCCGAGGGCAAGTCCGGCCCCCTCGTGCGCACCATCGCGAGCCACCGCGGCTACTACGAGCGCTGGGCGAAGACCTGGGAGTTCCAGGCGCTCCTGAAGGCGCGGGCCGTCGCCGGCGACCTGGCGCTGGGTCGCGAGTTCGTCGAGATGACCCGGCCGATGGTCTGGTCGGCCGCCGAGCGCGACGGCTTCGTCCAGGACACCCAGGCGATGCGTCGCCGCGTCGTCGACCACATCCCGGCGAAGGAGGCCGAGCGCCAACTCAAGCTGGGGTCCGGCGGGCTGCGCGACGTCGAGTTCGCGGTCCAGCTGCTCCAGCTGGTGCACGGCCGGGCCGACGAGCGGATCCGGCCGGCGACCACGCTCAGCGCGCTGGCCGAGCTGACGAACGAGGGGTACGTCGGGCGCGACGACGGCGAGGCGCTGCACGACGCCTACGCCTTCCTGCGGACCCTCGAGCACCGGATCCAGCTGCACCGCCTGCGCCGCACCCACGTCGTCCCCGAGGACGAATTGTCGCTGCGCCGGCTCGGCCGGAGCATGAACTTCCTCAAGGACCCGGTCGGCATCCTCGACAAGACCTGGCAGCACCACCGCCGCGAGGTCCGGCGGCTGCACGAGAAGCTCTTCTACCGCCCGCTCCTGGTCGCGGTCGCGAAGATCCCCGGTGGCGAGGCGCGGCTGTCGCCCGAGGCCGCCGGGCAGCGGCTCGCGGCGCTCGGGTTCGCCGACCCGCAGGCGGCGTTGCGCCACCTCGAGGCGCTGACGACCGGCGTGAGCCGTACCGCCCAGATCCAGAAGACACTGCTGCCCGCGATGCTCGGCTGGTTCGCCGACGCCCCCGACCCGGACGCCGGGCTGTTCGGCTTCCGGCGGATCAGCGAGACGCTCGGTGCGACGCCGTGGTACCTCTCGACGCTGCGAGACGAGGGCCAGGTCGCCGAGCGGCTGGCCAAGATCCTGGCCACCTCGCGCTACGCCACCACGCTGCTCGAGCGCGAGCCCCAGGGCGTGCGGATGCTGGCCGGCGACCTGCGGCCGGAGCCGGCCGAGGCGCTGACCGAGGAGATGCTCGCGACCTCGGGGCGCCACGAGCAGGCGGAGGCGGCGGTCCTGGCGATCCGCGGCGTACGCCGGCGCGAGCTGCTGCGCATCGCGTGCGGAGACCTGCTCGGGCTCACCGACGTGGCCGACGTCGGCGCCGGGCTGTCCCGGCTCACCGACGCCACCCTCGAGGCGACGCTCGACGTCGCCGGCCGCGTCGTACGACGACAGAAGGGCCTCGACGAGGCGCCGACCCGGATCGCGATGGTCGCGATGGGTCGCTACGGCGGGTTCGAGCTGTCCTACGGCAGCGACGCCGACGTGCTGTTCGTCCACGACCCCGAGCCCGGCGCCGACCCGCAGGTCGCGTCGTCGTACGCCCAGGCCGTCGCCAACGAGCTGCGCCGCCTGCTCGCGCTGCCCGGCCCCGACCCCGCGCTCGTGGTGGACGCCGACCTGCGGCCGGAGGGCAAGCAGGGCCCGCTGGTGCGCACGCTCGACTCCTACGCCGCCTACTACGCGAAGTGGTCGAAGGTCTGGGAGGCCCAGGCGCTGCTGCGCGCCGACGCGGTCGTGGGCGACATCGATCTCCGGGTGCGCTTCGAGGCCATGATCGACCCGTTGCGCTACCCGCCCGAGGGGATCAGCGAGGACGACGTGGTCGAGGTACGCCGGATCAAGGCGCGCGTCGACGAGGAGCGGCTGCCGCGCGGCGCCGACCCGCACACCCACCTCAAGCTCGGCCGCGGCGGCCTGGCCGACATCGAGTGGACGGTGCAGCTGCTCCAGATGCGCTACGCCGGCACCGTGCCCGGCCTGCGCACCTCGCGCACCCTCGAGGCGCTCACCGCCGCGCGCGAGGCGGGGCTGATCGACGAGGACGACGCCGCCGTGCTCCAGCAGAGCTGGCGCCGGGTCAGCCGGGTCCGCAACGCGGTCACGCTGGTGCGCGGCAAGCCCAGCGACGAGCTGCCCCGCGACACCCGGGAGCGGTCGGCGGTCGCCGCGATCCTCGGCTACCCGGCCGGGTCGACCGACGCGATGGTCAACGACCAGCTCCGCTACACCCGCCTGGCCCGCTCGGTCGTCGACCGGGTCTTCTGGGGCTGACCCCCATGCCCCCGCGTTCCCCGTTGCCGACGCGGCACGGGCTCGGCGCCGCGTGGGTCCGGACGCCGGACCGCGGGCGGTCCGAGCCCTGGCCGACGATGGGCGCGTGGCTGCGGCACCGGCTCTCCGAGCGGGTCGACGTCGAGCGGCTGCTGGCCGACGAGCGCTTCGTGTACGACGACCTCCGGCCGGTGCGCGAGGGCGACGACTACACCCCGCACACCTTCGTCTGGTTCCACCGGGACCTGCGCGACGAGCCCATGGTGCCCGGCGAGCTGCCGGTGCTCCACCGCGACGAGCGGATCGTGGTGGTCGACAAGCCGGCGTTCCTCTCGACCATTCCGCGCGGCCAGCACGTCCTGCAGAGCGTCGTGGTGCGGTTGCGCGCCGAGCTGGGGCTGCCCGAGCTCACGCCGCTGCACCGGCTCGACCGGGTGACGTCCGGGGTGCTGATGCTCGCCACCGAGCGCCGGTGGCGAGGCGCCTACCAGCAGCTGTTCGAGCGGGGCCAGGTCCGCAAGACCTACCGGGCCTTGGCGCCGTGGCGCGACGACCTGACGCTGCCGGTCACCGTGCGCGACGGTGCGGAGACGTTGGTCGAGCTCGAGTCCCGGTGGGGCGAGGAGCTCGCGGTCTACCGGCTCACCCCCCGCACCGGGCGCACCCACCAGCTCCGGCTGCACCTCCACGGCCTGGGGATCCCGATCGTCGACGACCCGCTCTACCCCGTCGACCGCGAGATCTCGATAGACGACTTCACCCGCCCTCTCCAGCTGCTCGCGAGCGAGCTGGCGTTCATCGACCCGGTCGACGGAGCCGGTCGACGCTTCACGAGCGTCCGCCGGCTGCCGCTGACGGCTGCGGAGACCTAGGCTGACTCGACGTCCCGGAGGAAGCCGATCAGCCCGGCGAAGTAGGCCTCCTGGTCGTCCACGATCGCGAGGTGGCTGCCGTCGGGGGAGTGGTGGTAGCGGCCCCGGGGCAACTGGCCGGCCATCCACTCCAGATGGGCCGGGTCCATCGTGTCGTGGGTGGCGCCCATGACCAGGGTCGGCACGTCGATGCTCGCCAGGTCGGCGCTGCGGTCCCACGTCAGCAGCTTGCCGCTCGCGCCCAGCTCGCTCGGCCCCTGCACCGGCACGTAGATGTCGTGGTTGATGTGGCTGAACGAGCGGACCACCGGCTCCGGCCACTCGTCGAGCGGGAGCCGGCACACGTGGAACACGTAGTGGTGCTCCATCAGCAGTGCCTCGTACGACGGGTCGTCGGTCTCGCCGGCCGCCTCGAGCCGCTTGATCTCCGCGAGTGCCTCCTGATCCATCTCGGGCATCAGCACCCGCTCGGCGTACTCGTTGTAGAGCGGGACGCTGGACATCATGTTGGAGACGACCATGGCCTTGAGGTGCTCGCCGTGCGCGAGGGCGTACTCGATCGCCAGCACCCCGCCCCACGACTGTCCGTAGAGCACGAAGTTGTCGCTGTCGAGGCCGAGCGCGACCCGCACCTGCTCGACCTCGTCGACGAACCGGTCGATCTCCCAGAGCGACGGGTCGTCCGGTTGGTCGCTGTAGTGGGAGCCGAGCTGGTCGTAGTAGTAGTACTCGATGCCTTCCTGGGGCAGCCACCCGTCGCACGGCTCGAGGTACTCGTGGGTGGCGGCCGGGCCGCCGTGCAGCAGGAGCACCTTGAGCCGGGGGTTGTTGCCGACCCGCTTGGTCCACACGTTGAAGTCGCCGGACGGCGTCGAGATCGGGATCATCCGCACGCCGCCGCTGAGGCGGTCGGGGCGGCCGGTGTTGTCGAGGTATGTCGAGAGGTCCACGACCCGAAGGGTGCCATGGTCGTCCTCGCTACGCTGGCGAACATGACCGACGACCAGAGCCGTGACCTGACCCGTGACAAGGCCAGCACCCTCCTCCGCCTGCACCAGGCGCCCGAGCTCCTCACCGTCGTCAACGTGTGGGACGTGATCAGCGCGAAGGTCGTCGGCGACGTCGACGGCACGACCGCGCTCGCGACCGCCAGTCACTCGATCGCCGCGTCGTACGGCTATCCCGACGGTGAGCAGATCCCCGTCGACCTGATGCTCGAGGCCGCCGGCCGGATCGCCGCGTCGACCGACCTCCCGGTCACCGCCGACCTGGAGGGCGGGTACGGCGACCCCGCCGAGACCGTCCGCCGCGCGATCGGGCTCGGCATCGTCGGCGCCAACATCGAGGACCAGATGCGGCCGCTCGCCGAGGCCGCGGCCAACGTCGAGAAGATCATGAAGGCCGCCGAGCAGGAGGGCGTCGACTTCGTGCTCAACGCCCGCACCGACGCCTTCGTCAAGGGTCGGGATCGTGACCAGGGCGAGGTGCTCGCCGACGCGGTCGAGCGCGGCAAGGCGTTCCTCGACGCCGGAGCGCCCGTCGTGTTCGTGCCCGCGAAGCTCGACGAGGCGCAGGTCGCGACCCTGGTCGAGGCCTACGGCCCGCAGCGGCTGACGATGATCGGCATCCCCGGCGTCCCGTCGCTGGCCCGCCTGGAGGAGCTGGGCGTCGCCCGGGTCTCCTACGGCCCGATGTCGCAGAACGTCGCGCTCACCGCGCTCCAGGAGCTGGTCGAGGACGTGCGCCGCGGCGGCGGCGTGCCGTCCACGATGCGCATGCTGAACTGACCCTCGCGCGGTCGGCGTGGAAGCATGTCGACCCGTGGAGTCGAGAATGGATCCCGTCGTGCTCTGGGCACGCGCGTTCCTGCTCGCCTTCGTCGCCTGCTTCCTCGGTGTCACCGGCCACGTCACGGCCGACGGGCTGCTGCCCGGTCCGGCCTGGCTGGTCGTGCTGTTCCTCGTCTCGGTGGCGCTCTGCGGACCGCTCCTGGCCCGGCCCGCGTCGCTGCGCCGGATCGTCGTCCTCCTGGTCGGCGGGCAGACGCTCGTCCATCTGTTCCTGACCGTCGCCGCCGGCCACCGGGGTGACCCGGGCACCAGCGCGGCCCGCCCGGTGGCGAGCTCGCTGCCCGTGGTCGACGGCCGACGGGTCGGCTCGCTGCAGGACCAGTACGACGCGATGATCGGCTCGAGCCAGGTCCAGCCGGCGCTCCCGGTCGGCCACCTGGTCGACGACCTGTCCGCGCACGCGCCGATGATGGCCGCCCACCTGGTCGCCGCGGTCCTCGTCGGCGTCTGGCTCGCGCTCGGTGAGCGCAGCCTCTGGACGCTGGTCGCGCTCGCCTCGGCCGCCCTGGTCCGACCGCTCCTCCTCGCATGGGCGCTCGTCCACGTCCGGATCGTCGCCCCCCTGGGCGACCTGGTCACCGTCCCGGCCGAGCCACCGGGGCTGCGGGCACCCGCCCGCCTCGCGCGCTCCGTCGTACGACGCGGGCCGCCTCTCCTCGCTGCCTAGGCATCAGACCCAGGCAGCAACGCACCCACCACCCCACGCGACAGGCCCTGCCTGGTCGCGCACATCTGCGTTCTCCGAGGAGAGACCCATGACCGACGTGATCGCGCGCGAACGCGCGCCCATCCCCGACCCACCACGCCGACGCCCCGGCGCCGGCCTGTTCCGCGCCGTGTGGCGCTGGCACTTCTTCGCCAGCTTCCTGGTGGTGCCGATCCTGCTGATCCTGGCCACGACCGGGCTGATCTACCTGTTCCGCTTCCAGCTCGAGCCCCTCCTGCACGCCGACCTGATGCGCGTCGACCAGCAGCCGGGCACCCTCTCGCAGCCCTACTCGGGCCAGCTCGCCGCCGTGCACAACGCCTTCCCCGACGGCACGATCATGTCGATGACCGAGCCGTCGGGGCCCGATCGCAGCACGGTCTTCTCCGTGGCGCTGCCGGACGGCTCGACCCGCGACGCCTACGTCGACCCCTACGGACCGACGTACCTCGGTGCACTGAACCCCGACACCACGCTGTCGGGGTACGCCGTGCGGCTGCACGGCGAGCTGATGGCCGGCCCGTGGGGCGACCACGTGATCGAGCTCGGCGCCTGCTGGGCGCTGGTGATGGCGCTGACCGGCTACTACCTCTTCGTCCGGGGCCGGCGGGGCCGGCGCCGGGCGCGCAGGGTCGGGCGAGCGGGAGCGACGCTGCGCTCACGGCACGGGCTGGTCGGGCTGTTCGTGGGTGGGGGACTGCTCTTCCTGCTTGCGTCCGGGCTGCCGTGGACCGGCGTCTGGGGTGCGAAGGTGCAGGAGCTCGCCACCGACCGCGGCACCTCGATGTGGAGCACCGACCCGGGCGCGCTCAGCGACCCCATCTCGACGCTCGACGAGTCGCTGCCGCACAGCCATGCGGTCGACGTGCCGTGGGGGATGGGCAAGTCGGAGGTCCCGCAGTCGTCCGGGGAGGGCCGTGAGGGGAGCGTCGCCAACCTCGACACCGCGGTCGAGGTCGCCGACGGCGAGGGCCTCCGGCACCCGTTCACGGTGGCGCTGCCGTCGGACGAGGCCGACTCGACCGGGGTGTTCTCGGTGATCGGCTACGCCTTCGACGCGCCGACCGACGAGAAGACCGTGCACGTGGACCGCTATGGCGGGCAGGTCGTCTCGACGTACGGCTTCGACGACTACCCGGCCCTGGCCAAGGTGGTCTCGCTCGGCATCGGGCTCCACGAGGGCCGCGCCCTGGGGCTCTGGTCGTTCTGGGGGTCGGCGCTGATGTGCGTGGCGGTGGTCTTCATGTGCGTCAGCGGCCCACTGATGTGGTGGCGCCGCCGGCCCCACGGCACCGGCTCGGTCGGGGCTCCTCGCGGCCGGATGCCGCTCCGCTCGTCGCCGGCGCTCCTCGGGGGCCTGGTCGCGCTGGGCGTCTTCCTGCCGGTCTTCGGGATCTCGCTGCTGGTCGTGCTGCTGCTCGACCAGGTGGTGCTCCGGCGGGTGCCGGCCCTGGCTGGCTGGTTCGACGTGACGTAGGAGAAGGTGGCCCGGTGACCGAACTCGAGGACCGGCTCCGGGCCGCCTCCCTCTCCTGCACCCGCTCCGCGATCCGCAGCCCCCGGGTCTCGCCGGCGGACACGTTCGCCGCCCTCGCCGCGGCCTGCGCCGAGCTCGGCGTCGACGAGTGGGACGTGTACGGCGACGACGGCGTGGTCGCCCGTCTCGAGGAGGAGGTCGCCGAGCTGCTCGACAAGCCCGCCGCGGTCTTCTTCGTGAGCGGGGTGATGGGCCAGCAGGCGGCGCTGCGGACCTGGTGCGAGCGGCGCGGCTCGCGCCGGGTCGCGATTCCGGACCGATCCCACCTGCTCGTGCACGAGGAGGACGGCCCGCGGCTGCTGCACGACTTCCGCTTCGAGCACCTCACGGTGGGGCGGCGTACGGCGACCTCGGCCGACCTGCGGAGACTGCCCGCCGGCCTGGGGGCCGCGCTCGTCGAGCTCCCGCTGCGCGACGCCGGCTGCCGGCTGCCGTCGTGGGAGGAGCTCACCGACCTGTCCGAGGCGGCGCGCGAGCTGGGCGTGCCCCTGCACGCCGACGGCGCCCGGCTCTGGGAGTCGCAGCCGTTCTACGACCGGCCGCTCGCCGAGATCGCAGCGCTCGCCGACAGCGTCTACGTCTCCTTCTACAAGGGGCTGGACGCCCCGGCGGGCGCCGCCGTCGCCGGGGACGACGACCTGGCCGCCGAGCTGCGCGCCTGGCGCCGCCGGATGGGCGGCACGCTCTACCGGATGACGCCGTACGCCCTGGGGGCCCTGGTCGGCCTGCGCGACCTACTGCCGCGGATGGGGGAGTACGCCGCCTGGGCGCGCGCGTTCGCCGCCGAGCTGACCGCCGTGGGCTTCCGGGTCACGCCCGACCCGCCGCACACCAACACCTTCCTGGTGTTCGCCGACGCGAGCGCCGACGCGGTCAACACGCGGCTCGCCGCGTTCATGGAGCGCGAGCTGGTCGTGCCCGCCGGGTCGTGGTGGGACAGCGACGTGCCGGGTACGGCCGTCACCGAGGTGGCCGTGCAGGCGGCGTCGCTCGACTTCGAACCGGCCCAGGTGGCCGCCTGGTGGCGCGAGATCGCGGGCTGCTGACCCGAAACCCCGGTCGAAACCGGTGAAAACCCCGGGTCGGGCCGGTGTCTCATCAGGTCCTCGGCGTCGTTTCCGCAGGTCAGAGCCGGTTTTCGCGCGCTTCGGGCGACTTGCGGCTTCCTTGAGGAAACGTCGTGCCTTTACCGGCTCCTGCCTTGAACTCGCCCCGGCATTGTTCTGGTCATCAAGGAACGGGCCGGCCGAACAAGCCGCTGGTCCCCAACTCAAAGGAATCAGCAATGCGCCTCGCCGCCAGCTCCACCGCCGTCAAGATCTTCGCGTCCGTCGTTCTCGTCGGTGGCGCTGCCTCGGTCGCCGGCCTCGGTACCTTCGGTGCCTTCACCTCGACCACCACGGCCAGCGAGTCGGTCGACTCCGGCAAGGTCGTCCTGTCCTCCGCCGCCGGCGCGGTCAGCATGGCCACCCCGGTCGCCGACATGGTGCCCGGTGACGTCGCCCAGCGGGCCGTCACCCTGAGCCGCTCCACCGACACCACGTCGTTCGGCTCGGTCAAGCTGACCACGACCGGCTCCACCGCGAACTTCCTCACCTCGAACGCCACCAACGGCCTGCAGCTCAAGATCGACCAGTGCTCGGTCGCCTGGACCAAGGCCGCGAGCACCAACGACCTGACCTGCTCGGGCACCACGACCTCGGTCGTCGCCCAGCGCGCCGTCATCGGCACCGACATCGACCTGGCCGCGGCCACGACCACCCTCAACGCATCGGGTGCCACGTCCTTCCTCCGGGTCTCGGTCAGCCTGCCGGCCGCCGCGGACAACACGTTCCAGGGTCTCTCGAACACGCTGACCTTCAGCTTCGACGGCACGCAGCGCGCCGCGAACACCGCGCTCTGATCCGACTCCCGGGGGCCACCCACGGCGTGGGTGGCACCCGGGTTCTGCACATCCCCCACCACCCGACGACGACCCAGCGCGAGGAGACAGACCATGAGCAGCAGCACCGCCGTCATCGCCGGTCGCCACCGGGCCGCCGTCCGCACGACGATCACCCCGAGCGGGGTGACGGCCAAGCGTGTCGCGGCCGAGGCCCCGGTCGTACGACGGTCGATGGTCCGCCGGCTGATCGGCCTCGGCGGCAACCTGCTGACGCTGGTCTGCCTCGCCGTGTTCCTCCTGATCGCGGTGGGACCCCACCTCTTCGGCTACCACACCGCCACGATGCTCACGGGCAGCATGGAGCCCGGCATCATGCCGGGCGACGTCGTCGTCACCGCCCAGAAGCCGGCCAGCGAGCTGGCCGTCGGTGACGTGATCAGCTACCAGATTCCGATCGAGGACCACCGCGTCGAGACCCACCGGGTCGTCGAGGTGAAGACCCAGAAGGACGGCTCGATCGTCTTCCGCACCCAGGGCGACGCGAACGAGAACGACGACCCGTGGACCGCGACGATCCAGGGCGACACCGTCTGGGAGATGAAGGCGGTCGTCCCGAAGCTCGGATCCGTCATCCGTGTCCTGCGCGCGCCGGCGGTCCAGCACGGTATCCTCTGGATCGCATTCGGGGGGCTGCTGCTACTCGGGCTCAGCACGATCTGGGGCAAGAAGCCCGAGGTCGAGGAGAACGACATCGATGAGCCTGCGCTGGAGGGTCCCCATGAGTGACGTCCTGTCTTCGCCCGCGGTGTTCGACGCGAACGCGGTGAGCAGCCTGACCGGCCACGACGACGACGTGCAGTTCGCACTCGACTTCGTCGCCCGCTTCCGCCGGCTCCTGCCCGGGCGCGTGAGCCGGATCGAGTCGGCGATGCTCGGCGACGACTACAAGGAGGCGATGGACGCGGTCCTCAGCCTCCGGACCTCGGCCTGCACGCTCGGCGCCCAGGAGCTGTGCGCCGTGAGCACCCGGATCGAGGAGCACCTCCGCGCCTCCGACCTCCCCGGTGCCCGGGTCGCGGCGCAGGGTCTCGCCGGAGCCGAGCGCCGCGCCGACGAAGCCTTCGCGACCTTCCTGTCCTAGGGGAACCTAGGAGGCGAGCTCCATCCGGTAGCCCACTCCGCGGACGGTGCGGATGAACCGCACCGCGCCGCGGGCCTCGCCGAGCTTGCGGCGCAGGTTGCCGATGTGCACCTCGACGAGGTGCGTGTCGGACGCCCACTCCGTGCCCCAGACCGAGCGCAGCAGTGCCTCGCGGGTCCACACCCGCGCCGGCGTGCGCATCAGCTCGGTCAGCAGGTCGAACTCGGTGCGGGTCAGCACCAGCTCCTCGTCGTCGCGGAAGGCGCGCCGGCCGTCGACGTCGACCCGCAGCGCGCCGTGCACGAGCACCTCGTGGCTGTCGTCGACCCAGGACTCGGCGGGGGTCCCGTTGCTCCCCGCGACCACGCCGTTGACGGTGCGCGGCCGGCGGAACATCGCGTTCACCCGGGCCTTGAGCTCGCGAGCGCTGAACGGCTTCGAGATGAAGTCGTCGGCGCCGGTCTCCAGGCCCAGGAGCCGGTCGATCTCGTCGTCACGGGCGGTGATCATCACGACGTACGCGTCGCTGATCTCGCGGATCCGGCGGCAGGCCTCGATGCCGTCGATGCCGGGGAGACCCAGGTCGAGCGTGACCAGGTCGGGCTGGTGCTCGCGGACCGCTTCGACGCCCGCCAGGCCGGAGTCCACGGCGATGACCTCGAAGCCCTGTTGCCCCAGTGTGAACTCGATCAGCGCCCGGATGTCGTCGTCGTCCTCGACGACCACTGCGCGACGGTCGCTGCTCGAGCCTGTCCCCATAGCCCGATCATGTCATTTCTTGCGGAATTCTTGAGTTATGCTCCCGGGCCCCTTGAGCCCTGCCACGGAGACTGGGGTCCACAGCCACCCGTACGCCCTGACTCCGGAGACCCGTTGATGACCTGGTTCGACCACTGCCGCCGTGCAGCCTCGGTCCTCCTGGTGGTGCTCTGCCTCCTGGCGGTCCCGGCGGTGGCGAACGCGAGGTTCACCGCGTCGAAGCCGGCCGCGGTGAGCGTCGGGACGGACCGGATGGAGACACCGGCCAACTTCACCGGCACCTACCGCTGCACGAAGTCCGGCAACACCGAGTTCATGTCGGTCACGGTCACCAACTTCACCGACGCGGGTCCCGTCGGCTCGACGTACGGCTACGGCCTGGCGCTCGGCGCCACGGTCAAGGACCAGGCGTACACCACGGTCAAGCCACAGACGCTCGACGGTTCGCGGACGTCCGACGGCCAGGCCACCACGTGGACCGTCGGGATCCAGGCCTACCTCAAGGGCTGGAACGGCGCGGTCGGCACGGAGAACATCATCTGCCCGTCGAGCGGCGTCAAGAACGGGACGTTCTAGTGTCCTGAGTCGGAAGTCCATGCGCACTTGGCGTGCTCAGGG
>JAOPXG010000097.1 GCA_025965275.1 Nocardioides sp.
ACGCCTGCCCCAACTGCCTCGAGGGCACCCTCGCGTCCGCGCGCGGGATCGAGATGGGTCACATCTTCCAGCTCGGTCGCTCCTACGCCGAGGCGCTCGGGCTCAAGGTGCTCGACGAGAACGGCAAGCTCGTCACGGTCACGATGGGCTCCTACGGCATCGGCCCCTCGCGCGCCGTCGCCGCGATCGCCGAGGGCACCCTCGACGAGATCGGCCTGGCCTGGCCGCGTGAGGTGGCGCCGTACGACGTCCACATCGTCGCCGCGGGCAAGGACGAGACGCTGTTCGCCGCGGCCGAGCGGATCGCGCACGAGCTCGACAAGCAGGGCATCGAGGTCCTCTACGACGACCGCACCGGCAAGATCAGCCCCGGCGTGAAGTTCAAGGACGCCGAGCTGATCGGCGTCCCGACGATCGTCGTGGTCGGCAAGGGCCTGGCCGACGGCACCATCGAGGTCAAGGACCGGGCGTCCGGCACCAGCGAGCAGGTGCACGCCGACCACGTGGTCGACCACGTCGTGAGGCTCGTCCGGGCGTGAACACCCCCAAGATGAGCGGGGGCGTCGACGCCGTCATCTTCGACTGGGGCGGCACCCTCACCCGCTGGCACGACGTCGACTTCCACGCGGAGTCGCTGGCGCTCGCCCAGGCCGTGATCGACGTCGACCACGACGTCGAGGTCTCCCGGGAGCGGTTGCACGCCGCCAACGAGACGATCTGGGGCAGGTCCCGCGACCACCAACAGAGCGCGACCGTGGCCGACCTCTTCGCCGAGGCGGGGCTCGGCCACGACCCCGACCTGCTCACGGCGTACTACGAGTTCTGGGAGCCGCACACGCTCACCGACCCGGAGGTCGGCCCGCTCTTCGAGACCCTGCGCGCCGCCGGCATCAAGGTCGGCGTGCTCTCCAACACGATCTGGCCGCGCGCGTGGCACGAGGGCTTCTTCCGTCGCGACGGGGTCGACCACCTGATCGACGGCGACGTCTACACGAGCGAGATCCCGTGGACCAAGCCGTCACCCCTCGCGTTCCAGGCGGCCATGGAGGCCGTCGGCGCGGCGGACCCCGGCCGCTGCGTCTACGTCGGGGACCGGCTCTTCGACGACGTGTGGGGCGCCCACAACGCCGGGATGCGGGCCGTCCACATCCCGCTGAGCGCGATCCCGGCGTCGCAGGTGGGGCACTCGGAGGGGGAGCCGGACGCGGTCGCGCACCGGCTATCGGACATCGCCGGGATCGTGCAGAGCTGGGCCTGAAACACGCTCGATCTGCACGTTTGTGCAATGCAGAAACGTGAGGAACGGTATCGGTCCCACGTCCGACGAGCGTGTTGCATGCTTTTGCAAGAGCGATTCCGCCAGTCCCCCCACATCCCGGCTGGAATCGGTCCCGGCCTCGAAGTCCAGGCCTCAGCGGTCCGCGTACTCACCGGCTCCGGGGAACGTCTCGGGAGTTCCCCGGAAGGTGAGTTCGCGGACCGCTGTCTCATTCAGGGCCGCGATCGCCCACCGCCGCTGATCGGCCGCCGTGTTCGCGACCAGGTAGGCGTACGTCGTCGCGCACGACCGCTCCACGTCCAGGGCGGCGCCGGTGATCTGGTCGGGCGTCATCATCGGGCTCGGCAGCTCGTAGGCCGCCTCGGCCGCGACCGGCTGGTCGCCGCCCTCCAGGATGTCGGCCGTCAGCTGGTCGCGCCGGGCCCGGTGCGCGGCGTACGCCGACGAGACCGCGGCGAAGAGCGTCGGGTCCTCGCTGCGCGACGTACGGCCGCCGAGCGCGCCGTAGACGAAGACGGCCGCGTGCTCGGCCGCGAGCGTCGTCTGGAGAGCTTCGAGGGTCGTCATGGCTGCTTCCCGGACCGGTCGGCCAGCTGCTGGGCGACCGCGGCCGACATCGAGGCGAGCAGCCGGGCGAGCGCTCCGCTGTCGGCGCCCACCGCCGACTCGACGAGGAACGCCTGGATCCGCTGCTCGTTGCGGCGGACGGCGGCGGCGGTGGCGTGCCCCGGCGCCGGGGGCGGCGGGGTGCCCTCGAGTGCCACGATGTGAGCTGCGTGCATCGCCGTCAGTGCCGGGAACCCTCCGGCGACGGTCATCCGGTAGGCGCCGCTCAGCTCCTCGAGCACGGAGTCCACCAGGTCGCCGTCCGGGTCCTCGGCCCGTGTCGGCGTCGAGGCAGGCGCGTCCGTGTCGTCGTCGCAGCCCGCGACGACGAGCGCCCCGGCGGCGCCGACGACCCCGAGGGCGAGCGTCGTACGTCGCGAGAGAAGACGTCGACCGGCGGGCACGGCGCCGACCCTATCCCCGGTCGTACGGGCGGTATGAACCACCAGGTCGCGACCGCTATCGTGGGCGACCAACAACAGCACAAGGAGGTCGCCCACCCGTGAGCAGTGCCAAGCAGGACGCCACCCGGGACCGGATCGAGGCAGAGCTCGTCGACCCCTTGCGCGCCCTGGGCCTCGACATCGAGGCCGTCGAGATCACGCCGGCCGGCAAGCGCCGGATCCTGCGCGTCGCCGTCGACAAGGACGGCGGGGTGACCCTCGACGAGGTCGCCGAGGCGACGCGCGAGGTCAACCGGGTGCTCGACGAGTCCGACGTGATGGGCGAGATGCCCTACACGCTCGAGGTCACCTCACGGGGCGTCGACCGACCGCTGACCCTGCCGCGTCACTGGCGCCGCAACGCAGGTCGCCTGGTCGCGGTGACGTTCGCGGACGGCTCGTCCGCGAGCGGCCGGATCGGTGTGTCGGACGACGACAAGGTCACCCTCGAGGTGAGCGGCGCCCACCAGGACGTCGCGTACGCAGATGTGAAGAAGGCCCTGGTCCAGGTCGAGTTCAACCGGCCGGCCAAGGACGAGAACGACGAAGAGGGAGGGGAGGCCTGATGGACATCGACATGAGCATCCTGCGCATGCTCGAGCGGGAGAAGGAGATCTCGTTCGACGTGCTGGTGGAGGCGATCGAGCAGGCTCTGCTCACGGCGTACACGAAGTCGCCCGGAGCCCACGAGTCCGCGCGGGTGGTGCTGGACCGCAAGTCCGGTCACGTCACGGTGCTGGCCGACGAGCTCGACGACGAGGGCAACAAGATCGGCGAGTTCGAGGACACCCCCGAGGGCTTCGGCCGGATCGCCGCCACGACCGCCAAGCAGATCATGCTCCAGCGGCTGCGCGACGCGGAGGACGACATCCG
>JAOPXG010000131.1 GCA_025965275.1 Nocardioides sp.
TGGCTTGATCCATGGCAGCCACCACCGATCTCGACACCGCAGGTGCGGTGCTGGCTGCCGTCTGCGACCAGAAGTCAGCCGAGGACGCGGCCGCCCTCGAGCAGTTCAAGCTCGCCGTGGACTGGGCGGCGATGCACTCGGTCGACTCGATCGGTCCCGCCGCGGTCTGGGAGGGCGAGCTGCCCATCGCCGGCGACGGCGCACCGTTGGTGGCCGAGTTCTGTGTGGCCGAGTTCGCCCTCGCGATCGGCAAGTCCACCGACGCCGGCCGCGCGTACCTGGGTGAGGCGGTCGAGGTCCGCTACCGGCTCCCCAAGACCTGGGCCCTCGTCGTGGCCGGGAAGCTGCCGGTGTGGAAGGCCCGCCAGATCGCCAAAGCCACCCTGTCCCTCCCGATGGACGGTGCCGGGTTCGTGGACATCCACATCGCCCCGACCGCCGCCCGACTGTCCTACGCCCAGCTGGAGCGGGTCGTGGAGGAAGCCCGGGTCCGGTTCGACCCGGTCGAGGCCGAAGCCCGCCGCCAGGCGGCTGCGGATGGCCGGTGCTTCGACGTCGACACCCACCAGGTGTCCTTCGACGGCACCGTCGACGTGCGCGGCACTCTCGACCTGGCCGACGCGCTCGATCTCGACGACGCCATCACCACCGGCGCCCAGAGGCTGGCCGATCTCGGGTGCGAGGAGTCGTTGGACGTACGCAGGTCGATGGCCGCCGGCGACCTCGCCCGCCACCAAGGGACGTTGGAGGTCCCGCGCCGTCAGGTCGTGATGAACGTGCACACCGACGGCGGACCCTTCGCGAAACTGGAGAACACCCGGTCGTTCCACTCCATGGACCAGGTCCGCGACTGGTGCCAGGGCGCCAGCGTGCACACCCGTCAGGTCATCGACCTCAACGAACACCGCTGGAACCAGGGCCACGACCCCACCCCGCTGCTGCGCGAGCAGGTGATGCTCACGCACCCGACCTGCGTCTTCACGCACTGCACCCGACCATCACGCTCCTGCGACGGCGACCACATCATCGACTACGACTCCGGCGGACCGACCTGCTCCTGCAACCTCGCACCCCTGTGCCGGCACCACCACCGGTACAAGAACCACGGCGGCTGGACCTACGAACGCATCGCACCCCGCATCTTCAAGTGGACCAGCCCGCTCGGCCACGTCTACATCAACGACCTCACCCACCAGCGACATATCTGACGACCCGACCCCGCCGGCCACGGCCGGCGGGGCTACACCCATGCTCACACGCGGTCCGTGTCGGCTTGGTTGGTTTCGAGGCTCAGGCGCAGGGCGCCTTCGCACCTCCGCCGTGGTCATCGCCTGCTCGACCAACGGGCGGCCGGCAGGCAAGGTCAACCCCTGCATCCCCGTCCCCCGACGGTGACCACAACGGTCGACCCGCGCAGACACGCAAGCCGACCGAGGCTGGAAATCGCCGCCTCGACCACCGCGTACGGTGACCACGTCACCCAGGCGGGCGGTTGGCTGCGGGGGGGTTGAGACAGGACTTCGTCCTTCCTCAACCACCGATCTCGTCAGGCCTCGGGGCGCTGCTCCGCCTCGACGTAGGGGTGCTCGTCGACGAACGTCTTCGTCTCGGCGTACATCCGCTGGATGAACTCCTCGAGCTGGGTCGACTCCACCCGCCACTGGCCGCGCCCACCGATCTTGATGGCGGTCAGGTCACCCCGGCGGACCAGGGCGTAGACCTGTGCGCTCGACGTGTTGAGGACCTCGGCCACGTCGGCGAGCGTGAGGAAGCGGGGCGATCCGGCCATGACCCCATCGTCGCATCCGGCGCCGCCGGAGGGTGACGGTGGGCACGGCCTGTGGATGACGGGTTTCGCCGCGCCGGCCAGGGGCCATCATGTCGGCGTGAGTCTCGGCACGGCGCACCAGCCCGGGGCCAGGGCGTCCGCCCCGGTCCTGCCGGCCACGCGCGCGGCCCGGCCCGGTTGGCGCGACCCTCGTCTGTGGATCGGCCTCCTGATCGTCACCGTCTCCGTCCTGGGCGGTGCCCGGCTCCTCGCATCGGCCGACGACACCGTCTCGGTGTGGGCGGTGTCCGGCGACGCCGGACCGGGTGCCGAGCTGACGACCGACGACCTCGTCGCGCACCGGGTGCGGTTCGCCGATGACGGCGACCTCGACGGCTACTTCACCGTCGGCGACGAGCTCCCGGCCGACCTCCACCTGGTGCGCGGCGTGACCGCCGGCGAGCTGCTGCCCCGCGCCGCCCTCGGCTCCGCGTCCGACACCGGCGACACCGTCGAGCTGCCGATCGCGGTCGAGGCCGAGCAGGTGCCACCGTCGGTGCAGACCGGCTCGGTCGTCGACGTCTATCTCGTGGGGCAGGGCAAGGGGCGGTCCCTCGAGGCCGGGCCGGTCCTGGCCGAGGCGACCGTCGTCGACGCGCCCAGCCCGGACGCGGGCTTCGGGGCCGCGACCGGCCGCCGCCAGCTCGTGCTCGCGGTCCCCGAGGCCGACGCGGCGGCATACTTCGCCGCCATCGGCCGCGTCGACAGCCCGCTGCTGACCGTCGTGCGCAAGGGCTGAGGGCTGTGCCCGACCGCGTCGTGGTGCTGATCGTGGCCTCGGGTGCGGCCTGGGAGCCGCCAGCCCTCGAACGGCTCGGCGACGACCCCGGCATCGTGGTCCTCAAGCGCTGCGTCGACGTCGACGACCTGCTCGCCGCGGCGACGGCGGGCCAGGCCGACGTGGCCGTCGTCGGGCTCGAGGCCCCCGGCCTGGACCGGAGCGCGGTCGACCACCTCCGCAAGCACGGGGTGCGCCCGGTCGCCATCGCCCCGGGCGGTGTCACCCTCGACGGCGGCCGCCTCCGGGCCTCGCGGATCGGCATCCAGCTCGTGGTGACCGACGACGACCTGGCCGCGCTGCCCGACGCCGTCACGGCCGCCGAGACCTCGACCGTCGTCCGGATGCCGCGCAGTGCGCCGCCCGACGGTCCGCCCGTGGTCGCCGCGGCCAGCCCCGGTCGGGTCGTGACCGTCTGGGGACCGGCCGGTGCCCCCGGTCGCACCACGGTCGCCGTCGGCCTCGCCGCCGAGATCGCCCGCCGGCGCCGGCGTACGATCCTGGTCGACGCCGACCCGTACGGCGGGGCCGTGGCCCAGCAGCTCGGCGTCCTGGACGAGGTGTCCGGCCTGCTGTCCGCGGCCCGTCTGGCGACGGCCGGCCAGCTCGCGGAGCGGTTCGGGTCCGTGCAGCGCGGCATCGACGGCCACCTGAGCGTGGTGACCGGGCTGCCGCGTGCCGACCGCTGGGTCGAGGTGCGGTCGGGCTCGGTCGAGCACCTCCTCGAGGTCGCCCGCGAGCACGGCGAGGTCGTCGTCGACACCGGCTTCAGCCTCGAGGACGACCCCGGCTCGGAGTTCGGGTCCCGTCCCGGGCGCAACCAGATGACCCTCGGCGCGCTCGACGTCGCCGACCAGGTGGTCGTGGTCGGCGGGGCCGACCCGGTTGGTCTCTCGCGACTGGCCCGGGCGCTGGTCGAGGTCCGCGAGCTCGACGGGAGCCGCGCGGTGCACGTCGTCGTCAACCGGATGCGGGCGACCCTCGGCTGGTCGGAGCGCGACATCGCCGAGATGGTGACCGGGTTCGCCCGGATCGCCGGCCTGCACTTCCTCCCCGAGGACCAGGTCACCACCGATCGGGCGCTGGTCGCCGGCCGGACGCTGACCGAGGTGGGTGACTCGCCGCTGTCCCGCGCGGTCTCCCGCCTCGCGGACGCGCTCGCCCCGGTCGGATCGGTGACCGGTTCGTGACCCGGACGGCTCAGGGTGGACGCCGGCATGCCGATCCTCATCCTGTGGAATCTCGACGACCTCGAGCCGGCGGCCTTCGAGATGGAGGCGCGCCTGCTCTATCCCGATGGGCGCAGCACGGCGATCTCGCCGCTGCTGGGCTCGGTGGTCCCCGCGGTCCTGCCGCGACTGTCGCGTGAGGAGCTCGGACTCCTGGGGCGGCTGCGCGGGCCGGTGAGCCCGACCGTGCTCCCCGTGCGCGCCCCCAGCGACCAGCTGGTCCGCCAGATCCGGGTCCGCCGCAACCTGCTGCACTTCTACCTCGACCGGCTCCCGGCACTCGACCGCGACCAGCGGTGCGGCATCGACGCGGTCTGCGACATCGCGACCGTGCTGCACCTCGAGACCTGGATCGAGCCGGCCGTCCGGGACGAGACGATGCGCCCGCTGCGCCAGCTCATCGGACCGGAGGAGGAGCTCGCCTTCGGTCCGGCCCACGCCGAGGTGCTCGACATCCTGGGCAGCATCTCCGACGTCACCGGCTGCGCACCGCAGGCCGACGCGGTCGGCCGGGTGTGGATGGCCAGCCCGCTGCGCTACTGGGAGAGCCTGGCCGCCGAGCTCGTCTCCGCCGCCACCCTCACCAACCGGATGGTGTCGCTGCGGATGGTCCAGCGGGTCACCGCGGTGAAGAGTGACGTCGTACGGCGCAGCTCGGTCTTCTGCGCGGCCCGGATGTGCGCGGCCACGACGATCCTCGCGGACGTAGTCGACGAGCACCTCCTGGCCGCGGCCAGCTACCCGTGGGAGGCCGGCCTGGCGGCCGGTCCGGCCGCGGCCTGACCTACGCGGCGAACAGCAAGTACAACCCACCCACGGTGAACGCGATCATCGCGAACAGCAGCGGGAGCTGGCCGGTGAGCTGGTGTCGCGGGGGCAGGATCTTGATCGCCCGGTCGTGCGCAGCGATCACGCCCAGCACGTGGCCGACCACGACCGCCGTCACCTTGATGTTGGCCAGCAGCGTCGGGTGGTAGCTCAGCCAGTAGCTGACCTGCAGGTTGCCGGTGCCGAGGTAGTTGCTGCCGTTGCTGAACGGGTCGCTCAGCTGGATCAGCGTCAGCTGGCCGACCTCGACCAGGTAGCTCAGGTAGTGGGCGACGATGTAGCCGATGATGATCGGCACCACCGAGTGCGCCAGCTGGTCGGGCAGCTCGGTGCGCTTCAGGTCGTCGCCGAGCCCGGTGAGCACGCACCCGAGCGCGAAGATCAGGCCGACGCCGACGCAGAAGGACAGCAGCCCGATGTTGTTCATGACGTACGGCGACACGCTCTCGCCCTGGATGAACTGCACCCAGCGGGCGGAGTCCTTGAAGGAGTCGAAGGCGGTGCTGCCGAAGAGCACCGCGACGACCGCGACCAGGCCGGGGCGCACCGGGGTCGTGTCGAGGTTGGCGAGGGGACTGCGGATCACCAGCAGGTCGCCGCGACGGCCCCAGATCGACAGCCGGGAGGCCAGCGTGGAGTAGACCTCGAACGGGTCGGCTCGCTCGTAGAAGGTGTTGCCGAAGAGGGCGCCGCCGATCAGCATCAGGGCGACGTACGCCGCGCACCACAGGCGAACCGGACCCAGCTCGGTCGAGAACGGGTAGACGAGCTCGAGCCAGACGAACGCGAAGAGCCCGACCGCCGCGGGCCAGTGCCCCAGCCGCTCGGGGTAGGTGAAGAGGCCGCGCTCGGGATCGCTGCCGGAGACCTTCGCGAACGCGAGGTTGATGGTGCGGACCGGGCTGATCGCCTTCCATACCGGGCCGAGCAGCAGCGAGAGCGGGACCATGCCCACCCACCACCACACGTAGAAGACGCCGAAGACCGGGTTGATGACCAGGTCCTTGCCGAGGATCGATGCGGCCGCGACGTAGAGGAAGAGCGCCATGCCCAGCGTGCGCAGCCCGATCCGCCAGGCCGCCGAGTCGACGATCGACGCGAGCAGGTCCGGCGCCGGCCGGCCGCTGGTCGCCGCGTCGTAGCGGGGGTTGCGCCAGGCGATCGCCAGGACCGTGAAGGAGATGACCAGCGCCGCGCTCGCGCCGGCGATCGCCAGCTCGGGGGATATCGGCAGGTCCTTGGCCCCGCCGATGCCGTGTGCGAGCGTGATGCCGCCCGACGACACCTCAGCTCACTTCGAGCTGGACGATGACCTTGTCGAGCGCGTGCGACTCGACGTCGACCGTGCCGGGCTTGTCGATTCCTTGGATGGTCAGCGTGTGCGTGCCGGCTTCGTACTCGAGCTGCTGCTCGGGGCTGGAGTGCACGTGGATCTCGCCCGCCTCGTCGGCGGTGACGTCGAGCTGGATCTCCTGGCCGACCGCGACGTCGACGCGCTCGCCGTTCGGCGTCACGCTGTCACCGGAGATCGTGACCTTGATGACCTTCGGATCGGTGCTGCCGCCCGATCCGCCGTCGCTGTCGCTGCCGCACGCGGTGGTGACGGTGAGGGCACATAGGAGTACGGCCAGGCTGGCCATCGCTCGGCGCATCGTCGACATTCCTTCTGCTCGGGATCCCCGCTGAGTCACGGTCGCGGGACGGCGGCCCCGGTGGACCGTCACGTCTGCCAGAATCGCACGTTGTACAAACCGCCGGTACGGGTACCCCGACGGAGCGACCGGCGCAACCCACGAGGAACACCACATGACGGAGCGGCTCAGGCCACGAGACGTGGCGCTGCTGGCTGAGGAGTCTCCGTCGACTCCCATGCACAACGCGACGGTCGAGATCTTCGACCCCGGCGAGTCCGGGTTCGACTACGCCCGCCTGGTGCGCCTGGTCGAGGACCGGATCTCGTTCGTGCCGCGCTACCGGCAGCGGATCCAGCCCGTGCCCGGCCGGATGGCCAACCCGGTGTGGGTCGACGACGACCACTTCGACATCGGCTACCACGTACGCCGGTCCGCGCTGCCGCGCCCGGGCAGCCTCGACCAGCTGCGTGAGCTGGTCTCCCGGATCGTGTCCCGCCCGCTCGACCGCAGCCGGCCGCTGTGGGAGATCTACTTCGTCGAGGGACTGGCCGACGGCCAGGTCGCGATCCTGTCGAAGTCCCACCAGGTGCTCGTCGACGGGATCGAGACCGTCGACCTCGGCCAGGTACTGCTCGACATGACGCCGGAGCCCAAGGAGCTCGGCGGCGACGAGTGGCGCGCCCACGGCCGGCCCTCGCCGTTCTCCCTGATGGCCGGCGCCGTCCGCGACTCGCTCCGCGGCACCGAGACCGTCTCCGACACGGTCCGCACCACCACCGGGTCGGTGCTGCGCGGCGCGTCCGCGACCAGCCGGACCGCCGGCCGTGTCGTCGGCGCGCTCACCAACCGCACCCCGACGGGGGACTCGCCGATCATCGGCCCGCTCTCCCAGCAGCGCCGCGTGGTGACCGTCCGCACCGACCTCGCCGACTACCGCACGGTCCGCGACGTGCACGACGGCACCGTCAACGACGTCATCCTTGCGGTGCTGACCGGCGCCCTCCGGACCTGGCTGATGACCCGGGGCGAGTCGATGCGCGGGGTGCGACAGATCCGCGCCCTGGTGCCCGTCTCGGTGATCGACGAGGAGCTCGAGGCCACGTCGCTCGGCAGCCAGATCGCCGCACACTTCGTGGACCTGCCGGTCTGGGAGGCCAGCCCGGTGGTCCGGCTGCACCAGGTGTCGTACTCGTTCCAGGCCCACAAGGACGGTGGCCGTGGGGTGGCGGCCAGCCGGCTCACCGCGATGTCCGGCTTCGCGCCCGCGACCTTCCACGCGATCGGTTCGCGGGTCGCGGCGGTCGAGCGCCGGCGCGGCTACCAGCTCAGCGTCACCAACGTGCCCGGCCCGCAGGCACCGCTGTACGCCGCTGGCGCCCGGATGGTCGCGACCTACCCGGTGCCACCGCTGCTCGAGGGACACCCGCTGGCGATCGGTGTGACGTCGTACGACGGGCACGTCTACTTCGGCCTGACCGCCGATCGCGACCTGCTGCCCGACGCCGACCTGCTCGGCCCGTGCATCCAGGAGGCCCTCGACGAGCTCGTCGAGTCGGCCTCGGGGGGTCGCACCCGCGCGCCGCGCGGCCGGCGGAAGCGCACGTCGCCGGCGGAGAAGCCGTGAGCGTCCGGGTCTACCTGCCGACGACGCTGGCGCTCCTCGCCGAGCAGCACGCTCGCGGGGAGCTCGCCGTCACCGACGACGCGGTGACCTCGGACGACGACGCCGAGGAGGCGGAGTACTCCGCGCTGATGACCGCCGCCGACGCGTCGGCCGCGATGCTCGACGGCCCCGGGCGCCGGGTCGTCGTGGTCGCCGAGCTCGACAAGGAGCCCGAACCCGGGTGGACGATCCCGCTGAAGCGGGTCGTCGCCGTGCACGCGGACACCGAGGACCGGCCGGTCGGCGCCGATCCCGACGAGGACCTGGCGTGGTTCGCGACCCAGGAGCTCGAGTACCTGCTCTGATCGACCCTGCAGGGTTTGGGGCCTGTTGCGGGGTCTGAGAGCATCGCCAGCATGGACGCAGTGACGACACCCCCGGCTCCCATCAACGAGCCGAACCTGACCTACGCGCCGGGCACCCCCGAACGGGAGGCCCTGCTCGGGGAGATCGAGAAGCTCGAGAAGAAGCCCCGCGACCTCAAGGCCCACATCGGTGGCCGCAGGAAGGCCGGCGGCGGTGCCGAGATCAAGGTCGTGCAGCCGCACGACCACCAGCACGTGCTGGGTGTGCTGAAGAACTCCACGCAGGCCGACGCCAGGGCCGCGGTCA
>JAOPXG010000144.1 GCA_025965275.1 Nocardioides sp.
TCCGCGGCTACGTCGTCGCACCGCACGGCGCGACTCCCCCGCTCAAGGTCTCGTGGTTCACGACCGGCTGGACCTACCTCGGCTCGCGGGCGGTCTCCCGCGGCGGCGCGTACTCGCTGTCGCTGCCGGCCGGGACCTACCGGCTCCAGTTCGCCGACAAGCGGCCGTCGTACGACGTCACGAAGCTGGCGACGACCGACGCGACCGTGGTCGTCCGGTCCGCCCACACCACGGTCAGGAACGTGCGCATGCAGCGCGGCTCCGCCATCACCGGCACCGTCAGGACCGGCAGCAAGCCCGGGTCCAAGGCCACCGTGATCGCGGCCAGCAAGGACGAGCGGTCCTTCTCGACCGTGGCCAACGCGCGGGGCCAGTTCGCGATCGGCGGGCTCCCCCAGGGCAGCTACTCGGTCTTCACCTACGACCACGAGAAGACCTACATCGGCAAGAGCACCTTCGTACGGAAGGTCGAGCCCGGGCACCCGGCGAACGTCGGCATCCACCTGACCAAGCGCGCCGGCGGCCTGCTCGTCGACCTGTACGCCGGGGACCGGCCGATCAGCGGCGCGGTCGTCGTCACCGCGGTCAGCAAGTCGACCGGCCAGTTCTGGACCACGACGGCGCGCAACGGGACCGCGGTCTTCCAAGGCCTCTACCCCGGTCGCTACCGCCTCGTGGCGCCCGGCTACGGCGACTTCCTCGGCCGCACCGGCGACATCGCGAACGGCCAGGTCCGCCCCGGGCGGACCGCCTTCGGCAGCTTCCGGCTGACCCAGCACGGCGGCTCCTTCACGGGCCGACTGGTGGCCGGCGACGACGACTCACCGGTCGGCAGGGCCACCGTCCGGCTGTACGACGCCGGGGGCGCGATCATCGCCGCGGCGACGACCGCCGCGGACGGCACCTTCCGTATCGGCGGCCGCCTCGGCACCACCAAGGGGATCAGCCTGGTCGCCTTCGACTCCGCCCACCTGGGCACGTTCGACACCCTCACGGTGCGGGCCCTGTCGATCAAGGCCGGACAGACCAAGCGGCTCGGCGACATCGTGCTGCCGACGTTGCCGTCCGCTGCGGTGTCCGGCCACGTCGTCGACGCATCCAACAAGGCGATCACGCTCGCCGCGGCGACCGTGCAGCTGCTGAACCAGAAGGACGTCGTGATCGCGACGACCACCAGCGACGACGACGGCGGGTTCCTGATGGACAAGCGGCTGACGGCGCAGAGCGGTGTCACGATCGTCGTCCGGCCCGGAGGCACCAGCAACTACCTGGGCGACCCGGCGACCCGCTGCGAGTACACCTCGAGCAAGCACGGCGGGATCGTCCTCGAGACCGCCGTGGAGCGCGACCTCGGCCCGGTCGGGATGGTCCGCAAGGCGCGCGGCACCTGCCTGGCGCCGATCGGGGACCCCGTCAAGCGATGACCATGTCGGCGTCGCCCCAGAACGCCCGCATGCTGGTGATCAGGCCGTCGTCGTCGAACGTCATCACGTCGATCGGCGTCACCGTGTAGGTCTGCTCGCCGACGTGCGTGACCATCTCGAAGTGGAACGCCGCCGCGCCGCCCGCGATCCGCACGGTCACCATCCGGGTGTCCTTCTCGAGGCCGTCGAGGCCCGCGTAGAACGCGCGGATGGCGTCACGGTCGGACAGCACGTCCGACCCGACCGGGTCCTCGACGGTCGCGCCGTCGGCGTACAGCGCGACGATCTCGTCGGACGTGCCGCTCCCGACCAGCTCGACGTACCGGTCCACGACCTCACGGATGCGCTCGGTGCTCGCGGCCATCGTCTCCTCATTTCTGTAACACGTTCTCGTTGGCGACGCCACCGTAGCGCCCCGGGGCCCGGACGGTCTTGAATGTCCGCGTGGACCTGCTGCTCGCCTGGCCGCTGCCCGGCGCCCGCGAGCTCGGCGCGCGCCTCGTCGTCTCCTACGCCCACCCCGACCGCGGCTACCACGACGCCCAGCACCTGGCCGAGGTGCTCGAGCGGATCTCCGAGCTGTCCGCGCAGGGGGTGGAGTTCGACCGGATGCCGGTGCTGCTCGCCGCGTGGTTCCACGACGGGGTGTACGACGGGCAGCCCGACGCCGAGAAGCGGTCGGCCGCCTGGGCCGCGGAGGCGCTGCCGAGCCTGGTCGAGCCGGCGGTCGTCGACGAGGTCGTGCGGCTGGTGCTGCTCACCGAGCACCACCGCCCCGCCGACGACGACGTCAACGGCTGCGTGCTCTCCGACGCCGACCTGGCGATCCTGGCGGCCCCGGCCGAGCGCTACGCCGAGTACCTCGCATCGGTGCGCACCGAGTACGCACACGTGCCCGACGACCTGTTCGCCCTGGGCCGCGCGGAGATCCTCCGCGACCTGCTCGCGAAGCCGCACCTCTTCCACACGGCGCACGCCCGGGACGCCTGGGAGGCGGCCGCGCGGGCCAACGTGGAGCGCGAACTGGCGGCGCTGGCGCCGTACCCCGGCGACACGCGGCGCCTCTGGCCGGGTAGTCCCTGACGGAAGGGGGGTCAGATCAGCCCGGCGACCCCCTCTTCGTCAGGGACTACGCTTCCGACGCCGCAGACCGGAGGCGATCAGGCGGGACACGATCTCGCGGGAGGAGACCGGGGTGGCGCCGGCGGCGACGACCTGGTCGTACCACTCGGACGGCACGTCGTAGTGGTCGCGGTCGAAGCCGCGCAGGGGGATGCCGAGCGTGGCAGCGAAGGCGTGCAGCTCGTCGTACGACGCGTCGCTCGCCAGGTGGGACCACAGCCGGCCGTGCCCGGCCGCGTTGGGCGGGTCGATGTAGATCGTCATCCGGCGGTGCGCGCCGCCCGGTCCATCGCGTCGTCGAGCAGTAGCCGCCAGGAGCGCACGTGGCCGGCATCGACGTAGGCCTTGACGGACCCGCCCGGTCGCGCCTGCGGACCGAGGTGGAACTGCTGGACGCCGGCCCGGATGAACCACGGCACGTGCTCGGCCAGCAGCCCGGCGCCGGGCAGCAGCAGCCGCGCGAACGCCGGGTCGGCGGCGGCGACCGCAAGCAGGTCGTCGTACCCGACCTCGAGGCCGCGCGGCGAGCCGGCGGAGCGGACGCCCACCAGCCCGGGCAGGTCGACGAGGCGGCGCCAGGAGCGCTGCGGCTCGAGGGTGTCGTCGATCGCCGGGCCGAACGTCCACGAGACGCCGGGCAGCCGCGACGCGAGATGCGTGCAGACCTCCACGTCGACCTCCAGGTTGGCGTCGAGGAAGCCGAACGAGACCCCCTGGGCGCCGCAGCCCAGGTAGTCCTCGGCCAGGCCGACCAGCCGCGTCAGCTCACCGCCGGTGGTGGTCCAGGAGTCGTTGAGCCGGAGCAGCACGAAGACCGGCAGGTCGCTGTCGCGGCAGACGGCCGAGACGATCGCGGGCTCGGGTGACATCGCCACCACCGGTCCCGATGCGGCGAGGTGCAGACGGTCGGCACCGCCCTCGGTCGCGCCGGGTACGTCACGCGGGTCGAGGACGGCCACCTCGAGCAGCGCCGGGCTCATGAGGGCATCGTAGGACGCCCGGAGCGCCCACGGTCGTAGCCGCCCCGGGGGCATGATGGGGGAATGGACGACACCCTGCTGTTCGACGCGCGCGCCCGCGTGCTCTCCGACCTGCAGGCTCGCCACCACGCGACGGCGGCCGCGGTCTCGGTGCTCGAGGACGCGGTCGCGCAACGCAAGTGGTGGGCGGAGCAGTGGCCGGAGGGCACGAAGTACATCGCCGGCCTGGTCGCCCAGGACGTGCAGGACGCGCTCTTCGAGTCCGCCGGCCGCTGGCCCGTGTGCCAGGACTGCGGAGACGACGCACCCGTGCACGCGCTGTACATCCAGCCCGACCTCGGCGGTCCCGACCCGGTGTGGGTCTGCGAGGAGACCGGCGACGTCGTCGCGCCCCTCGGAGGACTGTGACGTCCCAGCCGCTGGGTCTCGACACGCTCGACCACCATCAGCGGATCCGCTGACGCGGCTCCGCTAGCCTTCCGTCCCCACCTGGAGCCACATGGTGAACCGGTCGGCCCGGTAGACCGTGCGCGAGACCTCGACGACCTTCTCCCCCGCCAGACCCCGTCGCGAGTGCCGCAGCACCGGCCCGCCGACCGCGATCTCCAGCAGCTCGGCCTCGTCCCCCGTCGCCACGTCGGCGTTGATGGAGTCCTCGGCCCAGGTGGGCCGCAGGCCACGCGACTCGAGCGCGTCGTACAGGCTGGTCGGCATCCCGCTCTGCAGGAAGCCGGGGATCAGGATCTCGTTGAGGTAGGCGTCCTCCACGCACATCGGTGCACCATCGGCCCGGCGCAGCCGGCGCCAGTGGATGACGGCGTCCCCCTCGGTCACGTTGAGCGCCCGCGCCACCCCCGGACCCGCCTGCTCGCGCCGCGCGAGGAGGGTCTGCGACTCGGCCAGCAGGCCTCGTCGCGCCATCTCCTCGGTGTAGCTCGTCAGTCGGCTCGCGGCACGCCTCGGGCGAGCCACGAAGGTGCCCCGCCCGGGAATCCGCTCCAACAGCCCCTCGACCACCAGGGCATCCATCGCTTGCCTCACCGTCATGCGGGCGACCCCGAACCGATGCACCAGCTCACGCTCAGAAGGTGCAGGTGAACCGGGTGCCGCCCCCGTGACGAGAGCGCGCACGTACTCACGCACCTGGACGTGCTTGAGCGCACGCCCCTCAGTCACCAGCAACTCGTCCACGGCTGAACTGTAGGCAGTGAGAGCCCTCCACGTCCGCAGATCGGCAGGAACGGCGCGGACAAGAGCGACCATTATGCGGAACTTTGCATGTTTCTGCGGGGCGTCATTCGGTCGCGATGGCCCGCAGCACGTCGAGCCTCGCGGCCCTCCTGGCCGGGAAGATCGCTGCCAGCACACCGATCACGACCGACAGGACGAGGAACACCACCAGCTGGGTGAGCGGCACGCTGATGACCTCCAGCCCCTGGTCACGCACTGCGTACATCAACGCGATCCCGAAGCCGGTCCCGAGCACCACGCCGAGGATCGCTCCGAGCACCGCGATCACCACGGACTCGAGCGTGATCATCGTGCGCAGCTGCACCCGACTGACCCCGATCGCGCGCAGCAGCCCCACCTCCCGGGTCCGCTCGATGACCGACAGCGCCAGGGTGTTCACGATGCCGAGGACCGCGATGACCAGCGCCAGGCCGAGCAGCGCGAAGATGATCAGCACGAACTGGTCGATCGGCTCCCGCTGCTCCTGGGCGAACTCGCCCTGGTCCTTCACCGTGACGACCGGCAGGTCCGCGACGACCGCGTCCAGCCGGTCCTGAATGCCCGGGGAGTCGTCGGTGAAGAGGATCAGCACGTTGTCGCTGTCGGGGAAGCCGGCGTCGGCGAAGTCCCGGAGGGTCATCAGCACCGGGGCGAACACGACCGGGTTGTCCTCCACGATCCCGGCGACCCCGTAGGTGCGCTTGCCCGCCGGCATGTCGAGCTCGAGGTCGTCGCCGACCTCGAGGCCCTCGTCCTCGGCCCAGGACCGCTGGAGGAGCACCGACCCGTCCGCGTAGTCCGCGGGATCGCCGTCGGACACGTCGAGCTCCAGCGGGTCGACGTCCCCCGGGTCGACCGCGGACACGCCCTGCCGGTCGCCGTCGCGCTCCCCGGTCTGGAAGCGCTCGCGCACCACGTGCTCGACGCCCTGGACCTTCTCCATCTGGTCGCCGATCGCCGGCGTGAACGCCGTGCCGATGACGTTGCTGACGACGAAGTCGCCGACGAAGTTCTCCTCGATCGACCTGTCCACGCTGGCCTTCGCGGAGTCGCCGACGATCGCCATCGTGCACGCCAGGGTGAGCCCGATCATCAGCGCCGAGGCGGTGGCCGTCGTACGACGTGGGTTGCGCAGCGCGTTCTGTCCCGCCAGGTTGCCGATCGTGCCGAAGACCCGGGCGTAGACCGCGCGGGCGAGCGCCAGGAACGGGCGGCTGATCACGGGGCTCATCGCGGCCACGCCGAGCAGGATCGCGAGGACGCCGCCGCCGGTCTGCCAGCCGCCGTGCGGGAGGTCGGAGAAGAGTCCGAGCGCGAGCACGACGAGGCCGGCGACCGTCAGGCCGAGCCCCCACCAGAGCCGGCGCTGCAGCGACGACTCGGGCAGCGCGACGTCGTCGCGCAGCGCCTGGACCGGCGCGATCCGGGCGGTCCGGCGGGCCGGCAGCCAGGCCGCCGCCATCGTCACCAGGATGCCCACGACGTACGACGCGAGGAACGTGCGCGACGCGAAGATCAGCGGCTGGCCGGAGAGATCCAGGCCGAAGTTGGCGAACAGCGCCCGGATCGCCATCGCGAGCAGCACCCCGAGGCCCAGCCCCAGGGTGGCGCCCAGGACCCCGAGCACGAAGGCCTCGAGCTGCACCGACCACAGGACCTGCCGTTTCGAGGCACCGAGGGCGCGCAGCAGCGCGAGCTCGCGGCTGCGCTGCGCGACCAGGATCGAGAACGTGTTGACGATCAGGAACGCCCCGACCACGAGCGAGATCCCGGCGAAGATCAGCAGGAACGTCGTGATGAAGGAGATCGCCTGCAGCAGGTCGGAGGCAGCCTCGTCGGCGGCGTCGTCGCCGGTCACCGCCTCGACGCCGTCCGGGAGCAGCGGGGCGACGTCGTCGCGCAGCTGCGCCTGGGAGACACCGTCGGCGGCGGTCACCCAGACGTCCGTGTAGGCGTCCTGCCCGCCGAGGAAGAGCTTCTGGGCGGTCGGGGTGTCGAAGGCGGCGTACGTCGCCCCGTTGAGCGAGCCGCCGCTGGGGAAGCCGGCGATGCCGACCAGGGTCGGCGTGAGGTGGGTCGGCAGCCCGCCGCCCTCGCTCGGCTCCGCCGCGGTCGACGGGATGATGTCGACCCGGTCGCCGACCTCGTAGCCCGCGCGCTCCGCGGTGCGCTCGTCGAGCACCACCTCGTCGGGCCCGTGCGGCTCGTGGCCCGCGGTGATGGCGAGGCCCTCGAGCCCGTGGCCGGCCGGCGCGTCGGACCAGTTGCCGCCGATCGCCGGCGGCCCGAAGCCGCTGACCACCTTGCCGTCGGCGCTCACGACGAAGACGCCGAACGCGTTGACGTTGCCGTCGACCCGGGCCGCGCCCGGGACCTCGCGCAGGTCGTCGAGCACGTCGGCCGGGATCGTGACCGTGGACGGCGCCCCGTCGGCCGTCGTACCCCCGACGGGACGGACGACGACGTCTCCCACCGTGGAGGCGAAGAGCGCCGTGAAGCTGCGGCTGAGGGTGTCGGAGAAGATCAGCGAGCCCGCGACGAACGCGACGCCGAGCACGATCGCGAAGGTGCTCATCACGAGGCGCACCTTGCGCCCCAACAAACTCTTCAGAGCTGCCCGGATCATCCGGGGTCCCCGCGGAAGTGTGGGCTGGAGGAGCGGTTCGGGGCCCCCGCAAGATCGCGCGCCGGAGGAGCGCAGCGGGGGAGGCCGCGATCTTGTGGGGTGAAGCGTTGCGGGGGAAGCCCGCAGATTCGTGGGGTGGGCATCATGGTGTGTGCTCGGCCATCCGGTTCATGACCTCCAGGACCTGCTCGCGCGTGGGGGCGCGCAGCTCGTCGACCACCCGGCCGTCGGCGAGGAAGACGACACGGTCGGTGTAGGCCGCGGCGACCGGGTCGTGGGTGACCATCACGACCGTCTGGCCGTACTCGTCGACGCTGCGCCGCAGCAGCTCCAGCACCTCGGCACCGGACCGGGAGTCGAGGTTGCCGGTGGGCTCGTCGGCGAAGACGATCCGAGGCCGGCTGGCGAGCGCGCGGGCCACGGCGACGCGCTGCTGCTGGCCGCCCGAGAGCTCGTTGGGCTTGTGCTTGAGCCGGTCGCCGAGGCCGACGGTCGCGACCACGTTGTCGTACCACGCCTGGTCGGCCTTGCGGCCCGCGATCGCCATCGGCAGCTGGATGTTCTCCTCCGCCGTCAGCGTCGGCACCAGGTTGAAGGCTTGGAACACGAAGCCGATCTCGTCGCGGCGCAACCGGGTCAGGCCCTTGTCCTTGAGCTGGGTCAGGTCCTGGTCACCGATGAACACCGAGCCCGAGTCGGCGGTGTCGAGGGCGGCACAGCAGTGCATCAGCGTCGACTTGCCGGACCCGCTCGGACCCATGACCGCGGTGAACTCGCCGGACGCGATGTCGAGCGTGACGTCGTCCAGCGCGCGCACCAGGGCCTGGCCGGCGCCGTAGGTCTTGGTGAGGTTGCGGACGCGCGCGGCCGCGGATGACGTGGCGGGGGATCCGGTCATGGGCCAACCCTCCCGTGCCCACGGGGCGGGCGCCACCGGTATCACCCCGAAATCACTAGGGTCGGAGCATGTACGTCGAGCGCACGCTGACCGTCCCTCGTCCGATCGAGTCCGTCTTCGACTACCTGGGCGACTTCACCCACACCGGCGAGTGGGACCCCGGGACCGTCGAGACCACGCGGGTGAGCGGCGACGGCGGGGTCGGCACGACGTACGCCAACACCTCGGAGTTCCTGGGCCGCCGGACCTCCCTGGACTACGAGACCATCACCTTCGACCGGCCGACGCGGCTGCGGTTCCGCGGCCACAACAAGACCGCCACGGCCACCGACACGATGACGTTCGCGGCCTCGGCCGACGGGACCGGCACCGAGATCCACTACCGCGCCGACTTCGACTTCGGCCGGCTCCTGAACCTCGTCGCGCCGCTCGTCCTCAGGCGCAAGCTCGACCAGGTCGCCGACGAGACCGTCGAGCAGCTGGGCAAGACACTCCTCGACCACGCCTGACATCGAACACCTGTTCGACTATCCTGGGCTCATGGACTTCCAGGGCTCGCTCTTCGAGGCGCCTCCCGCCGAGGTGCCGACCTTCGACGGGCTGGAACGCCGCATCCTCACCCGCGGCGCGTGGGTCGACGTGCACCCCGCCTGGCTGCCGGAGGCCGATGACGTCTTCGAGCTGATGCTGCGCGACGTCCCCTGGAGGGCCGAGCGGCGGCAGATGTACGACCGCGAGGTCGCCGTACCCCGGCTCCTGCACATGTACGGCGCCGGCGACCCGCTCCCCCACCCGGCGCTGGCCCGGGCGCGGGGCGCCCTGTCCGCGCACTACCGCCCCGAGCTCGGCGAACCGTTCGTGACCGCCGGGTGCTGCTACTACCGCGACGGCCGCGACAGCGTCGCCTGGCACGGCGACACCATCGGCCGCGGCAAGACCCAGGACACGATGGTCGCGATCGTCTCGCTCGGCGACCCGCGCCGCCTGATGCTCCGCCCGCGGGCCGGCGGCGCCTCGATCTCGGTCGAGATGGGCCACGGCGACCTGCTCGTCATGGGCGGCTCCTGCCAGCGCACCTGGGAGCACGCCGTGCCCAAGGTCGCGCACGCCGGCCCGCGGGTGTCGGTGCAGTTCCGTCCGCTCAACGTGTTCTGAGCTGCCCCGGCCTGAGCCTGCGAAGGCCGGGACGCAGCAGCCAGGTCGAGTAGTCGCGTGAGCGAGGAACGAGCTCGCGGCCGACGTATCGAGACCGAGTGCTGCCCCGGTCTGAGCCTGCGAAGGCCGAGACGCAGCAGCCAGGTCGAGTAGTCGCGCGAGCGAGGAACGAGCTCGCGACCGACGTATCGAGACCGAGTGCCGTCAGGGTCACCGTCCCGCGCGGGCTGCGGGGATCTCGACACGGTCGCAGAGCGACCTGCTCGATCGACGGTGACGGCGAGTCGGTCAGTCGACTGATGCGCGGTTTGGCACGCCGCGGTTAGGTGGACGACATGGACGCACGAGCGACGATCGGCCTCACCGGACTGGCAGTGATGGGCCGCAACCTGGCCCGCAACATCGCGCGACACGGACACACCATCGCGGTGCACAACCGCACCACGGCCAAGATGACCGCCCTGCTCGAGGAGTACGGCGACGAAGGCGACTTCGTCGGGTCGGAGTCCCTCGAGGACTTCGTCGCGAGCATCGAGCGGCCGCGGGCGATCGTGATCATGGTCAAGGCCGGCGAGCCGACCGACGCCGTCATCGACGGGCTGGTGCCGCTGCTCGACGAGGGCGACATCGTGGTCGACGGCGGCAACGCGCACTTCACCGACACGCTGCGCCGCGAGAAGGCACTGGCCGAGAAGGGCCTGCACTTCGTGGGGATGGGCGTGAGCGGGGGCGAGGAGGGCGCGCTCAACGGCCCGTCGATCATGGTCGGCGGCTCCGACGACGCCTACGCGCGGCTCGCCCCGGTCCTCGAGTCGATCGCGGCCCAGGTCGACGGCACGCCCTGCTGCGCGCACGTCGGGCCGGACGCCGCCGGGCACTTCGTGAAGATGGTCCACAACGGCATCGAGTACGCCGACATGCAGCTGATCGCCGAGTCCTACGACCTGCTCCGCAACGTCGCCGGCATCGAGCCGGCCGGGATCGCCGAGGTCTTCCGGGAGTGGAACGGCGGCGACCTGGAGTCGTTCCTCATCGAGATCACCGCGGTCGTGCTCGACCACACCGACGCCGCCACCGGGAGGCCGTTCGTCGACGTCGTGAAGGACGCCGCCGAGCAGAAGGGCACCGGACGCTGGACGGTCCAGAGCGCGCTCGACCTCGGCGTCCCCGTCACCGGCATCGCCGAGGCGACCTTCGCCCGCAGCCTGTCCGGCCACGCCGAGCAGCGCGCGGCCGCGAGGAAGGTCTTCGACACCGACCCCGAGGGCGCGCCGCTCGACGACCGCGACGCGTTCGTGGACGACGTGCGCGCCGCTCTCTACGCGTCCAAGGTGGTGGCCTACGCGCAGGGCTTCGACCAGATCGCGGCCGGCAGCGAGGAGCACGACTGGGACGTCGACCTCGGCCAGATGGCGACGATCTGGCGCGGGGGCTGCATCATCCGCGCGCAGTTCCTCGACCGGATCAAGGAGGCGTACGCGGAGGAGCCCGACCTCACCACGCTGCTGACCACGGCGTACTTCGCCGACGCGGTCAAGCAAGGAGCCGACGCCTGGCGCCGGGTCGTCTCGACCGGCGTCGCGGCCGGCGTGCCGATGCCGGCGTTCTCCTCGTCGCTCGCCTACTTCGACGGCCTGCGCCGCGAGCACCTGCCCGCCGCGCTGATCCAGGCGCTGCGCGACAACTTCGGCGCCCACACCTACGCGCGGGTCGACCGCGAGCGCGTCTTCCACACCAACTGGGGCGGCGAGCTCGCGGAGTCCCAGGCCTGAGGCGTACCGGAGTCGCGACGCGGGTACCGCCCTGCCATGACGACCATCACGACCGAGCCGGAGGAGATGGACTTCGGCCGGCTCAGCATCGCCTTTGACGGGCGGGTCCTGCGACCCCGCCCGTGGACCGAGGCCCAGTCCTCCTGGGCCGCCGAGATCCTGCCGACCGCCCCTGCGGGCGCCGTGCTCGAGCTGTGCTCCGGCGCCGGCCAGATCGGCCTCCTCGCGATCGCCGACACCGACCGCCGGCTCGTGTGCGTCGACCTCAACCCGGTGGCGTGCGACTACGCGCGCCACAACGCCGCCGCGGCCGGCCTGACGGACCGGGTCGAGGTCCGCGAGGGCGCCATCGACGAGATGCTCCGCGACAGCGAGCGCTTCGCGCTGGTGGTCGCCGACCCGCCGTGGGTACGGCGTACCGAGGTCGGCCGCTACCCCGAGGACCCGCTCCTCGCGATCGACGGTGGTGACGACGGGATGGACGTCGCCTGGATGTGCATCGACGCCGCGCGCGGGCACCTGCTGCCCGGCGGTTCGCTGCTGCTCCAGATCGGCACCGTCGAGCAGGTCGACGCGCTGCGGGACCGGCTCCGCGGCGACGAGCTCGCCGTCACCGAGGTCCGCTGGCACGAGCGCGGAGTGCTCGTGCGCGCCGACCGGGTGTAGCCCTAGGCCGGCCGGAGGTCGGCGGGCAGCACCTTGTGGGTGCCGTCGCACCACGGGAGCTTCGAGGACTTCAGGCAGCGGCACACCGCGGACACGGGCCGGGTGGTCCCGTGCGGGACGCCGTCCGGGTCCTCGACCGCGTGGTTGCCGCGGATCAGCATCGGGCCGCCGGGGCAGAGGATGGCGTCCGGGTGGTCGAAGCTCATGCGACGTCCTTGCGCTCGGCGGCCGACCCGGCCGACAGCCAGCGGTCGAGCATCAGCCGACCGAACCGGTCCTCGAGGTCGAGGCAGGTGAAGGCCCCGAACCAGACGCTCTCCTCGAGCTCCGGCTCCTCCTCGAGGAGGCTGCCGCAGATCGTGCGTACGGCGAGCTGCTCGTGCACGGCGTCGGCCTCCACGTGCTCGGCGTAGTAGTCCACGAGCTCCGCGGGGAACTCGAGCCGTTCCAGCCCCTGCATCATCCGCCGCGACGGCAGCGAGCTGGTCGCCTCGAACGCCGCGAGGTGACCCAGCGCCGCACCGCGGAACCGCCGGTGCAGGCCGAAGAGCGACATCGCGTTGTTCTGCTCGAGGACCTCGAGAGGTGCCTCGTCGATGTAGGCGCCGTACGACGCGTCGAGGCCGCTGGCCTCCATGCCGAGGGCGTAGAGGTGGTGGTGCAGGCGGTTGGGGTCACCGTTGCCGTACTCGTCGTACTGCAGCTCCATCAGGGCGGCCTTGGACCGGACGCCCAGTCGCGGCACGACCCAGGCGGTCGGGTCGGACTCCTGGAGGTGGTAGATCGAGCGCACTCGCAGCAGCTCGAGGACCTGGTCGCGGTCGGCGTCGCGGTGCACATGTGCTGCCAGCGAGACGCCGTCCTGCTCCGCCACCCAGTCGAAGAAGGTCTCGGTGAAGAGACCGGTCGACGGCGGACCGGCCCAGCGCTCGCGCAGCCGGGCCTCGAGGTCACGCTCGAGCTGGGCCCGCAGCCGGAGCAGGTCCGGGTCCCACTCGCGCTCGTCGTCGACGTCGTCGAAGCCGTGGTGGTGGAGCTCGTAGAGGACCCACAGGGCCAGCGCGGCGTCGGCATCGTCGGTGCCCGCCGGCGCGGAGGGGACATCGGATCCGGTCAGCAGGCTCTCGAACAGCACCTCGGTCAGGGCGCCTCGGGGACGGGGGATCTTCATGACCTGCTTGTACCCCCGCCCCACCCGTCCATACGCCACCCTTTTGGGTTGGGTGGTACGACGGAGGCATGACCCACAACACAGCCGAGATCAGCGCCACCCCGTCCGGGACGTTCCAGCTCGGCGGCGACCTGCCCGTCGTCCGCCTCGGCTACGGCACCATGCAGCTGCCCGGAGAAGGCGTGTGGGGTCCGCCGCGCGACCACGGCAAGGCGATCCTGGTGCTGCGCCGGGCCCTCGAGCTCGGGATCACGTTCTTCGACACGGCCGACTCCTACGGCCCGGAGGTCGCCGAGGCGCTGCTCAAGGACGCCCTGCACCCGTATGCCGACGACGTGGTGATCGCCACCAAGGCCGGGCTGACCCGCCAGGGCCCGGGCGAGTGGACGCCGCTCGGGTTCCCGCCGTACCTCCGCCAGCAGTGCGAGCTGAGCCTGCGCCGGCTCGGCCTCGACACCATCGATCTCTACCAGCTGCACCGCATCGACGACGCGTACCCGCTCGAGGACCAGGTCGGCGAGCTCAAGGCGCTCCAGGACGAGGGCAAGATCCGGCACATCGGGCTGTCCGAGGTGGACGTCGACCAGCTCGAAGCGGCGCAGAAGGTCGCCACGATCGTGTCGGTCCAGAACCGCTTCAGCCTCGGCACCCGCAACGCCGACGACCTGCTCGCGCACTGCGAGAAGAACGACATCGCGTTCATCCCGTGGCGTCCGCTCGCCGACCACGTCGACGGTGACGACACCATCTCGACGATCGCCGAGGCCCACGACGCGTCAGCCGCTCAGGTCGCCATCGCCTGGCTGCTGCAGCTGTCGCCGGTGATGCTGCCGATCCCGGGCACGTCGAGCGTCGAGCACCTCGAGCAGAACACCGCCGCCGCCGCGATCGAGCTGAGCGACGACGAGATGAAGACCCTCAGCGCGCTTTCCTCGGTCGAGTAGGGAGTTTCGTCGGTCGAGTAGGGAGTTTCGTCGGTCGAGTAGCGAGCGCCAGCGAGCGTATCGAGACCCGTCGGCGAGCAGGCAGCCTCGTCGATCGAGGAGGCAGCCTCGTCGGTCGAGTAGCGAGCGCCAGCGAGCGTATCGAGACCACGCCAGCCTGGTCTCGATACGCTCCCCGCGACCTCCTTCGTCGGTCGCGTCGCTACTCGACCTTGCAGCGGATTCCCGGACCTCGCGGGCTCGGCCCGGGGCTGCTAAAACCTGACGGTCGGGGCGACGTCCTGGCCGTCCGGGGCGTCGTAGAAGTCCCGCTTGTGCACTCCTGCGATGCCCGTGAGGAACATCCACGGGATCGTCTGCGTGAGCTTGTTCAGCGTGGCCACCGCGTCGTTGTAGTACTGGCGGGCGAAGGAGATCTGGTTCTCCGTCTCAGCCAGCTGCGACTGCAGCTCGAGGAAGTTCTGGTTGGCCTTGAGGTCGGGGTAGGCCTCGGCGACCGCGTTGACCTTGACCAGCGCCTGGCTGAGCTCGGCGTCGGCGGCGGCCTTGGCCGGCACGTCGTCGCCCTTCGCGGCGCTCGCCACGGCGGCGCGGGCCCGGGTGACCTCCTCGAAGACGCCCTTCTCGTGCGCGGCATAGCCCTTGACCGTCTCCACCAGGTTCGGGATCAGGTCGGCCCGCCGGGTGAGCTGGACGTCGATGCCACCGAGCGCCTCCTGGGCTCCGATGTCGGTGGTGCGCAGCTTGTTGAAGCCGACGATGACGAAGCCGACGATGGCGACGAGCACCACGACGACGATGATGGCGATGAGCATGTGAACTCCTCAGTTCGGACGTGACAGGGTCAGTGTGGGGGCGCTACCAGGACCCGCCGCCACCGCCACCACCGCCGCCACCACCGGAGAAGCCGCCGCCACCTCCACCGGAGGACGACGACTTCTGGGTGGCTTCGTACGACGAGATGGCGGAGCTGACGGTGGAGTTGAAGTCGGAGACCATCGACGTCACTGCGGAGCCGACGTAGGCGCCGGCGTAGGCGTTGCCGAAGTACGACGGGACGGGCGGGTCGCCGCCCATCTCGGTGCGGTACTTCTCGGCCCACTCGTCGGCGCAGCCGAAGGCGACGGCCCACGGGACGTACGCCGTGTAGAGCTCCTGGCGACCGGAGAAGTCGAACCGGTCCTGGGCCGACGGCGTCGACAGGATCCGCTTGAAGCCGCCGGACCTCGACCAGAGGTCGCGGCCGGCCTTGGTGCGCTTCGTCCCGGCGCCGGGCTTGGCCAGGCCGGCTCCGAGGATGGCGAACGCTCCGGGGATCAGCCCGATGTAGGTCATGTGGAGCGGGTTCCAGACGCAGATCGCGATCGTGGCGACGACGGCGGCTCCGATGACCAGCCGACCGGCACCTCCGAAGCCGCTGGTCGCCATCAGCCCGGACGCCGAGGCCCAGGTCCTGGTGTTGGCCTCGAAGGACGCGATCTCGGTCTTGAGGCGCTGGCCGGCCGCGACGTCCTCGGGCGACGCCACGAACGTGGACCCCGGTCCGCCGAGCAGGTGCGCCACGCCGGTGGTCACCGGGTCGAGGCCGGCCCAGCCCTCGGCGCCGCCCTTGTCGGAGATGGTCCAGGCCTCCTCGGTGCGGTCGAGGTCGATCGCGCCCTTTTCGGCGGCGTACATCAGGGTCGCGACGTACTGCTCGTCGTCGACCTCCTCGGTGAGGAGGTAGGCCGCCTGGGCCGGCCCGACGCCCTCGGGCGGCGCGTACATCAGCGGGAACTGCGGGTCGACCTCGCGGGTGCGCCGGACCAGCAGGAAGCCGACGAGACCGGCCACCACCGCCAGCACCAGGACGATCACCAGCGCGACGACGCTCCCACCCAGCGCGTCGTCGAGCGCCTTGGGCCACGGGAGCACGCCTCCGGCCGGCGGCGTCGCCACGTCGAGACCGGTCTTGACCGTCACCGTGGTGAGCGGGTCGAGGTCGGCCGCGGTGATGTGGAGGGTGGTCGTGCCCTCGCCGTCGAGCTGGCAGGCCGTGTCGTCGTCACCGACGGCGCACTGCACATTCTCGGCCTCGACCGGCAGGTGCACCGTGAGGTCGGCCTGGTTGATGACCTGCGCCCACGAGGAGACGAGGTTCCAGTAGAACTGGGTGCGCGATCCGTTGGTGCCCGGCTCGAGCACGCCGTCCATCGAGTACGAGATCTCGTAGACGTGCGTGCCCGGGTCGACCGTCGAGTCGGGGTCGCCGATCTTGGCGACCCGGTACTGGCCACCGGCCTCGCGGAGCATCTCGACGGGGACGCTGTCGCCGTCCATGGTGACCTCGACGTCGTGCGGGATCCGGCGGGCGTCGGGGGCGTTCTTGTCCTCGATGTCCCAGAACTGGAAGATGCCGTGCTTCCCGTGGTTCGGGAACTCCACCGTCAGGGCCTCGGTGACGTCCAGGTCGCCGTTCTTCGCGACGTCGAAGTCGCCGACGTACGACGTGATCGTGGTCTCCTCGGTGTCGGCCGGGCCGTCCCCGTCCTCGGTGTAGCCGTAGAGGACGGTGGGGATCAGCAGCACCAGACCGAGGACGACGAAGCTGACCACGGTGAGCACCAGACGCTTCATGGTGCGGACTCTAGGGGTCCCGAGGTCGCGGTGTCGGAAAACCACGTGCTGTCTGTCGGCGGACCCTGAAACACTCGTTTCGATGACTTCCCCCCCAGCCGCCCCACCCTCGCCTCGTTCTGGCACGACCTGCCCCGTGAGGGCAAGCTGCTGCTCTCGGTCGTGGTGTTCGAGTTCATCGGCACCGGTCTGGTCCTGCCGTTCCACGTCGTCTACCTCCACGAGGTGCGCGGCTTCGCGCTGAGCGACGTCGGGCTGCTGCTGGGCCTGTCGCCCCTGGTCGGCTTCCTCGTCGTGGGCCCCGGCGGGTCGGCGATCGACCGGCTGGGCGCGCGCCGGATCCTGATGGCCGCGATCTCGCTGCAGGTGGTCTCCAACGTGCTGCTCGCGTACTCGTCGGCCGAGTGGATGGCGGCGGGCGCGCTGATGCTGGCCGGGGTCGCCTTCGGCGTCACCTGGCCGGGCTTCCAGGCCTTCATCGCGGCGGTCGTGCCGGCCGAGCTCCGGCAGCGGTACTTCGGGGTCAACTTCACGCTGCTCAACCTGGGCATCGGGATCGGCGGCATCGTCGGCGGCGCCTTCGTCGACGTCGACCGACTGGTGACCTTCCAGGTGATCTACCTCGGTGACGCGGTCAGCTACCTGCCGGCGCTGTTCCTCATGCTCGTGCCGCTGCGCCACGTCGCGGGCCGTCCCGACCACGGTGACGACGGGCCCCCGGTGAAGGTGAGCTACCTGGAGGTCGCCCGGCGACCGGCGGTGGCGTCGCTGATGCTGCTCAGCTTCGTGTCGTCGTACGTCGGCTACTCCCAGCTCAACGCCGGCATGCCGGCGTTCGCCCGCGCCGTCGGCGAGGTGTCCACGCAGGGCCTGGGTCTCGCCTTCGCCGCCAACACCGTCGTGATCGTGCTGCTGCAGCTGGTGGTCCTCCAGCGGATCGAGGGGCGCCGCCGGACGCGGATCATCGCGGTGATGAGCGTCGTGTGGGCCTGTTCGTGGCTGCTGCTCGGCGCCACCGGCCTGGTCTCCGGCACCTGGGGCGCGACGCTCCTGGTCGCCTCGTGCGCGGCGGTCTTCGCGTTCGGCGAGACGCTGCTCCAGCCGACGATCCCGGCGCTGACCAACGAGCTCGCCCCCGACCACCTCCGCGGTCGCTACAACGCGCTCACCTCGGGTGCCTTCCAGCTCGCCGCGATCATCGCGCCGCCCATCGCGGGCGTGCTCGTCGGCCACGGGCTGGGCTCCGTCTACATCGGTTCGCTGGTCGCCGGCTGCCTGCTGTGCGGCTTCCTCGCGGTCGTCCGACTCGAGCCGCAGCTCTCACCCGAGGTCAACGGTGTGCGCGCCTCCCCGCCCGAGACCCCGCCGGCGCCGACCCCGAAGACCCTGCCCGCGTCGGTCGATTGAGTCAGTCGCGGCCGACCAGCCACCAGATGATCAGCGCCACGACCACGCCCACCACGGCGGCCTGCTTCCAGTAGGTCTTCGCCAGCACCGGCAGCACGGCGGCACCCAGGTCGAGCGAGTCGTCGGACGTCGGCGCCGGCCGGGGTGGTGGCGGCGTGGGTGCCTGCGCGGCTACGACCTCCTCGGGTGCCGCCCGGTCGGGTACTCCCTGACGATCGGGGGGTGAAACGGGCTCGGCGACCCCCGTTTCGTCAGGGACTACCTCGCCAGGGCCCGAGAGGCGCTGCTCGAGACAGTCGACGAACTGCCCGAGCAGCTTGTCGGAGACGTCCTGCATCACGCCGCGTCCGAACTGGGCCGGCTTGCCGGTGATCGCCAGGTCGGTGATCACCTCGACGTCGGTGGCGCCGCTCGCGTCGGTCATCGTCACGGTGACCTTGGCGCCCGCCGTACCGTTCCCGCGCTTGTCCTTGCCCTTGGCGTCGACCACGAAGCGGTGCGCGGCCTCGTCCTTCTCGACGAACGTGCCGGACCCGTTGTAGACGAGCGCGATCGGGCCGAGCTTCACCTTCACCGAGCCCGTGAACGAGTCGCCGTCGAACGACTCGACGGTCGCGCCCGGGAAGCACTCGGCGATGGAGCCGATGTCCTGGAACACCGCCCAGGTCTCGTCGACGGAGGTGGGGACGGTGAACCGGTGGGTGAGGTCCATCGTCCGTCAGCCGCCCGTCGCGGCGACGACCGCGCGCCGGGTCAGCACCGTCGCGAGGTGGCGTCGGTAGTCGGCGTCGCCGTTGAGGTCGGACGGCGGGTTGGCGCCGTCCGCGGCCTTCTCGGCGGCGGCGCGTACGACGTCCTCGCTGAGGGACTGCCCGGCCAGTGCCTCCTCGACCGCCCGGGCCCGCAGGGGGGTCGAGCCCATGTTGGTCAGCCCGACCCGCGCCTCGGAGATGGTGCCTCCGTCGACCTTCACCGTCGCCGCCACCGCGACGATCGGCCACTGGTGGGCGACCCGCACGAACTTCTCGTAGCAGGCGCCCCAGCCGGTGTGCTTCGGGATCCGCACCTCGGTGAGGATCTCGTCCTCCCCGATCGCGGTCTCGAAGAGGTCCACGAAGAAGTCGTCGGCCGCCACGGTGCGGGTGCCACCCGACCCGGCGATCACGAACTGCGCGCCGAGGGCTAGCGCGGGCGCCCCGAGATCGCCCGCGGGATCGGCGTGCGCGAGCGCACCGCCGAAGGTGCCACGGTGGCGCACCTGCGCATCGGCCAGATGCTCCACCGCCTTGCTGATCAGCGCGGCGTGCTCCGCGACCAGCGAGTCGGAGCCGACGACGGAGTGCGGCGTCATCGCACCGATCACGATCGCGTCGCCGTCGTCGCGGATGCCGCGCAGCGACTCGATCTTGCCGAGGTCGATGATCCACTCCGGTGCGTTGAGCCGCATCCGGAGCACCGGCAGCAGGCTCTGCCCGCCGGCGATGATCTTGGCCTCGTCGCCGTACTGCGCGAGCGCGGCCAGGGCCGCCTCGACGGACGTCGGCGCCACGTAGTCGAACGCTGCGGGAATCATGCGCCCGCTCCTTCCGTGCTCGAGGTGCCGGGTTGTTCCTGGTTGCCTGCGGCACCACCGGACTCGAAGTGCGGCATCGCCGCGCCCTCGGTCGCGCCGCCGGAACCGGGTCCGTTGATCGCCTTCCACACCCGCTCGGGCGTGCACGGCATCTGGATGTCGTTGACCCCGAGGTGGCGTACGGCGTCGACGACCGCGTTGACCACGGCCGGCGTCGAGGCGATCGTGCCCGCCTCGCCGACGCCCTTGGTGCCGAGCGTGTTCGTCGTCGACGGCGAGGTGGTGTGGTCGACGTCGAAGCTGATCGTGTCGGCGGCCGTCGGCAGCAGGTAGTCGACGAACGACCCGGAGACCAGCGTGCCGGCGTCGTCGTACACCGCCTCCTCCCACAGCGCCTGCGCGATGCCCTGCACCAGGCCGCCGTGCACCTGACCGGCGACGATCAGCGGGTTGATGATGTTGCCGATGTCGTCGCAGCAGACGTACTTGCGCATCTTCACCGCGCCCGTCTCGGTGTCGACCTCCATCGCGCACAGGTGGGTGCCGTGCGGGTAGTTGAAGTTGATCGGGTCGTACGTCGCCTCCGCGTCGATCGACGGCTCGACGTCGTCCGGCAGGTTGTGGGCCGTGAAGACCGCGGTGGCGATCTCCCCGATCGCGAGCCCCTGGTCGGTGCCCTTGACCGAGAAGCGGCCGCCGGAGTACTCGAGGTCGTCGACCGACGCCTCCAGCAGGTGTGCCGCGATCGGGCGCGCCTTCTCGATGACCTTGTCGACCGCGCGCACCAGCGCCTCGCCGCCGACCACGAGGGAGCGGGAGCCGTAGGTGTCCAGGCCCTTGTGGGAGACCTGCGTGTCGCCGTGCAGGACCTCCACGTCGTCGAACGCGACGCCGAGGCGGTCGGCCACGATCTGGCTGAAGGCCGTCTCGTGTCCCTGCCCGTGGGCGGACGCCCCGGTGATCACCTCGACCTTGCCGGTGGCGAGCATGCGCACGCTCGCGTGCTCCCAGCCGCCGGCGCCGTAGTTGAGCTGGCCGAGCACCCGCGACGGCGCGAGGCCGCACATCTCCGTGAAGGTCGAGACGCCGATCCCGAGCTGGACGGTGTCGCCGGAGGCACGGCGCGCCATCTGCTCGGCCCGCAGCTCGTCGTAGCCGAACATCTCCTTGGCCCGCGCGGTGGCGGCCTCGTAGTTGCCGGAGTCGTACTCGAGGCCGGCCACCGTGGTGAACGGGAACTCCTCGTGGGTGATCCAGTTCTTCTCCCGGATCGCGAGCGGGTCGACCCCGACCTCCGCCGCGAGCTCGTCCATGATCCGCTCGATGGCGTACGTCGCCTCCGGCCGACCGGCGCCGCGGTAGGCGTCGGTCCAGGTCTTGTTGGTGAGGACCGTCTGGCACGCGAAGTGGTAGGCCGGGAACTTGTAGATCGAGTTGAACATGAACGCCCCGAGCACCGGGACGCCGCCGCCGACGATCGCGACGTACGCACCGAGGTCGGCGAGCAGCTCGACCTTGAAGCCGGTGACGGAGCCGTCCTTCTCGGCCGCGAGGGTGAGCTTCTGCCACTGGTCCCGCCCGTGGTGGGCGCTCAGGAGGCTCTCGCTGCGGGTCTCGGTGTACTTGACCGGCTTGCCGAGCCGGCGGCCCACCGCCCAGGCGATCCACTCCTCGGGCGTCACCTGGAGCTTGCCGCCGAAGCCACCGCCGACATCGGGCGCGACGACCCGGATCTTCGACTCGGGGACGCCGGTGGTCGCGGCGAGGGCGAACCGCACGATGTGCGGGATCTGGGTCGCCGACCACATCGTGTTCTGCTCACCGGTCGGGTCGACGACGACCGAGCGGGGCTCCATGAACGCCGGGATCAGCCGCTGCTGGCGGTACTCGCGCTCGATCACGATGCCGTCGGTCCGGGCCTTCGCGATGGCGTCCTCGACGTTGCCGCCGGTGCCGGCCTCGCCGGAGTCGAAGACCCAGAGCGCGGACTTGTTGGTGCCGAGGTCGGGGTGCGCGAGCACCTCGTCTGCGGCGGCTTGCTTGAGGTCGAGGGCGGCCGGCAACTCGTCGTACTCGACGTCCACGAGCTCGGCGGCGTCGCGCGCCTCGGCGGCGGTGCGGGCCACCACGACGGCCACGATCTCGCCCGCGAACGAGACCCGGTCGCTCGGCATCGGCGAGTGGGTGGGCGTGACCTGGTCGGTGGTGATCGCCCAGGCGTTGATGCAGACGCCGAGCTCGTCGCCGAAGTCCGCGCCGGTCAGCACCGCGACGACGTTCGTCGAGGCCTTCGCGGCCGTCGTGTCGATCGAGGTGATCGTGGCGTGCGCGAACGGGCTGCGCACCATCGCGAGGTGCAGCATCCCGGGCAGGGTGATGTTGTCGGTCCAGCGGGTGCGGCCGGTGATCAGCCGCTGGTCCTCCTTGCGGCGCCGGTCGCGGCCGATCTCGCGCTCGACCTCGTCGGCCGGACGCTCCTGGGTGGCGGTCATGAGTTCACCGCCTGACCGGACGCGTGCTGCACGGCGCGCACGATGTTGTGGTAGCCGGTGCACCGGCAGAGGTTGCCCTCGAGCCCGAGCCGGATCTCTTCCTCGCTGGGCTTCGGGTTCTCCTTCAGCAGGTCGACGCTCTGCATGATCATCCCCGGGGTGCAGAAGCCGCACTGGAGCCCGTGGCACTCGCGGAAGGACTCCTGGACCGCGTGCAGCTTCCCGTCCTTCGCCAGCCCCTCGATGGTCGTGACCTCGGCGCCGTCGGCCTGCACGGCGAGCACGTTGCACGACTTCACGCTGGTGCCGTTGAGGTGGACCGTGCACGCGCCGCAGTTGCTGGTGTCGCAGCCGATCACGGTGCCGGTCTTGCCGAGCCGCTCGCGGAGGTACTGCACGAGCAGCATGCGGGGTTCGACGTCGTCGGAGACGGATGCTCCGTCGACGTTGAGGCTGATCCGAGTCATGGACTCTCCCTTGAGACGCGAGGACCTGTGGTCCACGTCACGCTAGGGAGTCGCGGTTGGGAGATGGTTGGGTCGCCGAGTCGGCGTGAACTTCCCTCCTCAACCCGCCGAGTCGGCGTGACTTTCCAGGTCCGTGGAAACTCACGCCGACTCGGCAGGCCTCAGCGGGAAATTGGCGCCGACTCGGCGGTGGCGGTCAGCGCCGAGCCGCGGCGAGCCGGCCCTTGAGGAGCGGTACGGCGTGGTGCGGCCGGCCGGCCAGCGTGGCCAGGCAGACCTCGACGACCTCGGTGTCGTACGGCGCGTGCTCGCTGTAGCGGACCACGGCATCGGGCTGCGGGTCGGCGAGCAGCGCCTCGCGGACCGCGACGGCGACGTACTCCGCGAGCTCGGTCAGCGCCGGCGAGTTGGTGCCGGGCAGCAGGTCGCCGCCGTAGGCGTCGACCGCCGCGGCCACCCGGCCGGTGCGGAGCAGGCCGAGCACCAGGTCGACGTCGGTGGAGACGGGCATGGTGAGCCGGTAGGGGCGCGAGGCGAGCTGGCCACCGAGCGCCGAGCGCAGGTGGGAGACTTCGGCCTTGAGCGTCGAGAGGGTGACCGCCTGGTCGCCGTACACGAGGGCGTGGAGGTGCTCGAGCGAGAGCCCCTCGGGGTGCATCGCGAGCAGGGCCAGCACCTCGGTCTGGCGCCGGTTGAGCAGCAGCCGCTGGCCGTCGAGCCAGGTCTCGGCGGTGCCGAGCAGGCTCATCACCAGGCCGGGCTCCCTCATCTCGTCGAACGCCCCGGGTCGCGCGTGCTGCGACGAGGGCGGCATCGCCGTCTCGATCAGCCGCGCCATCACCCGCGCGGTCGCGAGCCCGATCGGGTGGGTGCGGTCCCAGGTGGTCGAGAGGTCGATGACCCCGAGCTGCTTGCCGGTCGCGGGGTCGTGGACCGGCGCGGCCCAGCACACCCAGTTGTGCACGATCGAGGCGTAGTGCTCGGCGCTGAAGACCATCGCCGGGGTGTCCAGGCGGTTGGCGAGGTCGAGGGCGTTGGTGCCGACGCTCTGGTCGTCCCAGCGGCCGCCGACCACGAAGTTGACGCTCTCGGCCTTGCGGCGCATCACCCGCCCGCCGTACGTCCAGAGGATGCGGGTCTCGGGGTCGGTCACGGCCACGACGAGGTCGCCGTCCTCCGCCGTGCGCCGCAACTCGGCCTCGACCCGCTCGACCGCGGTCTGCAGCGGCGAGTCGCGCCAGTAGGCCTCGGTCTCGGACTCGTCGGCCAGCGGCGCCTCGGCGACGTGCGGGGAGATCGCGGCCTCGGACCGGGCCCAGCTGCTCAGGATCTCGGGGCGCACCACCGGCCCGGCGTCGTCGCCGTGCTCGACGAACGACGTCCACGCACGTACGGCGTCCAGCCTGCGGGTCTGCAGCTCGCTGCGGGCCATCTCACCCCCGGGGTACTCGTTACGGCCAAGGTAGCACCGGGTGCGTGACCGCGGTCACACGTCGAGCTGACGCCTCAGGAACGCGACGGTCCGCACGATCGAGTCCTCCCAGCGGGCGTAGAACGCGTGCTCCTCACCGGGGTACTCGACCAGTGTCGTGTGGACACCGGCGTCCTGGAGGAGCCGGTGAGTGGTGCGCGACCAGGCCGGCGGGCAGGTGCTGTCGGCGGTGCCGTGGAACATCAGCACGGGCTCGGTGATGCGGTCGAAGTAGGTGCGCGGCGACAGCCCGCGGTAGAACGCCGGACTCGCCCGCGGGTCGCCGTACCGCTCGAAGAACGCCTGTGCCGCCTCCGGGCGCTCGGGGATCGTCCACCGCCGGAGGTTGTCGAGGAAGCTCGAGCTGACGCTGGCGTAGATCACCGCGGCGTCGACCAGGCCGGGCGCCGCCACGAGTGCGTCGAGCGTGACGCCCCCACCCATCGACCGGCCGAGCATCGCGGTCTTGTCGGGATCGACGTAGGGCAGCTTCTCGAGGGCGAGGACGGCGTTGATGCTGTCGCGGGCGTAGCCGAGCCGGGTCTCCCGCTCGAGGTCGCCGGCCGGGTCGGAGGCGGCGTGGCCGCGGTAGTCGGTGTGCAGGACGACGAAGCCGGCCCGGGCCAGCCAGTCCTGCTCGCGGGCGAGGCCCTGGCCGGTGACGTAGGAGGACGGGTCGATGTAGCCGTGGTTGAGCACCACGGCCGGGTACGGGCCGCGGCCGTTCGGCCGGAGCAGGACCCCGGACACGACGGTGCCGTTGCTGCGGTAGGTCACCTGCTGGCGGGTGTAGGCGTCGGTGATGGTCTCCGTGCGCAGCACCCGTAGCCCGCGCCCGTCGAAGTCGGCGCGCATCAGGTTGGGCAGCGACGGATATGTCGTGGCCGGTGGCAGCGCCCCACTGCGCCCATCAGAAGCGTGCTCGGTGGCGGTGGGGGGCTGGGTGGGGCCCGAGGAGGGCTCGTCGGTGACCGTCGGGCCGGACGACAGGGACGGAGCCGGCTCCGGGTCGGCGCCCGGGTCGCCGGTGGAGCAGGCGGCCAGCGGCAGCACCAGCAGCAGGGCCGCGCCGACCGCCGTCCGTCGCACCGGCCGCACGGTCAGTCCGCGAGCCGGTTCGCGACGGTGAGGAGGACGGCCGCGTCCTCGAGCGCGACGAGGTCGTGGCGGCGGGGCGGGATCAGCACGTAGTCGCCGGCCGCGCCCTCCCAGGCGTCGTCCCCCGCGTGCAGCCGGACCCGACCGCGCAGCACCTGGAGGGTGGCCTCCCCGGGGCTGTCGTGCTCGCCGAGCGACCGCCCCTCGGCGAGGGCGATCAGCGTCTGGCGCAGGTGGTGCTCGCGGCCGCCGTGGACGGTGACGGCGCTGCGCCCGCTGCCGTGCTCACGCGCGATCGCCAGGTGCTCGTCGACGAGCGCTGACAGGGACAGGCCGTCCATGGATCCTCCCGTGCTCGGTCTGGTCAGGTCAGGTCGCGGTGGATCCGACCGTCGACCGCGGCCAGCCGCTCCCCGCTGCCGCCCCACCGTCCGGCGACGATCTCGGCCGCGATGCTGATCGCGGTCTCCTCGGGCGTCCGGGCGCCGAGGTCGAGGCCGATCGGCGACGACAGCCGCTCGATCTCCTTGTCATCGACCCCGGCCTCGCGCAGCCGCGCCACCCGGTCCTCGTGGGTGCGCCGCGAGCCCATCGCGCCGACGTACGCGACGTCGGGCAGGCGCAGCGCCACCTCGAGCAGGGGGACGTCGAACTTCGGGTCGTGGGTCAGCACCGTGATGACGGTGCGCCCGTCGACCCGGCCGGCCTCGGCCTCGGCCGCCAGGTAGCGGTGCGGCCAGTCCACGACGACCTCGTCGGCCTCCGGGAAGCGGGAGTGGGTGGCGAAGACGGGCCGGGCGTCGCAGACGGTCACGTGGTAGCCCAGGAAGCTGCCGACCTTGGCGACCGCGGCCGCGAAGTCGATCGCGCCGAACACCAGCATCCGCGGCTTCGGGGCGAACCCCCACACGAACACCCGCATGCCCTCGCCGCGCCGCTCGCCGTCCGGCCCGTAGGTCAGCGTCGCGTTGGACCCCGACGCCAGCAGGCCGAGCGCGTCGTCGTGCACGGCGGCGTCCGCGCGCGGGGAGCCGAGGGTGGAGACGGCCGGGGTGTCGGGTCGTACGACGATCCGCCGGCCCAGCCAGGACGGGTCGGGGTGCTCGATGACGGTGGCGAGGGCGACCGGGCGACCCGCCTCGATGTCGGCGGCGACCTCCTCCAGCTCGGGGAACGTCTCGCGGCTGACCTTCTCGACGAAGACGTCCAGGATGCCGCCGCAGGTCAGGCCGACGGCGAACGCGTCGTCGTCGGAGACGCCGTAGCGCTCCAGGACCGGCGGGCCCGACTCGACGACCGACTGGGCCAGCTCGTAGACCGCCCCCTCGACGCAGCCCCCGGAGACCGAGCCGACCGCGCTCTCGTCGGGACCCACGAGCATCGAGGCGCCCGGCGGGCGCGGCGCGGACTGGAACGTCGCGACCACGGTCCCGACGCCGATCGTCTCGCCGGCACGCCACCAGGCGAGCAGCTCGGGCAGCACCTCACGCACGCGAGACCACCTCCACGAGCTCGGCGAACGTCGCGAGCGAGTGGCCCGCCACGAAGTCGTCGCAGTGCGGCAGCGCCGCGACCACGCCCTGTTGGACCGGCTCGTAGCCGGTCTTGCCGCGGTGCGGGTTCACCCAGACCACCCGGTGCGCGACCCGCTGGAGCCGCGCCATCTGCTCGCCGAGGAGGGTCGGGTCGCCGCGCTCCCAGCCGTCGCTGAACACCACGACCACCGCGCCGCGCGCCATCCCGCGCTGGCCCCAGCGGTCGAGGAAGAACCGCAGCGTCTCGCCGAGCCGGGTGCCGCCGGACCAGTCGGGCACGGTCTCGCCCGCGGCGACCAGTGCCCGCTCGGGGTCGCGGATCCGCATCGCCCGGGTCAGGTGGGTCAGCCGGGTGCCGACGGTGAACGTCTCGACCGCGCCGCCGCTCTCGCGCCCGGTCTGGGTGAAGCGGTGGGCGAGCCGGAGCAGCGCGTCGGCGTACCCGCTCATCGAGCCCGACACGTCGACCAGCAGCACCACCCGGCGCGGGCGGACGCCGCGGCGCCGCCACGCGATGTCGGCGGGCTCGCCCATCCGGCGCAGCGAGGCCCGCAGGGTGCGGGAGGCGTCGACCTGGCCGCGGTGCCAGCGCTGGTGCCGGGCGGTACGACGCACCGGGGGCCGCGGGCGCAGGGTGGCGAACATGCCGTCGAGCCGGTGCTTCTCCGCCGCGGAGAGCCCGGCGACGTCGCGGTGCCGGAGCACCTCGAGCTCGCTGGCCACGGCGCGGACGACGTCGGGGTCCTCGTCCCCCTCACCGTCTCCGGTGCCGTCGGTCGCCGGCAGGTCGGAGAGGACCGTGACCGACGGCTGCGCCGGCCGCGAGCGCGGGAGCCCGTCTCGGGAGTTGAAGTACGCCGCGAAGACCTGGTCGTAGCGTGCGAGGTCGTCGGGGCCGGCGCACAGGGTGGCCCGGCCGGCGAGGTAGGTCGCGCGCTGGTCGTCCAGCCCCAGCAGGCCGGTCGCGGCGAGGTAGCCCTGGGCGCGGTCCTGCGTCACGGGCACCCCGGCAGCGCGGAGGGCCCGGGTGAAGCCCAGAAGGATCTCGTCGGGGTCGCGGTTCATGCGCGCAGCATCTGGTCGAGGGCGTGCCGGACGCGGTCGGCGTCCTCGCGGTACTTCACCAGCGCGCCCAGGGCCGCGGACGCCGACTCGAGGTCGACCTCGGCGGTGCCGAGGTAGTGCAGGGCGCGGGCCCAGTCGAGGGTCTCGGCCACCCCGGGCGGCTTCTGGAGGTCGTCGCGGTCGCGCAGCTGCTGGACGATC
>JAOPXG010000145.1 GCA_025965275.1 Nocardioides sp.
GTCGCGGCTCGCGCTGCTCGACATCTTCGTCGCGTTCTTCATGCTGTGCGGCGTGCACTGCGTCGTCGCCGACCGCGACTGGTACCGCGCGAAGATGGCCCGGTTGACACCCACCCAGATCACCGACTCCCGTGGGTGGGGCCCGGTGCGCGGGCTGCTGTTCCGGCCGTGGCTGCTGCTCGGCGGCATCAGCTGGGGCCTGGCGGTCGGCAGCAAGTGGGAGGCGGCGTACCCGCTCGCGGCGTTCGGCGTGCTCGTGTGGCTCTGGTCGGCCGGCGCCCGCCGTTCGTTCGGCGTCCGGTGGCCGGTCGTGAAGTCGGTCCTGGTCGACGGGGTCCCGGCGTTCCTCAGCCTCGTCCTGGTGGCGTTGTTCGTGTACGTCGCGAGCTGGACCGGCTGGCTGATCCACGCCCACCAGTACGAGGAGCACCTCTCGTCGACGCAGTACACGCGCTTCGTCGCGGAGGGCAAGACGTGCGACGACCCGACTAAGGAGAACGACGACCGCTGGCCGACCGCCAGTGAGCCCGACGCCCACGGGCTCGGCGAGGTCGTCCAGTCACTGAGGTCGCTCTGGTACTACCACCACGACGTCTACGAGTTCCACACCCACTTCCTCAACTGCAGCTCACACACCTACGCCTCGAAGCCGTCCGGCTGGCTGCTCATGAACCGGCCGGTCGGCGTCGCGGCCGACACCGACATCAAGCCTGGCACCCAGGGCTGCGACGCACCGGCCGGCAGCGACTGCCTGCGCCAGGTGCTGCTGCTCGGCAACCCGACGCTGTGGTGGGGCGGCTGCCTCGCGTTGGTCTTCGCGCTGGTGATGTGGATCGGTGCCCGCGACTGGCGCTACGGCGTGACGATCGTGGGCGCCGCCTCGACCTGGCTGCCGTGGCTCCAGTACGACGACCGACCCATCTTCCTGTTCTACGCGATCATCACGCTGCCCTTCGTCGTCCTCGCGCTGACGCTGGCGATGGGCTCGCTGATCGGCCCGTCGACGGAACCCAGCCCCCGTCGTACGGCGGGGGTGATCGTCTCGGGCGCGTTCTTCGTGCTGGTGCTCGTGAACTTCGCGTGGTTCTGGCCGATCTGGACCGACCAGCTCCTCACCCACTCCGAGTGGCTCGACCGGATCTGGTTCTCCCGCTGGATCTAGCGACCTGCCTGTCCCGGCCCGCGGGCTGCTCGGGGTTGCGCGCCGTCAGGCTGACAACGGGACCAGGTGGGCGGTGGGTTGCGGTCGCTTCCCGGCTCGCCCGCCGTTGATCGAGCAGGTCGCTCTGCGACCGTGTCGAGATCCCCGCAACCCGACCGCCCTCCCCGGCCTCGGCCCGCGAGCTGCTTCGGGTTGCGCGCCGACAGGCCGACACCGGGGCCAGGTGGGCGGGTGGTCGCGGTCGCCTCCCGGCCTGCGGGGGTTTCGAGACGGTTGCTGCGCAACCTCCTCAACCACCGGAGGGCCCTCCGGGGTTGAGGAAGGCGCCCTGCGCCTGTCTCGAAACCCCTGTGGACAAAGGCGAAACTCTGTTATCAGACCGTTACCCCAGACCCCCGTTATCCACAGGAAATCAGGGCCTCACTGTCGGTGCTCCCTGCTTGAGTGATCCCTATGGCGACCAGCACGCACACCCCACCACGACACGTGATCTCCCGCGCCGTCGTCGCGATGCGCGAGCAGGTCGCAGACCTCGCCGACGTCAGTGTGTGGTCGATGGACCCCGACGAAACCGCCGCCACGGTGACCTCGCTCGCGAGGCTGAAGGCCAGCATCACCGAGCTCGAGCTCCGCGTCGCCGCGCACGCCGACGACGCACACCTCGGCGAGACCACCGGTGCGACCTCGACCGCGATCTGGTGGGCCAACGCCACCAACCAGACCCGGCGTGAGGCGTTCCGGCAGCTGCACCTCGCCACCGCGCTGGCCACCGGTCACGAACCGGTGCGGGTCGCGCTCGCCGCCGGCGACCTGGTCGTCGAACAGGCGCAGGCCATCGTGCACGCCGTCGAGCAGCTCCCCGCCGACCTCGACCAGGCCCTGGTCGAGCAGGCCGAACGATTCCTGATCGACAAGGCCGCCCAGCACGACGCCACGGCGCTGCGGATCCTCGACCGACGGCTCTTCGAGGTCATCGCGCCCGAGGAGGCCGACGCCCGCGAAGCCACGCTCAAGCTCCCCGGCGGCAAGGTCGCCTTCACCAGTCGCCAATAGGCAGCCAGCCGTCGCGGACGTGGGTGAACCCGGTGAGGACCCGCGACCCGTCCAGGGTGGCGGCGCGGCCGAGCAGCGTCTGGCCGGCGCGCCGCGCCTCGCCATCTGGTCCCGAGGCCGGTCATGACGCCCGTTCTCCGTAGAGTGGTCCGCCGTGACCACTGCTCCTTCCTCTGCCTGGGGCTTCGGCCTCGCCGCCATCGACGCCGAGGGCACCGTGCTCGACGTGTGGTTCCCCTCCCCCGCGCTCGGCGAGAAGCCGGCCGACGCGGTGACGCCGTCCGAGCTGAGCGCACTCCAGGGCAGCGACAAGGACCGCGGCGTCACCCGCGACGTGCTGCTGGTCGAGATCGCCGACCTCCAGGCCGCGCCGACGACGACCGAGGACGTGTGGCTGCGGCTGCACCTGCTCTCCTCACGCCAGGTCACCCCCCACTCCGTGTCACTCGACGGCATCTTCGGCCTGCTCACCAACGTGGTCTGGACGTCCGCCGGCGCCTGCGCCGTCGAGGGCTTCGAGACGACCCGCGCCCGGCTGCGCGCCAACGGCCGCCACGTCACCGTGTTCGGCGTCGACAAGTTCCCGCGGATGGTCGACTACGTCATCCCGGCTGGGGTGCGGATCGCGGACGCCGACCGGGTCCGTCTCGGCGCTCACCTCGCCGAGGGCACCACCGTCATGCACGAGGGTTTCGTCAACTTCAACGCCGGCACGCTGGGCGCCTCGATGGTCGAGGGCCGGATCTCGGCCGGCGTCGTGGTCGGCCAGGGCTCCGACGTCGGCGGCGGCGCCTCGATCATGGGCACTCTCTCCGGAGGTGGCAAGGAGGTGATCTCGATCGGCGAGCGCTGCCTGATCGGCGCCAACGCCGGGATCGGGATCTCCCTCGGCGACGACTGCGTCGTCGAGGCTGGCTGCTACGTCACCGCGGGGACCAAGGTCACCGTCGCCGACCCGGACCGCGCCCACAGCAGGACCCGGGTCATCAAGGCGGTCGAGCTCTCGGGTGCCAGCAACGTGCTCTTCCGACGCAACTCGGTGTCCGGCACGATCGAGGCCGTGCCGTGGAAGAGCGACGGCATCGAGCTCAACGCCGCGCTGCACGCCAACTGAGTTTCAGACCACCCCGCACACTGACCGGATGAAGTTGCGCACGGGGGTCGCCCTGCTCGGGGTCGCCGCCGTGGGCATCGCCACGGCGGTCGGCTACGGCGTGCTCCACCACGTCGCGCCGCTCCTGCACCCCGACGAGTGCACGGCGACCGTCAGCGGGCGCACCGTCTCCCTCACGCCCGAGCAGGCCGAGAACGCCGCACTCATCACCGCGGTGTCGGTCAACCGGGGCATGCCCGCGCGGGCGGCGACGATCGCCCTCGCCACGGCGTACCAGGAGTCGAAGCTCTACAACCTCGAGGCCGGCGACCGGGACTCGCTCGGCCTCTTCCAGCAGCGCCCCTCGCAGGGCTGGGGCACCGAGGAACAGATCCTCAACCCGTACTACTCCATCAACGCCTTCTACGACGCGCTCGACCGGATCGGCGACTACGAGTCGATGCGGGTCACCGTGGCCGCGCAGGAGGTGCAGCGCTCGGGCTTCCCCGAGGCGTACGCCGATCACGAGGCCGACGCCCGCGTGCTCGCGTCGGCGCTCACGGGCAACTCCCCGCACGCCTTCAGCTGCCGGATCACCGGCACCCCCGACGAGGAGCGCGACCGGCTCACGGCCTCCGGCCTCACCCACCGCGCGGACGTCGTACGGCGCGAGGTCACCGAGGTCTTCGGGAGCCCGCCGCTCGGCGGGTTCGAGCCGGGCGGCGTCTCCACCGGCCACATGGAGGGCTCCGCGCACTACGACGGTCGCGCGGTCGACATCTTCGTGCGCCCGATCAGCGCCGAGAACAAGATCCGCGGCTGGGCGATGGCGCAGTACCTCGTCGCCCAGGCCGACCGGCTCGACATCGCGACCGTGATCTTCGACGACCGGATCTGGACGTCCGGGTCCCGGTCCGGCGACGGCTGGCGCGACTACGACCCACCGGAGGAGCCGGGCAACCGGGCCATCCTCGAGCACCGCGACCACGTGCACGTCGACGTCTTCGACTGAGGTTCTTTCCACAGATCCTCCGGAAGTCCGTGCATGAGACCGCACGGTGTCGTTCCATAGATGGGAACGATCCAATTTCTCTGGGAAGGGCACCACGATGTGCAACCACTCACCGGTTTGTCCCGGCACCGACGCTTCCGACTGCTGCAGCGCCCAGGTGGTGGTCGACCGCAGCGACCAGGGCTGGTGCCGGCTCTGCAACGGCGTCATCCTCTTCGACGACGGCCACTACCTGACGCCCGACGGCCACGACCAGGAGATCGGCGCCCTGTCTGCCTGAGGTGGCCCGGACGACGTGAGTCAGCGCCGGTCGCCGCGGTAGCCCTTGCGGAACTCACGCCCCGACCGGGTCAGCAGCGGGATCCAGAACGCGACCGCCATCAGCGCGTAGACGCCGATCAGGACCGGCGTCGAGACCGGCAGCACCGCGAGCAGCACGGCGAGCGCCACGAACCACCAGATCGACCGGCTGCGCACCCGCGCGAGCGCCCGCTGGTAGGTGCTCTCCGGCACGGTCACGGGAGCGCCAGGCGTGCGAACGCGGCGTCGACGCGCTCGTCGGTGGCGGTGAACGCCACCCGCACGTGCTTGGCGCCGGCCTTGCCGTAGAACGCGCCGGGGGCGACCAGGATGCCGCGGTCGGCCAGCCAGGACACGGTGTCCCAGCAGTCCTCACCACGGGTCGCCCAGAGGTAGAGGGACGCCTCGGAGTGGTCGATCGTGAAGCCCGCCGAGAGCAGCGCCTCGCGCAGCTTGGCGCGGCGCGCCGCGTAGCGGGCGTGCTGCTCGAGGACGTGCTCGTCGTCGTCGAGCGCGGCGATCATCGCGGCCTGCTGGGGGCCGGGCATCTGCAGGCCGAGGTTCTTGCGTACGGCGAGCAGCTCACCGACGAGCGCCGGGTCGCCGGCGACGAACGCGGTGCGGTAGCCGGCCAGGTTGGACCGCTTCGAGAGCGAGTGCACCGCGAGGATGCCCTCGTGGGAGCCGCCGGAGACGGACGGGTGCAGCACGGAGACGGGCGTGGCCTCCCACGCGCACTCGAGGTAGCACTCGTCGGAGACCAGGATGGTGCCGCGCTCGCGGCACCAGTCGACGACCTTCTTCAGGTGCTCGGGGGGCAGCACCCGGCCGGTCGGGTTGGACGGGGAGTTCAGCCAGAGCAGCGCCGGCGTCTCGGGGCCGAGCGAGGTCAGCGAGTCGGTCGCGACCCCGCGCGCGCCGGCCAGCACAGCACCCACCTCGTACGTCGGGTAGGCGAGCTCGGGCCAGACGATCAGGTCGCCCGCCCCCAGCCCGAGGTGGCTGGGCATGGAGGCGATCAGCTCCTTGGAGCCGATCACGGGCAGCACGTCGCTCAGGCCGAGGCCGGTGACGCCGTGGCGCCGGGCCAGCCAGTCGATGCAGGCCTGGCGGGTGTCGACCCGACCGATCGTCAGCGGGTAGCCGGGCGAGTCCGCGGCCGCCGTGAGGGCGTCCTGGACCACCGCGGGCGTCGGGTCGACCGGCGTACCGACCGAGAGGTCGACGATCCCGTCGGGATGGGCGCGAGCCCGCTCACCGTGGGCGAGCAGGTGGTCCCAGGGAAAGTCCGGGAGGCGGGCTGAGACGCTGCGCTCGGAGGGCGTCAGTGGTCCTGTTCCTGGGGCGGGAGGGCCGCGATCATCGGGTGGTCCTTGTCGATCTCACCCATCTTGGCGGCACCACCGGGCGAACCGAGGTCGTCGAAGAACTCGACGTTCGCCTTGTAGTAGTCCTTCCACTGCTCCGGGGTGTCGTCCTCGTAGTAGATCGCCTCCACGGGGCACACCGGCTCGCAGGCGCCACAATCCACGCACTCGTCGGGGTGGATGTAGAGCATCCGCTTGCCCTCGTAGATGCAGTCGACAGGGCATTCGTCGACGCAGGCACGATCCTTGAGGTCGACACACGGCTGGGCGATGACGTAGGTCACCAGTTCCTCCTGAGAATCACGGGAGCAGGTGCTCGCCCCCAGCCTAGTATCCCCTCGAAGCACCGGACGGCATACCCCCAGAATGTGGTCATGACCTCCCAGCATCTGCTCGGTCCGCACGTGGTCGGCACACGCATCGTCGTACGCCGGATCCTGCGCGGCGAGACCGGACCCAGCGGCGGGCCGGCCCTGACCGACCTCCTGGGCGTGTGCACGTCGTGGGGTGACGGCGTCTGCGTGGTCCAGCCCGAGACCGGCGACCCGGTGACGATCGCGACCGCCGACATCGTGTCCGGCAAGCCCGTGCCGCCCCGGCCGGCGCCGCGGCTCCGGGTCAGCCCCGCGGAGGCACAGCTCCGCGCGATGGCGCTGTGGCCGGACCTCGAGACCCGCCCGCTCGGCGACTGGCTGCTCCGGCACTCGCCGGCGTCGACCGCCCGGCGGGCCAACTCCGTCCTCGCGATGACCCCCTCGGGCGTCGCCGACGACTACGACCAGGTGGTCGACTTCTACGCCGCGCGCACCGGCCGGCCGATCGCCGCGGTGCTCCCCGACTCGGACGAGGACACCCTCTTCCGCTCGCACGGGTGGGGCCTGGAGAGCCACGACGCCGACACGCTCTTCCAGGTCGCCGGTGTCGCTCGGGCCCGGCGAGCGGTGGTTTCGAGGCTCGCTCCGCTCGCACCTCAACCACCGGTCAGCCTCGAGGAGGCGGGCCACCTCGTCACCGCCCGGCTCGACGGGCGCGCCACCGGGGTCGCGGCGTACGACCGCGACTGGGTCGGCTTCCGCAGCATCGAGGTCGATCCCGAGCACCGTCGGCAGGGCCTCGGCCTGCTGATCATGTCGAGACTGCTCGAGTGGGGCGCCGAGCAGGGCGCGACCACGGCGTACCTCCAGGTGCTCGGCGACAACACCCCGGCGCTGGGGCTCTACGAGGGGCTGGGGTTCACGACCCACCACGCCTACCGCTACCTGGCGCCACGGGACCGGCCCGCCGGTCAGAAGTCGGACTGACTCCCGAAGACCAGCTCCGAGCGGGCGGTCAGCCACGGCCACCAGGCGCGCATCGCCAGCAGCACGGCGGCGCCGGCGATCACCATGCCGGCGATGTTGATGACCAGCTGCTCACCCGAGCCGACCATCTCGGTGCGCTCCCAGAACGCGAGCCCCAGGGCCAGGTTGCCGGCGGCGGGCACCGTCGTCACGCTGATGAAGACGCCGACCATCGTCGACGCCTTCGACAGGGCGAGCGCGAGCGCGCCCGCGGCGCCGGCCAGCAGCGCGACGAGGAACGACCACTGGTCCGGGTGCCAGATGAAGCCGGTGTTGGGCCGGGGCCGGGTGATCTCGTCGACGTCGATGAGCCCGGCGGCCCGGCCGAGGAGCGCGACCACGGCGACCACCGCGATCGCGAAGGCGAACGAGAACACCAGCAGCCGCAGCCCGCGCGCGAACAGCCCCCACCGGCCCAGCGCGACGCCGGCGATCGCGGCCGCGACCGCGCTGTACTCGGGCCCGACGACCATCGCCCCGACCACCAGCACCGAGGAGTCGGTGATCACGGCGACCGACGCGAGGGACACCGCCAGCACCAGGAACGCCAGGTAGGAGATCGTCGGGACCGCACCCGCCGCCGCCTGGGCCTCGACCGCCTCCCAGATCACCGCGTCGTCGGGGTGGCCCGGTGCGGCCGCCTCGAGGACCTCGGCGCCTCGGAACGGCGTGCCGGTCGGCGTGGTGATCACGACGCCGCCCTGGTCGCAGACGCCGAGCTCCCGGAGCTCCGCGAGCAGGGCACCGGCCTTCTCGCGGGCGACGTCGGCCTCGACGAGGTCCCCCGGCGGCTGCACCACGACGCCGGGCTGCACGGTCACGTTGGTGACCCAGTCGTGGCCGACCAGCAGGTCGCGGGTCGGGCCGGCGGCCGTCTCCGGCACCGTCAGTCGGAAGTGGACCAGCACGGCCCGAGCGTACGGCGATATCGAATGGCCCCCCGGGC
>JAOPXG010000162.1 GCA_025965275.1 Nocardioides sp.
TCGACCGCGGCGGTCTCGTAGTCGGCGAGGTAGGCCAGCGCCTCGTGCCCGTGCTCCGTGGCCCACTCGTCGGTGGCCAGCAGCACGACGGACGCGCCGTCGGTCAGAGGCGTGGAGTTGCCGGCCGTCATGGTCGCGGCCTCGCCCCGGCCGAAGACCGGCTTGAGCTTGGCGAGCTTCTCGACCGACGAGTCCGCGCGCAGGTTCTGGTCGCGGTCGACCCCGCGGAACGGCGTGATCTGGTCGTCGAGGAAGCCCGCGTCGTACGCCGCGGCGAGGTGCTGGTGCGACGCGGCGGCGAGCTCGTCCTGCTCCTCGCGGCTGACCTGCCACTCGAGCGCGGTCAGCGCGGCGTGCTCGCCCATCGAGAGTCCGGTGCGCGGCTCGCCGTTCTGCGGGATCTCGAGCCCGATGTCGCCGGGCCGGATCGCGCCGAGCGCGAGCATCTTGCCCTTCGTGTCGCGGGCGGCGTTGACCTTCATCAGCTTCTTGCGCAGCTTGTCGCTGATCGCGACGGGAGCGTCGGAGGTGGTGTCCGTGCCGCCGGCGATGCCGACGTCGAACTTGCCGAGCGCGATCTTGTTCGCGACCTCGATGGCGGCCTGGAGGCCGGTGCCGCACGCCTGCTGGATGTCGATGGCGGGCGTCTCGGGCGAGAGCTTCGAGCCGAGCACGCTCTCGCGGGCCAGGTTGAAGTCGCGGGCGTGCTTGAGCACGGCGCCCGCGACGACCTCACCGACCCGCTCACCCTCGAGACCGAAGCGCTCGACGAGCCCGTCGATCGCCGCGGTGAGCATGTCCTGGTTGGACGCGTCGGCGTAGACGGTGTTGGAGCGGGCAAACGGGATGCGGTTCCCGCCGATGACGGCGACGCGGCGAATGTCGTTCATGGATCCATCCTTGTCGGGAGCACAGCGTTGAGAGAAGGCTATGAGGGCCACATCACGAAATGTGGACTCTGAGTTACACGAGGAGTTACATACCCATCATGAGCGACCTCTACCAGGGCTTCACGTCCTCGGCCATCGGCAAGCAGATCACCAAGATGCTCGGCCTCCCGGCGCCCACCCGGCTCGAGCGGTACGTCGACGGCGCACCACTCGTGGACGGCACGGTCGCCGTCGGCGGTCGGGGTCGGCTCGCCGAGTCGCTCGTCGGCATCCTCGACACCCTCGGCATCGCCGGCGTCGAGGTCGCCCCGGGCGAGACGCCCGGCGACGGCGCGACGTACAAGGGCCTGGTCTTCGACGCCACCGGCCTGACGTCGTCCGACCAGCTGGTCGCTCTCCGCGACTTCTTCACCCCCCTGCTGCGCAGCCTCGACACCTGCCCGCGCGTGGTCGTGCTCGGCACCCCGCCGGAGCAGGTCGACGGCGGCGAGCGGGTCGCGCAGCGCGCGCTCGAAGGCTTCACCCGCAGCCTCGGCAAGGAGATCGGCCGCGGCGGCACGGTCCAGCTCGTCTACGTCGCCGACGGCTCGGAGGGCTCGGTCGCAAGCACGCTGGCCTTCCTCCTCTCCCCCAAGTCGGCCTACGTCTCCGGTCAGGTGATCCGGATCGGCGCCCACGGCGCCGCGAAGCCGGCCACGCCCGGCACGGTCACCGACTGGACCCGCCCGCTCGAGGGCAAGGTCGCGCTGGTCACCGGCGCGAGCCGCGGCATCGGCGAGCAGATCGCCCGGGTGCTGCACCGCGACGGCGCGACCGTCGTCGGCGTCGACGTGCCCCAGGCTGCGAGCGAGCTGCAGGCCGTGATGCGCGAGCTCGGCGGCGACCACCTCCTCCTCGACATCACCGCCAAGGACGCCCCACAGCGGATCGCCCACCACCTGACGACCAAGCACGGCGGCGTCGACGTCGTCGTCCACAACGCCGGCATCACCCGCGACCGCAAGCTCGCCAACATGGCGGCGAACGACAAAGGTGACCGCTTCGAGCAGGTCATCGCCGTCAACCTCACCGCGCCCGAGCGGATCACCCGCGAGCTGCTCGACCAGGGCGTCATCAACAAGGGCGGCTCGGTCGTCGGCGTGGCCTCGATCGCGGGCATCGCCGGCAACGTCGGGCAGACCAACTACGCCGCCTCGAAGGCCGGCGTGATCGGCCTCGTCGACTCACTCGCCGACGAGCTGGAGGACGGCATCACCATCAACGCCGTCGCCCCCGGCTTCATCATCACGCAGATGACCGCAGCCGTCCCGTTCGCGACCCGCGAGGTCGGCCAGCGGCTCAACGCCATGGCGCAGGGCGGCCTGCCGGTCGACGTCGCCGAGACGATCGCCTGGTACGCCAGCCCCGGCTCCACCGCCGTCAACGGCAACGTGGTCCGCGTCTGCGGCCAGATGATGCTGGGGGCCTGACGTGCTGCCGACCATGGTGAAGGCGGCACTGCCCGCCGTGCCCGGCGTCAACCTGCTCCCCGGCATCCGCAAGACCGGCTCCACGCTGCCCGACCTGTCGCTGGTGCGGCACGACGTACCGGTCGACCTCGACCACGTGGCGGCGTACGGCGCGCTCTGCGGCTTCCCGCGCAAGGACACGCTGCCGCTGCCCTACCCGCACCTGCTGGCGTTCGGGCTGCACCTGCAGATCATGACCGACGGGTCCTTCCCGTTCCCCGCGATCGGCACCGTGCACCTCGAGAACTCGATCACCCAGCACCGCCCGATCGCGGTGACCGAGCAGCTCCAGGTCACCGCACGGCCCGACAACCTGCGCCCGCACGCCAAGGGCCGGGTCTTCGACCTGCTCACCACCGTCCACTCCGCCGGCGAGCTGGTGTGGGAGGAGACGTCGACGTTCCTGCGCCGCGGCCAGGGTGACGACAGCGCGGCGCCAGGTACGAGCTTCCCGGACGCGCCTGCGACCGGCACCGTCTGGAAGCTGCCCGGCGACCTCGGCCGGAGGTACGCCGCCGTCTCCGGCGACCACAACCCGATTCACCTCTACCCGCTGACCGCGAAGGCGCTGGGCTTCCCGCGCCAGATCGCGCACGGCATGTGGAGCATGGCCCGCTGCGTCGGCGCGCTGGAGAACAGGCTGCCCGACCACGTCACCGTCGAGGTCGCGTTCAAGAAGCCGATCTTCCTGCCCGGCACCGTCGCCTTCGGCTCGCGCCCGACCAGGGCGCTGGACTCCGGGGCGGGCTACGCCTTCTCGCTCACGAACCCGAAGACCGGGGCTCCCCACCTGGTGGGTCGGTCGACTTCAGCTCGCTGACCCCGCCGACGATGCGCATCTCCTCGAAGTTCGCGAGCGCCTCCCCGGCGTCGTTCATAGCACGGGTGGTCTCCGGGCCGATCCACGGATCGGACAGGATCTCGGCGACGGCGCGCACGGAGATCCCCTCGGCCGACGGCCCGTACGCCATGACGAGGACCGTGCTGTCTCTCCGGTAGGCGTAGCCGGAGACCTTCGGCCGTGCGGGCCGCCTGACCCGGGCCCGCCGCGTCTGACCGACACGACGGTGCCGTCGTCCAGGGTGCGGCAGACGGCCGCCTGCCGTTGGCAGTGCGACGCGAGCTGGCTCAGCGACTCCGGTGTCCAGACGTGGACGAAGTAGGTGGACACTGCCGGGTCGTCCAGCTCGACGCCGGCGTCGAGGGTCCCGTCGCCGGCTGTCCCGTCCACGTGGATGACGTCCCGGTCGTCCACGTGGGTCAGCAAGGCCGCGGCCAGCCCGCCAGGCGTCGTCGGCTCGAAGGCCGAGAGGTCGGCGTTGTCGGCCACGCCCGGCGTCGTGAGCACCATGCGTACGTCGTCGTGCGGCGCGCCCGACCAGGGCGTCGCCGCCTGGTCGCGCACGCCCGTCACGGGTCGAGTCTCGCCGACGACCCGCTCGGCCGCAGGAGATCTCGTCAGAGGCTGACGCGGGCCACGCAGACCTCACCGCTGGCGCGGTTGACGGCCCGGAACCGGAACGAGTCCGTGCCCGCGGAGTTGCCGGTCTTGCGCTGGACCTCGAAGGAGCCGCTGCGTCCGGCCGTCATGGACCGGCCCCGGTCGACAACCGCACCGTCGTGCTCGAGGGTCCACGCCCACGTCTGGCCGCTGCGGTTGCTGTCGATCTCCGACTCGACCTCGATGCGGCCGTCGTCGGGCTTGGCCTTCATCTTCCAGTCGGTGCTCCCGGAGCACGACCCGTGCCGGATGACCCCACGGTCGCCCGCGTGGGCGGCGCCGGCACCGATGGTCGGGACGGCGGCGGCGATGAGCAGGACGGCGGCGATGGCGGGTGTCTTCTTCATGACCACACCCTCCGTGCGGGACATGTGCTGCCCATGAGCCCGCGATGAGAGAGTCCTCATCGACCACCGGCGACGGGGGGGCGGCAGCAAGGGATCCACGCTGCTCGAGACGTAGCCAGAACGGCCCCTCGGGTCGATACTCAGAGACAGGACGAGCAGCCCACCGACGCACGTCAGGAGGGGTCGTGAACGAGCAGAAGATCCCGGGAGTCAGGGACGCCGAGCTCCCGCCGGTCACCGAGAGGGTCTACGCCATCCACACGGTGATCATCGTGGCGCTCTTCGCCGTCATGTTGTTCACCGCCATCTACCTCCCCGGCCACCACATCGGCGACGTCATCAGCGGCGGGTGAGCGCGAGCACCGGGATCACCCGGTCGGTCTTCTTCTCGTAGTC
>JAOPXG010000206.1 GCA_025965275.1 Nocardioides sp.
CGCGCCGGTCCCCGAGGTCATCAGGTACGCCGTGCCGCCCGGACGCAGCCGGGCGATCCGGTCGGGGTGGGCGAGCGCGACGACGAGCCCGACGGCGACGTCGTCCCCGAGCCCGGCCTCCCCACGATCCGTCCCGGGCAACGACGCCTGGAGCTGCTTCGCCGACGCCGCCCAGGACCCTCCGTCGGGTTCGCCGCGTCGGACCGAGCGCAGGGCGGCGACCAGGTCGCCACCGGGGGCGCGCACGTCCTCCGAGAGCAGGGCCACGATCTCGGCCGCTCGCCGGTCGCCGACGACCGCGGCGCCGTCGAGCAGCGCCCGAGCGAGCCGCGGGTCGGTGCCGATCCCGGCGATCTCGCGGCCGCGGGCCGTCACCGACCCGTCGTCGGCCACGGCCCCGAGGCCGGTGAGCGTCGCGCGGGCCGCGCTCATCGCCGGCGCCGGCGGCTGGTCCAGCAGTGCGAGGCCGGCCGGGTCCGGGCTGCCCCACGTGGCGATCTCGAGGGCGAACGACGTGAGGTCGGCCGTCGCGATCTCTGGCTCGGGGTGGGCCACCAGGTGGGCGTGCTCGGCCTGGGACCAGCAGCGGTAGACGGCGCCCGGCGCCTCGCGGCCGGCGCGCCCCGCCCGCTGCTCCGCGGCCGCCCTGCTGACGCTCACCGTGACCAGCCCGGCGAGGCCACGCCGGTGGTCGGTGCGGGGCTGTCGCGACAGGCCCGCGTCCACGACGACGCGCACACCGGGGACGGTCAGGGACGACTCGGCGACCGCGGTCGAGACGACGACCCGGCGCCGCGAGCCCGGCGTCAGCGCGAGGTCCTGCTCGTGGGGCGGCAGCCGGCCGTGCAGGGGTCGTACGTCGGCGTCGACGCCCGCCAGTCGCGAGGCGACGCCCGAGACCTCGCCCACGCCCGGCAGGAAGACGAGCACGTCACCCTCCTGCTCGGCCAGGGCTCGTCGCACGCACGAGGCGAGGTGGTCGAGGAACGCCGGCGTCGGGCCGCGGTCGTCGGCCCGGCGTACGCCGGGAGCCGGCGGTGACCAGACCTCGGTGACCGGGTGCAGCGCGCCCGGCACCGTGACCACCGACGCGTCGCCGACCAGTGCCGCGGTCCGTTCGGCCTCCACCGTCGCGGACATGGCGACGAGCAGGAGGTCGGCGCGCAGGGTGGCGCGCACGTCCACGAGCATCGCCAGCGTGAGGTCGGCGTCCAGCTGGCGCTCGTGGACCTCGTCGAGGACGACCGCCGCCACCCCGGGCAGGTCCGCGTCGCGCTGGAGCCGGCGCAGCAGCACGCCGGTCGTCACGAACTCGATCCGGGTGCGGGCGCCGACCTGCCGGTCGCCGCGCACGGAGTAGCCGACGCTCCGGCCGACGGGCTCGCCCAGCAGGTGGGCGAGCCGGCGCGCGGCGGCCCGTGCGGCGATCCGGCGGGGCTGGGTGACGACGACCCGGCCGTCCACCAGGGCCGCGACCGCAGGCGGCACGAGCGTGGTCTTGCCGGTGCCGGGAGGCGCCTGGACGACGACGCTGCCGGTCGCCCGCAGCGCCGCGGTGACGGCCGAAAGCCCGTCGCGGACGGGGAGCGCCGGAGGGTCCGCGAGGAGTCGCTGGATCGGGTCGGCGGGCACGAGGACAGTCTGGCGGGTCAGTAGGGTCGTGCCATGCCCGACCTGCCCGTGCTCGAGGCCGAGGAGCAGCGCGTCCTCGGGAGCCTCATGGAGAAGGAGCGGACCGTCCCGGCGAGCTACCCGCTCTCGCTCAGCGGCCTGCGCACCGCCTGCAACCAGACGTCGAGCCGCGACCCGGTCGTGGACTACGACGAGCAGACCATCGAGCGGGTCGCGCGCAGCCTCAAGGACCGCGGGCTGCTGCGGATCGTCTGGTCCGACAGCGGCCGCCGGACCCTGAAGTACCACCAGGTGCTGGCGGAGGCCCTCGGCCTCGACGACGACGAGCGCGCGATCATCACGGTGCTCCTGCTCCGCGGTGCCAACGCGCCGGGTGAGCTGAAGGCGCGCACCGACCGGCTGCACGCCTTCGCCGACCGCGGTGCGGTCGAGAGCTGCCTGTCCCGGATGGCCGAGCGCGGGCTGGTGCGCGTGCTGCCGCGCCAGGCCGGCCAGCACGACGCGCGCTGGGTGCACTGCCTGGGGGAGTCCGCTCCGGAGTCGACGGCCGCGGCCCCCGTCGACCGCGACGTGGTGCTCGCCCACGGCCCCGAGGCGCGCGACGAGCGGGTCCGGGCGGCGTACGACGCGGTCGCGGGCGACTACTCCGCGCACCTCTTCAACGAGCTCACCGGGCTGCCCTTCGAGGGCTGGCTGCTCGACCGGGTCGCCGCGCACGCCGACGGAGGACCGGTCGTCGAGGTGGGCTGCGGGCCCGGCCACGTCACGGCGTACCTGGCCGACGCCGGCGCCGACGCGACCGGCATCGACCTCTCGCCCGGGATGATCGAGGAGGCGCGGCGCCGCTTCCCCGACGGCACCTACGAGGTCGGCGACCTGCGCCGCCTGATGCGCCCGACGACCAGCAGCGGCTGGGCCGCCGTGCTCGGGTGGTACTCGCTGATCCACCTCGCGGCGTCCGAGCTGCCGGAGGCGATCGCGTCGCTGGCCCGCCCGCTCGCACCCGGCGGCTGGCTGGTGCTGGGCATGCACGCCGGCGCGGAGGTCCGTCACGTCGACGCGTGGTTCGAGCAGCAGGTCGACCTCGACTTCGTGCTGCACGACCCGCTCTTCGTCGCCGGCCTGGTGGAGAAGGCGGGGCTGGTCGACATCGAGTGGTACCACCGCGGACCCCTCGCCCACCGTGAGGAGACATCCCAGCGGCTCTACGTCATCGGTCGCCACCCGCAACGTTGAGTCGGGAGTTGTGACGCTCGAGTCGGGACTTCCGGCGACCGGAAGTCCCGACTCAACGGTCAGAGGTCCGGGCTCAACGTGACGTGAGGACGACGTCTCCGAGCACCGGTGCGCCGTCGCGGTCTCCGCCGGAGACGGTCGCCGCACCGGTGATCCGGCCGTCCTCGCGCCAGCCGGTGACCCGGATCGACTCGCCCGGGAAGACGACGCCGGCGAACTTCACGCCGAAGCCGGCGACCTTCGTCGCGTCACCGTCGAGCAGCTCGTCGGTGAGGGTGCGCAGCACGATGCCGAAGGAGCACAGCCCGTGCAGGATCGGCGCGGGGAAGCCGGCCGCCTTCGCGAAGTCCGGGTCGGCGTGCAGCGGGTTCCGGTCGCCGCAGAGGCGGTAGAGCATCGCCTGCTGGGGCGTCACGTCGTACGTCGTGTCCGTGTCGGGCGCGCGGTCGGGGATCTCGACGGCCTGGGACTGCCCGCGGTCACCGCCCCAGCCGCCCTCGCCCTTGACGAAGATCGACGAGCGGGTGGTCCACAGCTCCTCGCCGGCCGACGACGTCGCGACGCCCTCCTGCCAGATGACCGCGGCCCTGCCCTTGTCCCAGATCTCGCTGATCCGGGTGTGGACGGTGGCCGAGCCCGAGGTCGGGAGCGGGCCGGCGACCGTGATCGACTGCGAGCCGTGCACGACCTGGGCGAGGTTGATGTCGCAGCCCGGGAGGTCGAGCGGCGGCGGGTCGGTCTCGTGGAAGGTCGGCGCCACGACGCCGAAGGACGGCAGCACCTGGAGCCCGGGACCGTCCAGCGTGTAGCGCAGGGCCGTGGGGGAGAGGTTGTCGCCCGGCTTCGAGCCGGCGCCGATGCCGAGGTGGTAGAGCAGCACGTCGCTCTCCGACCACGAGAACTCCCGCGAGCCGAGGTCGGCGCCGATCGCGATGTGGGGATCGATAGGCATCAGGGGGTGTCCTTTGCGATGTCCTCGGCGGCGAGGTAGCCGAACGTCAGGGCGGGACCGATGGTGGCGCCGGGTCCGGCGTAGGTGTTGCCCATGACCGCCGACGAGACGTTGCCGGCGGCGTACAGGCCGGGGATCACCGACCCGTCGGCGCGCAGCACGCGAGCGCGCTCGTCGGTGACCAGGCCGCCCTTGGTGCCGAGGTCGCCGGGGACGATCTTGACCGCGTAGAACGGGCCCTGGTCGATGGTGTGCAGCGACGGGTTCGGCTTGACCCTCGGGTCGGAGTAGTACTTGTCGTAGACGCTCTCACCACGGTGGAAGTCGGCGTCGACGCCGCTCCTCGCGAAGCCGTTGAACCGCTCGACGGCGCTCGTCAGGGCGCTCGGCGGCACCTCGATCTCGGCGGCGAGGGCCTCGAGGGTGTCGGCCTTCTTGACGGTGCCGCTCTTGTACCAGCGGCCGGGGAACGGCTGGCGCGGCGACAGCCCGGCGAAGAGGTACCGGTTGCGGTAGCGCTGGTCGATGATCATCCAGGCCGGGACGTGCGCGACGCCGGTGGCCTCGCCCTGGTAGATCTCGTGCACCGCCTCGACGTACGGCAGCGCCTCGTTCATGAACCGCTTGCCGGCGCCGTTGACGATGATCGAGCCCGGCAGGTTGCGCTCGGCCAGGCAGAACCACGGGCCGGACGGCAGCGGGATCGTCGGGCCCCACCAGGCGTCGTCCATCAGGTCGATCTCGGCTCCGGCGGCGATGCCGGCGAGCACGCCACCGCCGGTGTTGAACTGCGAACCCGTCGTCCAGTCGACCGAGGTCGGCTGGGGCTGGTACTTCTCGCGCATCTCGAGGTTCTTCTCGAAGCCACCGCTGCCCAGGATCACTCCGCGCCGCGCGCGCACGGTCACGGTCTCGCCGTCGCGCAGGACGCGGACGCCCACCACCCGGCCGTCCTCGATCACCAGGTCGGTCAGCTCGGACTCGTAGTGGACGGGGACGCCCGCCGCGATCAGGCCCTGGCGGAGCCCGATCGAGATGGCGTTGCCCATCGCGAACATCTTCTGGCCGCGGAGCAGGCTGACGATCCGCTTCAGCAGGACCTTCACCATGGTGAGGGGACCGCGGATGCTGCGCAGGCCGAGGCTGATCTTGCGGAAGTCGGCCTGGGTCACGATCAGGTTGGCCGGCGCCTTGGTGTACTGCGGGTGCAGGTGCTCCAGCTCGTGGCCGAGGAAGCGCGCGTCCAACGGGATCGGCTCGACGCTGCGTCCGGCCGGGCGGCCGCCGGGCTGCTCGGGCAGGTAGTCGGAGTAGTTCGGGACCCAGGTGAACCGCACCGGCGTCTTCGCCTTGATGAACTCCATGACCTCCGGACCGCGCTCGAGGTAGGTGTCGCGGCGGGTCTTGGGCACGACGTCGCCCACGATCGAGTCGAGGTAGAGCCGCGAGAGCTCCGGGTCGTCGCCCTGGCCGGCGTCGCGGAGCGCGTAGTTGTTCGGGATCCACACCCCGCCCCCGCTGCGCGCGGTGGATCCGCCGAAGTAGGGGCTCTTCTCGAGGAGCACGGTGTCCAGCCCATGGGACTTGGCGGCCAGGGCGGCGGTCATCCCGGCGCCACCGGCGCCCACGACCACGACGTCCACCTCAGCGGGCAAGGGGGTCTCCATGGCCAGAAACTGTAACAGGTTCTACTATCGTGACGTGACCTCCCAGGACTCCATCTCCGCCGCTGTGACGCGTCTCTCCGAGGCACAGGCGACCCGGGTGCCGTGCGCGCCGGTGCGCGACCTCATCGGGACCGACGACCTGCCCGCGGCGTACGCCGTGCAGCAGGGCCTGGTGCAGGGACGGGTCGCGGCCGGTGCCCGGGTGGTCGGCCGCAAGATCGGAGCGACGTCGGAGGCCGTGCAGAACCAGCTGGGCGTGGACCAGCCCGACTTCGGCTACCTGCTCGACGAGATGGACGTCAGTGCCGGTGCTGTCGAGGGGGGCGACCCGATCTCGATGCGGACGCTGCTCCAGCCGAGGGTCGAGGGCGAGGTCGCCTTCGTGCTCGGCCGTGACGTCGACCCCCCTGACGGAGCCGAGATCACCCTGGAGACCGTCCGCGACGCCGTCGAGGTGGCGCTCCCCGCACTGGAGATCGTCGACTCCCGGATCGCCGACTGGGCCATCGGGTTCACCGACACCGTGGCCGACAACGCCTCGAGCGGGCTCTTCGTCGTCGGCCGCGAGGGCCTGACCCTCGACGAGCTCGAGCCACGCGACGTGACGATGTCGCTCACGATCAACGGCGACGAGCGCTCGTCGGGCAACGGCGCCGCCTGCCTCGGCGACCCGCTCGAGGCGCTGCGCTGGCTCGCCGTCCAGGCCCAGCGCTTCGGCGACCCCCTGCGTGCCGGCCACCTGATCCTGTCCGGGGCCCTGGGCCCGTTCGTGCCGTTCGCCCCGGGTGACCGGGTCGTGGCGACCATCAGCGGGTTCGCACCGCTGAGCGTCCAGTTCGAGGAGTAGGAAAGTCATGGTCTCGACCAGCTCGACCCACGAGCCGAAGCTCACCGCAGCGATCG
>JAOPXG010000170.1 GCA_025965275.1 Nocardioides sp.
GGCGCGATCCTGATGCTCTTCCTCTTCGTGCTGATGCTCGTCGGCGTCGACTCGTCCGACTCGGTCGTCGAGACCCTCCGCGGCCAGCGGCTGCTCGCGATCATCGGCGGCCTGGCCCTCGGCCTGATCCTGGTGATCGGCCTCGGCCAGATCTCGATGGGCACGGCGGTCGGCCTCGACGACGCCAACAAGGGCGGCAACATCCAGGCCCTCGCCAACATCCTCTTCTCCCGCTACGTCTTCGCCTTCGAGACCACGAGCGCGCTGCTGATCACGGCGGCCGTCGGCGCGATGGTGCTCGCCCACCGCGAGCGGCTGACGCCGAAGGCGCGGCAGCCCGAGCTCGCAGCCCAGCGGGTCCGCGACTACGCCGAGAAGGGCACCCACCTCGGTCCGCTGCCCGCTCCCGGTGTCTACGCCCGCCACAACGCGGTCGACACCCCGGCGCTGCTGCCCGACGGCACCCCGGCTCCTGACTCGGTCTCCCGGGTGCTCGCCGCTCGCGGCGTCATCCGGTCGGCCCCGGCACAGGCCGACCACATCGAGGGGGTCCAGCGCTCGATCGACGGCACTGCGACCGACTCGACCAGCAGGATCGAGGAGGAGCAGTGAACGTCACGCCGTACATCGTCCTCTCGGGGATCCTCTTCACGATCGGCTGCGTCGGCGTGCTGACCCGCCGCAACGCCATCGTGGTGTTCATGTGCGTCGAGCTGATGCTCAACGCCTCGAACCTCGCGCTGGTCGCCTTCGCCCGTCAGCACGGCAACCTCGACGGCCAGATCGCCGCCTTCTTCGTGATGGTGGTGGCCGCGGCCGAGGTCGTCGTCGGGCTCGCGATCATCATGACCATCTTCCGGACCCGTCGCTCGGCCTCGGTCGACGACGCCAGCCTGCTGAAGTACTGAGGTGACTGGGTCGATGTACGCACTCCAAGAAGGCGCCATCCCGGTGGTCGACCCGACCGCCGCGGACGGCGTCTTCTCCCTGCTGTGGCTGGTGATCGCGCTGCCGCTCGCCGGCGCGGCGATCCTGTTGGTCGGTGGCAAGTACACCGACAAGTGGGGCCACTACCTCGGCACCCTGCTGCCGATCGGCTCGTTCGTGATCAGCCTGGTGCTGTTCATCAGCCTGCTCGGTCGCGAGGACGGCGACCGCCAGGTCAGCCAGCACCTCTACGACTGGATCCAGGTCGGACACCTCGACGTCGGCGCGGACCTGCTCTACGACCCGCTGTCGTCGCTCTTCCTCCTGCTGATCACCGGCGTCGGCTCGCTGATCCACGTCTACTCGATCGGCTACATGGCGCACGACCCGCGCCGCCGTCGGTTCTTCGGCTACCTCAACCTCTTCGTCGCCGCGATGCTGACACTGGTGCTCGCGGAGAACTACCTCGGCCTGTTCCTGGGCTGGGAGGGCGTCGGCCTGGCGTCGTACCTGCTCATCGGCTTCTGGCAGCACAAGCCGTCCGCGGCCGCCGCGGCCAAGAAGGCCTTCGTCATCAACCGGGTCGGCGACATCGGCATGTCGCTCGCGATCATGCTCTTCTTCATCACCTTCGGGTCGACCAGCTTCACGGTCATCAGCCACGAGGCCGGCGGCGCGACCGACACGACGATGACGGTCCTCGGCCTGCTGCTCCTGCTCGGCGCCTGCGGCAAGTCGGCACAGTTCCCGCTCCAGGCCTGGCTGCTCGACGCGATGGAGGGCCCGACCCCGGTCTCGGCCCTGATCCACGCGGCGACCATGGTGACCGCCGGTGTCTACCTGATCGTGCGGTCCAACTTCGTCTTCGACCTCGCGCCCCACGCGCAGACCGCCGTGGTCGTGGTCGCCGTGATCACGCTGCTCTACGGCGCGATCATCGGATGTGCCAAGGACGACATCAAGAAGGTGCTGGCCGGCTCCACGATGAGCCAGATCGGCTACATGATGCTCGCCGCGGGCCTCGGCCCGGCCGGCTACGCGTTCGCGATCTTCCACCTGCTCACGCACGGCTTCTTCAAGGCCAACATGTTCCTCGGCGCCGGCTCGGTCATGCACGGCATGAACGACGACGTCGACATGCGCCACTACGGCGGGCTGCGCAAGCTGATGCCGGTGACGTTCCTGACGTTCACGATGGGCTACCTCGCGATCATCGGCTTCCCCGGCTTCTCCGGCTTCTGGTCCAAGGACAAGATCATCGAGACCGCGCTGGCCGACAACTGGATCGTCGGGCTCTGCGCGCTGCTCGGCGCCGGCATCACCGGCTTCTACATGACCCGGCTGATGCTGATGACGTTCTTCACCGAGAAGCGCTGGGAGAAGGACGTGCACCCGCACGAGTCGCCGTCGGTGATGACGGTCCCGCTGATGGTGCTCGCGGCCCTCTCGGTCCTCGGCGGGCTCTTCCTGCTCAACGGCTTCATCCAGGACTTCCTGGCGCCGGTCGTCGGTGCGGTCCCGCACGAGGACCCGCCGATCCCGGCCCTCGGCGTCACGCTGCTCGCCGTGGTCGTCGTCGCCATCGGCGTCACGGCCGCATGGTTCCTGATCGGCAAGCGTGACGTGCCGCGCACGGCACCGCAGGACGTGTCGTTCGTGACCCGCGCCGCCCGCGAGGAGCTCTACGGCAACCAGATCAACGACGCGCTCGTCGTCAACCCGAGCCGGCGGCTGACCACCGGCATCCTGGCGGTCGACAAGTACGCCGTCGACGGCACGCTCACCGGAGGGCCGGTCGCCGTCGGGGCGGCCGCCATGGTCGCCCGGCGCGTGCAGAACGGCTACGTCCGCTCCTACGCCCTGTCCCTGCTCGTGGGCGTGCTCATCGTCGTCCTGGCCCTCCTGGCGGTGAACCTCGCATGACCACCCCATTCGCATGCTCGCTTCGCTCCGCTCTGAACGGGGACCCCGGAAATGCATGATCTTCCCTGGCTGACACTGCTCTGGGTCGTGCCGCTCGTCGGCGCCGTCCTGGTGGCGTTCGTCCCCAAGGCGCCCGGCTCGGTGCTGCCCAAGCAGCTCGCCCTCGGCGTCTCGCTGCTGACGCTGCTCGTCGGCGTCGCGATCGCGGCGCAGTACGACACCGGCGACGGCATGCAGATGACCGAGACCCACACGTGGATCAAGGCCTTCGGCGTCCACTACGCCCTCGGCGTCGACGGGCTCGGCCTGCTGCTCATCCTGCTCACCGTGGTGCTGGTGCCGATCGTCTTCGTGGCGTCGTGGCACGAGGCCGACGACCGCAACCCGGCCGCGTTCTTCGCCTGGGCGCTCGCGCTCGAGGCGTTCGCGCTCATCGTGTTCGCCGCGACCGACGTGTTCCTCTTCTACGTCGTCTTCGAGGCGACGCTGATCCCGGCGTACTTCCTCATCGGCGGCTTCGGCCGCGAGGGCCGGGCCTTCGCCGCGCTGAAGTTCCTCATGTACCAGCTCGGCGGCGGGCTCATCCTGCTCGCCGCGGTGATCGGCCTCTACGTCGTGTCCGCCGACGCGGGCAGCCCGTCGTACCTGATCACCGACCTCCAGCAGATCGACATGAGCACCAACGCCGAGCGCTGGATCTTCGTCGGCTTCATGATCGCCTTCGCGGTGAAGGCGCCGCTCTTCCCGCTGCACACCTGGCTGGCCGACACCACCGAGAAGGCGACGCCCGGCACCAGCGTGCTGCTGGTCTGCGTGCTCGACAAGATCGGCACGTTCGGCATGCTGCGCTTCTGCCTGGGTCTCTTCCCCGAGGCCTCGCAGTGGGCGACGCCGGTCGTCGTGACGCTCGCGCTGATCTCGATCGTCTACGGCGCGTTCCTCGCCATTGGTCAGGACGACATCCTGCGCCTGATCGGTCTCACGTCGCTGAGCCACTTCGGCTTCATCACCCTCGGCATCTTCGCGTTCACCAGCCAGGGCGCTTCCGGCTCGATCCTCTACATGGTCAACCACGGCGTCGGCACCGCCGCGCTCTTCCTGATCGCGGGCTACCTGATCCGCCGCAAGGGCACGTCGCTGATCAGCGAGATCACCGGCGTCGAGAGCAAGGCCCCGGTGCTCGCCGGCCTCTTCCTGATCGCGGGCCTCGCCACCCTCGGCCTGCCGGGCCTCAGCCAGTTCGTCTCCGAGATCCTGGTGCTGATCTCGGCGTTCGACTACCACTGGTGGGTCGGCGCGGTCGCGGTCACCGGCATCGTGCTGGCCGCGGTCTACGTGCTCTGGCTCTACCAGCGCACCATGACCGGGCCGACGCCTCCGGGCGGTGAGGCGGTCAAGGACCTCACCCGGCGTGAGCTGGTCGCGGTCGTCCCGCTGATGCTCGCCCTGGTGGTCTTCGGCTTCTTCCCGATGCCGCTGCTCGACGTCGCCAACCCGACGGTCGACACGATCCTGCAGCACGCCGGCGTCACGGACGATCCGCCCGTCGTACCCGCTGCTGATCACGACTCGGCCGAGGAAGGCGCACACTGATGGACTTCGTGAAGCCCACCATCGAGTACGCCGAGATCTGGCCGCTGCTCGTCGTCTTCGGCGTGGCCTGCGCCGGCGTCGTCGTCGAGGCCTTCGTGCCGCGCGCCGGCCGCTACCTCACCCAGACCCTGCTGGCCGGGGCCGGCCTGGTCGCCGCGCTCGTCGGCACCGTCCTGGTCGCCCGCGACCTCGACGTGCTCGGCGGCGGAGTCGCGCGCGGCGCGATCGACGTCGAGGGCACGGTCGTCGTCGACGGCCCGACCGTCTTCTTCTGGGGCATCATCACGCTCTTCGCGCTCGGCGGCGTGCTGCTCTTCGCGGAGCGCCGGCTCGAGGGCGGCGTCTCGTCGTTCGCCGGCCAGGCCGCCGCGCTGCCCGGCACGGAGGCCGAGCGCCAGGCGTCGACCCGCGGGCTCGACCACACCGAGGTCTACCCGCTGCTGATGTTCGCGGTCTTCGGGATGATGCTCTTCCCCGCCGCCAACGACCTGCTGACGCTGTTCGTCGCGCTCGAGGTGCTGTCGCTGCCGCTCTACCTGCTCTGCGGGCTGGCGCGCCGTCGCCGCCTGCTCAGCCAGGAGGCGGCGCTCAAGTACTTCCTCCTCGGCGCCTTCTCCTCCGGCTTCTTCGTGTACGGCGTCGCGCTCCTCTACGGCTTCGCCGGCTCGATGCAGTACTCCGAGATCAACGAAGCGGTCCGCAACGACACGAGCAACCAGGCGCTGCTGCTGATCGGGCTCGGGATGCTGTCGGTCGGCCTGCTCTTCAAGGTCGGCGCCGCGCCGTTCCACTCCTGGACCCCCGACGTCTACCAGGGCGCACCCACCGCGGTCACCGCGTTCATGGCGGCCGGCACCAAGATCGCGGCGTTCGGCGCGATCCTCCGCATCTACTACGTCGCCTTCGGCTCCGAGCGGTGGACCTGGCAGCCGATGCTCTGGATCATCGCGATCCTGACCATGGTCGTCGGCGCCGTGCTCGCGGTCGTGCAGACCGACATGAAGCGGATGCTCGCGTACTCCTCGATCGCCCACACCGGCTTCCTGCTGACCGGCGTGCTCGGCGTGCAGACGGCCTCGGAGCTCTCCGACGGCCAGGTCACCTCGATGCAGGCGGTGCTCTTCTACCTGACGACGTACGGCTTCGCGATGATCGGCGCCTTCGCCGTCGTCACGCTGGTGCGCGACTCGGGAGGCGAGGCGTCGCAGTTCCAGCGCTGGGCCGGCATCGGTCGCCGTTCGCCGCTCATCGGTGGCCTCTTCGCGTTCTTCCTGCTCTCGATGGCCGGCATCCCGCTGACCGCGGGCTTCGTCGGCAAGTGGGCGGTCTTCACCGTCGCCCTGTCCGCCGGCGCGTGGCCGGTCGTGATCGCGGCCATCCTCTGCAGCATCGTGGCCGTGTTCTTCTACGTCCGCGTGATCGTGCTGATGTTCTTCACCGAGGGTGAGGGCGAGGTCGCGAGCGTGACCCGGCCGTCGCTCCTGACGTCCGCGACGATCCTCATCGGGGTCGCCGCCACCCTCGTCCTGGGCATCGTGCCCGGCCCGGTGCTCACTCTCGCCGGCCATGCGGGACAATTCGTCAGGTGACGACAGGTTCAGCCGGTTTGGCGCTCCCCGTCGCGGACGAGGCTCTCGCCGGCCGGCTTCGCGACCGCATGGCCGTGGTCGAGAAGGCGCTGTCGGGTCACGTGCAGAGCCGGGCCGGGTTCGTCACCGAGACGGCCAGCCACCTGATGGAGGCCGGCGGCAAGCGGTTCCGGCCGCTGCTCGTGCTGCTCGCGGCCGAGACCGGTGACCGGCCCGACTCCGACGAGGTCGTCACCGCGGCCTGCGTCGTCGAGCTGACCCACCTCGCCTCGCTCTACCACGACGACGTCATGGATGAGGCCGACCTGCGCCGCGGCACGGTCAGCGCCCACTCCGTCTGGGGCAACCACGTCGCGATCCTCACCGGCGACTTCCTCTTCTCGAAGTCCTCCGAGCTCACCGCCGAGCTCGGCCCCGACGCCGTCCGCATCCAGGCCCACACCTTCACCCGCCTGGTCGAGGGCCAGATCCTCGAGACCGTGAAGCCCGTCCCCGGCGAGGACCCGCTCGCCCACTACCTCGACGTCGTCGCAGGCAAGACCGGCTCGCTGATCGCCACCTCCGCCCGCTACGGCGCTCGCTTCGGCGGCGCCAGCCCCGAGGTCGAGGCCGCTCTCACGTCGTACGGCGAGATCGTCGGCTCGGCCTTCCAGCTCTCCGACGACATCCTCGACATCGCCTCCGAGTCGGGTGAGTCCGGCAAGACCCCCGGCACCGACCTGCGCGAGGGCGTCCCGACCCTGCCGGTGCTGATGGCCCAGGCCTCCACCGACCCCGCCGACGCGCGCCTCCTCGAGCTGCTCGCCGGCGACCTCACCGACGACGGCTCCCACGCCGAGGCGCTCGACCTGCTGCGCAAGCACCCCGCCCTCGACGAGGCCCGCGCCTACGTCATCGCCCAGGCCGCCGAGGCCAAGGCCCACCTCACTGCGCTCCCCGCCGGCCCGGTCCGCGACGCGCTCGAGGCGTTCGCCGACATCGTGGCGGTCCGCTCGACGTAGCACGCGCCCGGATCCGGGTCAGACGGCGTGCGGGGTGTGCGCGCCGTTGACGGCGGGTGCGGTGGTCTCCCTGTCCGGCGCTGGGCACGCGGCGATACCCGTCTCCAGCAGTGCGCGCAGCGACTGGTCGGCGTCGGGGCGACAGGTCGCCACGACGCCGTCGACGGCACACCGGACGATCGTCGGCGCGCAGCGGCTGGCGAAGATCTTCGTGTCGATCCGATGTCGCACTCGCTGCCGCTCGACCCAGGCGAGAGCGCCGGGGACCAGCGCGAGCGCGACCTGGGCCTCCCGCCGGGTGTCGGCGAGATCGGGCGCGGCGTCGGCACACAGCTGTTCGGCTCGAAGGAGACCACCGGCGAGCACGCGCTGCGTCTCCTCGGGCACGTCGACGATGACGGACGCCGCGACCGCGACGGAGACCGTGAGCCAGGCCTGATCGTTCCCGCGCCGGCCGACGACCGACGGGACCAGGGGCGCCAGCTCCTGACGTCCGTCGTCGCTGATGAGGTCGTTGACCCGACGGGCCAGCTGTCCGAGCAACGGATGGGTGCAGGAGGGATGGTCGCTCCACCGCTCACCGGCGAGCACCGAGGCGAACTCCATGAAGCACGCGCCGCGTCGCGGCGAGCGATGCCGGCCTCGTGACAGAACGGGTAGGCCATCGGGAAGGGGTGAGGGCTTCATCGCAACCTCCTGCTCCGAGGATGCGCCGACAAGCCGCCTCGATCAACCCCTTGCGGGAGACCACTATTGGCGATGCTGGGACGCCGACCGACGGATAGCGTCGACGGTACGAAACCCTTCGGTTCGAGGTGTGGACGGGGTGCTGATGCGACGAGTCCGCTCGCTGCTCGTGGCGGCTGCGTTGTGGGCGGCGGTTCCGCTCGCCAGTGCGAGTCCCGGGGTCTCCGCAGCCCTCGCCGCCCCGGAGGACGGCCTCGTTCTCCACTACTCGATGGAGACGCTGTCGCAGGGCAGGATCACCGACACGTCCCCCAACGCGCTGCACGGGAAGATCGTGGCGGGCTCGGGCACCGTGCGGTTCGTCACCAGCCTCGCGGGCTACGGCCGGGCGCTGCAGCTCACCGGCACCCAGCACCAGTACGTCGATGTCCCGTCGTCGAGGGTGCTCGACCTCGACACGTACACGCTGTCCGCCTGGGTGCGCTACACCGGGATCCAGAACGATCAGACATTCGGCCGCTGGGAGGTCCTCGAGAAGGCCGGCGCGTACTGGATGAACATCAGGACGAACGGCCTCGTGCGGGGTGGTGGCTTCTACGGCGGTTGTGCGAGCGCCAACTGGAAGTACTTCGACAGCACCCGCACTCTTCCCGTCAATACCTGGAAGCACGTGGCGACGACGTACGACGGCACCTGGTTGAGGATTTACATCGACGGCCGCGCCGCCGGTGCCAAGCGCGTCTCGGGCCACACCTGCGTCAGTGGCGAGCCGCTGGCGGTCGGGGCGAAGAACAACCCCGCCGCGGGGTTGCTCGAGGCGTTCTGGGACGGGCGTCTGGACGAGGTCCGCGTCTACGATCGCGCTCTCACCGCCACCGAGATCGGCCAGCTCGCGACGCGACCCTGAGGGCGCGCAGGGGCGGCCCGGGGCTCAGTGACCAGGCTGGCTTGCGATGAGTCCGAAGACCAGGACCAGCATCACGAAACCAGCGAGCGCGAACAGCCCGATCACCAGCAGCACGGTGTCCACGATGCCGAGCACCAGGCCGGCTGTGGCCTCGCCCGATCCGCTCCACTCCGCCGGCGCCGCGGCGATCTCGCGCCGGGCCCGGGCGCCGTAGAACCACGCGAACGGGCCGAGCACGAGCGGAGCCGCGAGGAAGCTGCCGCCGAGGCCGGCGACGCCGAGCCACATCGCGAGCGACGCCTTCGGATGCATGGGCGGCGGCACTGATGGTGCGCCCGGGACGGTCAGGTGGTCGGGCGCGCTGGTCACGCGTCGAACCCTCCCACGGGCACGGCGTCGAGGATCCACCGCACCGGGTGGTCCGGGTCGGACTCGTAGCGGCACTCGAAGCCGGTGCGTACCCGGTCGCGCAGGTGCCGGCCCAGCCACGGGTCGGTCTCGGCGATCCTGGCCAGCGCGGCGACGATCGCCTTGCGGACCGCGACGCGGGCGCGCTCGGCGTGCGACCCGGTCGTGCGGGCGCGGCCTCCGAGCCCGGTGCCCTGGGCGAGGTACGACGCAACCGCGTCGCGTTCGGCGCGCAGGTCGGCCCGGTCCGAGAGCGCCAGCTCGTCGTCCAACTCGGCGAGGCGGGCGCGCAGGACCCGTCGTGACTCGTCGTCGAGCACCTCGAGTGCGGGCTGCTCGACGACCACGTCGCCGACCAGGCTGACCGCGGGCAGGTCGGTGTCGGGTCGGCTGAGGATCGCGTGGAGGTGGCCGAGTCCGCGCATCCGCGGCAGCACGAAGGTCGCGCCCTCCCGCCCGATGAGCCACAGCCCGCCGGGCTGCTGGTGCAGGTGGACCGAGACGACGTCGGTCGACGTCGGGGCGTCGTCGGGCAGCTGGGCGCGGAGCCGGTCGCGCCACCAGGTCGCGCCGATCCGCTCGTACGTCGCGAGCGCGGCCGCGCGGTGGCGCGCCGACGCCTCGGTGTCGCCGAGCAGCGCGTGCGCCCGCGCCAACGTGTCGTCGGTGACGCCGTGCCACATGACGGCGCCGGCGTTGACCACCGAGCGTCCGGCGTACGGCGCGAGCAGTGCGACCACAGCGCCGGTGACCTCGGTGTCGCGGATCGCCAGCGCGCCCTCGAGGACGCACTGGAGGACCAGCAGCCAGTCGCTGTCGCGGGGGAGCCCGGCCAGCACGTCGGGCGTGAACGCCCCGACCATCTCGGCGACCTTCTCGAGCCGACCGGCGCCCAGCCAGATCATCGCTGCCTCGGCCCGGACGGTCGTCACGCCGAACTCGACGGCGTACTCCTCGAAGGAGGGCGCCTCCGCAGCGCACCCTTCGACGTCGCCGGTGAAGAACGCGGTGTAGCCGCGCATCGAGTGCAGCACCCCGTAGGCGTCCGGGATGACGACGGCCTCGGCGGCCGCGTCCGCTCGCGCCACCAGCAGCGGCGCGACGTCGATGTGCTGGCGCAGGAGCTCGATCGGCAGCCGGCGGGATGCGGCGAAGAACTCGGCACGCGGCGACTCGTCGGCCATCAGCTCGATGGCCCGCATCGACCGGTGCATCCGCGGCAGGTCGAGCACCTCCCACGCCACGGTGAGCGACCAGAGCTCGGCCTGGAGCCGGGCGTCCCGGTCGGGGAGGTGGGCCGCGGCGTCGGCCAGCCGGACCGCCCATTCCCGTCGTACGGCGAGGTCGTCGGGACCCCAGTGCGACGCGAGCGCGGCGTCGAGCGCGTCCGCGAGCAGCAGCGGGTCGTCCTGCTGGTCGGCCAGGTGCAGCGCCTCGAGGGCGAACGGCTGGGCGCGCCGTGGCTCGTTGGCGTACGACCAGCACCGGGCCAGCGCCGCCGCCAGCCTCGCCCGGGGCTCCGGCTCGTCGACCGCGTAGTACGCCGCGTGCAGCCGGACGGGCAGCAGTCCCGGTGACAGGTTGTACTGCTGCCCGCGCGCGAGACCGAGCACCGCCGCGATCCGGCCCGGCAGGTCGTGCTCGACCTCGGCGGCGTCGGCCGCCCGGCCGAACAGGTCGATGGCGGCATTGCCGTCGCCGCCGGCCCAGGCCTCCTCGGCCAGGGCCAGCAGCGACGCGGCGGACGTCCGATCAGGCGCCATGTCGTGAGGCTAGGTCAGGGCCGGAGCAGGCGCACCTGGTCGGCGTGACGCTGTTGGACCGCCTCGTCCCAGTCGCCCGTGCAGGAGATGGCCAGCTCGGTGATCCGGCCGTCGGCGACGGTGCAGTGGACCAGCTCGCGGCAGTACCACCGCTGACCCTCGGCCTCCCACCGCTCCTCGAACTGGAGGAGGAAGCCGCGGGACGTCCTGTCCAGGGCCTCGACCCGGACCTCGCCCTGGAAGGGGTGCTCGTCCTCGCGGAGGTGGAAGGTCGCGTCCGACCCCTGGGCCTGCACCCGCCAGTGCGGCACGGTCAGGTCCGCGAACACGTCGTCGGCGAACATCGCCTCGGGCCGCACGCCCGTCTCGAGCCAGGTGACGAGCTGCCGGGCCAGGTCGCCCAGCTCCCCGTCGACCGTCGCGAGGGTGTCGACGGCGGTCATGAGTCGGCCCCCGCCATCGCCTCGATGTTGCGGCCGATCGTCTCCATGACCGGCTGGAGGTCGGCCGTCGGGCTGAACTCCACGACGGACGTCCCGGCCGCGATGAGCGGGCGGTGCCCGGGGCCGGCCACGTAGGCGTCGCCCTCGACGTACGTCTCCTCGTGATCGGGCCATCGGAAGGTGATCTGGCCCGACGTCACGTAGCCGACGTGCCGGCAGGTGCAGGCGTCGCCGGGCAGGCCGCGGAAGTACGGCGCCACGTCGAGGTCCTGCTTGAACGTCTCGAACGAGACGGTCTGGTCGTCGAGCTCGGCGTACCGGCCTTCGACGACGTCCATGTCGATTCCGACCGGGGTGGTCGAGCGGGATGCACTGGGCATCGGAGCCTCCTCAGGTGGTGGGGTGTCATCCCTGAGGCGTGACTTCCGGCGTCACATCGTGAGGTCGCCGCTGGTGGTAGACGAACGGGCAGACGTGCCCAGCGCCCACCGCTGCACGATCGCCGATGACGTGCTCAGCTCGCAGCGGTTGCCTCGACCGTGAGCCGGAGCTGGAGCCGGCGGTGGTTGACCGCCTCGACCGTGAAGATCACCAGCGCGATCCAGACGAGCACGAAGCCGGCCCAGCGGCCGGCGGGCATCTCCTCGTGGAAGTAGAGGACGCCGAGGCCGAACTGGAGGATCGGGGCGAGGTACTGCAGCAGGCCCAGCGTCACCATCGAGACGCGGGTGGCGGCGGCGCCGAAGCAGATCAGGGGGATTGCGGTGACGATGCCGGTCGACATGAAGAGCAGGGCGTGGCCGGGACCGTGGGCGGCGAAGTTCGAGCCGCCGCTCGCGACGAGGAAGCCGACGTAGACGGCGGCGAACGGCGCGAGCACGGCGGTCTCGAAGGCAAGGCTCTCGGTGGCGCCGACGTTCGCGGTCTTCTTGCACAGGACGTAGCTGCCGAAGGAGAACGCCAGGATCAGCGCGACGTACGGCAGCCGTCCGTAGTCGAGGGTGAGGACGGCGACGGCGGCGGTCGCGATGCCCATCGCCGCCCACTGGAGCGGGCGGAGCCGCTCGTGGAGGATGAACACCCCCATCAGCACCGTCACCAGGGGGTTGATGAAGTAGCCCAGCGACGTCTCGACGACCCGGCCGTTGTTGACGCCCCAGATGTACGTCGCCCAGTTCACCGAGATGACCAGTGCCGCGACCGTGAGCAGCGTGCGCACCCGTCGATTGCGGACGATGTCGCGGAGCTGGCCCTGGCGGCCGAGCACGAGGATGACGATGGCCATCGTGATGCACGACCACAGGATCCGGTGCGCCAGGATCTCGACGGCACCCGCCGGCTCGAGGAGTGGCCAGTAGATCGGGAACGCTCCCCACATGACGTAGGCCGCGATCCCGAACAGCAGCCCACGACGCGGTTCCGACACGGGCTCAGCATAGGAGTGCGTTCGTCGCGCTTCACGGAATATCCGTGGTTTGCCGTCCGATGATCCGGGGGAGGTATCGGGTCACACGGGAGCAACCCACGGAGGACCCGTGACTTCTCGGAGGGAGACAAAGGGAATGCGTCGTACGTTCACCACTGTGATCGCAACGCTGGGACTGATGGTGGCCGGCCTCGCCGCGCCGCTCCTGCTGTCGCCGGCCAGTGCCAGGACCCAGTCACTCGGGGCGTCCCAGGTCGGGCAGAGCAAGGTCGTGCACCAGTCGATGCGCGCCAAGCCTCACCGCGACCTGCACGACTCGATCGTCAAGAAGCGCGGCAAGCTCTACTTCAAGGGCCGGGTCGACCCCGGCCACGGACCGGTGGTGGTGCAGAAGAAGTCCTGTGCGTCGAAGCACTGCAAGTGGAAGCCGTTCAAGAAGGTCACCACGCACGGCCCGAAGGAGAAGTGGTCCGTGCACCTGCCGGCGCCGCGCCACGGCAACTGGTACTGGCGGGGTTACGTCAAGGCCTATGGCGGGTATGCCAAGTCCTGGACGGGCAAGTGGAAGACCTACACGATCTGACGCTCTGACCCA
>JAOPXG010000180.1 GCA_025965275.1 Nocardioides sp.
GACGTCGTCGCTCCACTCGGCCCTCGGTGTGGTCATGCGGCCACGGTACGCCGAGCGACGGCAGGCAGGACTTGCGGTCATGACCCGAACCTCGAGATCGGGCGCTGCTACGGCCGTCCTGGCCATCGAACTGGGTCTCGACACGCCGGTCGCGCGGCTCGCTCGACCACCATCAGCGGATCCGCTGACGCGTCTCCGCTCAGCTGAAGTCGAGGTCGTTGCTGCGGCTGCGCTTGAGCTCGGCGAAGTGCGGGAACGACGCGACGGTCACGCAGCCGTCCCAGAGCCGGCCGGCGTCCTCGCCCTTCGGAGCCTGGGTGAGCACCGGGCCGAAGAAGGCGGCGCCCTCGAAGGCGATGGTCGGCGTGCCGACCTCGTTGCCGACCTGGTCCATGCCGAGGTGGTGGGACTTCGCGATCGCCTCGTCGTACGACGAGTCGTCCATCGCGTGCGCGAGCCCGATGTCGAGGCCGGCGTCGGCGAGGGCGCCCTCGATCATGGCGCGGTCCTTGTCCTGCTTCTCGATGTGGATGCGCGTGCCCATCGCCGTGTACAGCGGCAGCAGCGCCTCCTGGCCGTACTTCTGCTCGGCGGCCATCAGCACCCGCACGGGCTGCCACGCGGTCGTGAGGAAGGAGCGGTACTCGTCCGAGATGTCCTTGTCCTGGTTGAGGTAGGCGAGGCTCATGATGTGCCACGTCACCTCGATGTCGCGGACCTGCTCCACCTCGAGGATCCAGCGTGAGGTGATCCACGCGAACGGGCAGGCGGGGTCGAACCAGAAGTCGGCGTTGGTCTTGGTCATGTCCGACCCAACACGCGGACCGCAGCCCGGATTCCCGTCAGCTCAGGTCAGCAGCGAGAGACCGAGCCCCGCCAGGGCACACACCGCGAGCGTGCGCAGCACCGACCAGCGCAGTCGGAAGACCAGCACCAGCGCCAGGGCGAGGACCACGAACGACTCCCAGACGTAGGAGTCCCACACCGGCAGCAGGAGGCCGAGGTGGTCCCGTCCCCAGCGCCGGGTCTCCGAGAAGAGCGTGTGGACCGCGAAGTAGAGCGCCAGGTTGGCGATCACGCCGACCACCGCGGCGGTGACGCCGGTCAGGGCCGACGAGAGGGCGACGTTGCCACGGAGCCGCTCGACGTACGGCGCGCCGAGGAAGATGAAGAGGAAGCTCGGCACGAACGTCACCCAGACCACCACCACCGAGGCCAGCACGGCCGCCACCCACGGGTCGAGGTCGCCGGGGTCGCGGTAGGCGCCGAGGAAGGCGACGAACTGCACGACCATGATCAGCGGACCGGGCGTCGACTCCGCGAGCGCGAGGCCCTTCGTCATCTCGCTCGCCGTCACCCATCCGTAGGTGCCCACCGCCGCCTGGGCGACGTACGCCAGCACGGCGTACGCGCCGCCGAACGTCACCAGCGCCATCCCCCCGAAGAACAGGCCCTGGTCGACGAACACCGAGGGACCTCCGTCCGCGACGACCCAGGCGACGGCGACCGGGGCCACCCAGAGCACCAGCCCGACCGTGAGGATCGTGAGGTTGCGGCGGGCTGACGGGCGGACGTGGTGCAGGGCCTCGTCCGGCACCAGCGGCGTGTCGGCGGCCGCGTCCTCGGGGCGGGCCCTGGCAGCCATCACCGCGGGTCGGCGCCGGCCGACGAGCCACCCGACCAGACCCGCGCCGAGCACGACCACCGGGAACGGCAGCGCGAGGACCGCCAGGGCGACGAAGGCCGCCACCGCGAGCCCGACGAGGGCGGGGTGCGTGAGCGCCCGGCCGCCGATGCGGACCACGGCCTGGACCACGATCGCGACGACCGCCGGCGCCAGCCCGAGGAACAGCCCGGTCACGAGCGCGGTGTCGCCCTGGGTGACGTACACGGCCGAGAGCGCGAGGAGGGCCACGAAGCCCGGGAGGACGAAGAGCACCCCGGCGATCACGCCTCCGGCCCACCCGTTGAGCAGCCAGCCCGTGTAGACGGCCAGCTGCTGCGCCTCCGGGCCCGGCAGGAGCATGCAGTAGCTCAGGGCGTGGAGGAAGCGGCGCTCGCCGATCCAGCGCCGCTCGTCGACGAGCTCGCGCTGCATGACCGCGATCTGGCCCGCCGGTCCGCCGAAGGTCTGCAGCGAGATGAGGAACCACGCCTTGGTCGCCGCCCGGAGGGGGACGACATGGCGGCCGGGGTCGGTCACCGGGACATCATCCCGCTTTCTCCTTTTCGCCGGGGCATGCCCGAGTGGCAGGATGCTTGGCATGCCTGGAACCAACCTCACCCGGGACGAGGCCGCCACTCGCGCGGCTCTCCTGGACGTCACGTCGTACTCCATCGACCTGGATCTCACGACCGGTGACGCGACCTTCGAATCGACCACGACCATCCGTTTCACCAGCACCGAGCCCGGCGCGGAGACCTTCGCCGACCTCGTCGACGCGACGATCCACGCGATCACGCTGAACGGCGAGGCGATCGACCCGGCCACGGCGTACGCCGACAGCCGGATCACGCTGACCGGCCTGGCCGCGGACAACGAGCTCGTCGTCCGCGCCGACCTGCCCTACTCTCGCACCGGTGAGGGCCTGCACCGGTTCGTGGACCCCGCCGATGACCGCGTCTACCTCTACTCGCAGTTCGAGGTGCCGGACGCCCGCCGGGTCTACACGACCTTCGAGCAGCCCGACCTCAAGGCGCCGTTCACCTTCACCGTGACCGCTCCCGAGCACTGGAAGGTCGTCTCGAACTCCCCGACGCCCGAGCCCGAGGCACTGAGCGGTGAAGGGGGTGACGGCAAGGCTGTCTGGGCCTTCCCGGCGACCAAGCCGATGTCGACGTACATCACCGCGATCGTCGCCGGCGAGTACCACGAGGTGAAGCACACCTACGCCGGCAAGCACGGCGACATCCCGCTCGGCCACTACTGCCGCCAGTCGCTCGTCGAGTTCCTCGACGTCGACGAGCTGGTCAAGGTCACCGAGCAGGGCTTCGAGTTCTTCGAGAGTGCCTTCGACTACCCGTACCCGTTCGGCAAGTACGACCAGCTCTACGTGCCGGAGTACAACATGGGCGCGATGGAGAACGCCGGCTGCGTGACGCTGCGCGACGAGTACCTCCCCCGCAGCCGCCAGGACCGTGCGTTCTACGAGTTCCGCGTCGAGGTGATCCTCCACGAGATGGCGCACATGTGGTTCGGCGACCTGGTCACCATGCGCTGGTGGGACGACCTGTGGCTGAACGAGTCGTTCGCCGAGTGGGCCTGCTACCACGCGGCCGTCGAGGCGACCGAGTTCACCGAGGCCTGGACCGGCTTCACGAACGCCCGCAAGAACTGGGCCTACCGCCAGGACCAGTTGCCCAGCACCCACCCGATCGCGGCCGACAACGTCGACCTGCGTGCGGTCGAGGTCAACTTCGACGGCATCACCTACGCCAAGGGCGCCTCCGTCCTCAAGCAGCTGGTGGCCTGGGTCGGGCTCGACAACTTCCTCGAGGGCGTGCGCGCCTACTTCAAGGAGTTCGAGTTCTCCAACACCGAGTTCACCGACCTGCTGGCCGCCCTCGAGGCGTCCTCGGGCCGCGACCTCCACGCGTGGGCCCAGGAGTGGCTCCAGACCTCCGGCGTCAACACCATGGCGCCGACCTTCGAGCTCGACGCCGACGGCAACTACGCGTCGTTCGCGGTCCGCCAGACCGCCTCGAACCCGGACCACCCGACGCTGCGGCGGCACCGCCTCGGCATCGGCCTGTACGACGACGTCGACGGCCGCCTGGTCCGGCGTACGTCGCTCGAGGCCGACGTCGACGGCGAGCTGACCGAGATCCCCGAGCTCGTCGGCCAGCGCCAGCCCGACCTGCTGCTGCTCAACGACGGCGACCTCGCCTACACGAAGATCCGCCTCGACGAGCGCTCGCTCACGACGGTGATCGAGGGCATCGCGAGGCTCGACGACTCCCTCGCCCGTGCCCTGTGCTGGGGAGCCGCGTGGGACATGACCCGCGACGCCGAGATGTCGGCGACCGACTTCGTGACGCTCGTGCTCAGCGGGGTCGGCAGCGAGACCGACGCGTTCGGCGTGAGCCGGATCCCGACGTACGCCGCGATGGCCGCGACCCAGTACTCCGCGCCCGGCAACCGCGCCGCGCTGCGTGCCACCTGGGAGCAGGGGCTGCGCAAGCTGCTCGAGAACGCCGAGGCCGGCAGCGACCACCAGCTGTCCTTCGCCCGCGCCTACGCCGGCGCGGCCCACAGCGACGCTGCGCTGAACGACCTCGCGGCGCTGCTCGACGGGTCGCTGACCTTCGACGGGCTGGCGGTCGACACCGACCTGCGCTGGAGCCTGCTCAACGGCCTGGCGAAGAACGGCCGCGCGGATGCCGACCGGATCGCCGAGGAGCTCGAGCGCGACAACACGAACTCCGGTCAGGAGCACGCCGCCGCCGCGCGGGCGCTGCGCCCGACCGCCGAGGCCAAGGCCGAGGCGTGGGAGATCGCGATGGTGCGCGACGACGTCGCCAACGAGACGCAGCGCAGCGTGGTGCTCGCCTTCCAGGCCTTCGGCCAGGACGACGTGCTCGCGCCGTACGTCGAGAAGTACCTCGCCGCCGCCGACTCGATGTGGGAGGAGAAGGGCACCCAGCGGGCCTCGACCGCGCTGGAGTTCATCTTCCCCAAGCAGCTGGCCAGCCAGGAGCTGCTCGACCGGGTGGACGCCTGGCTCGAGACCTCCCCGGCCAACCCCGCCGCCAAGCGCTACGTGCGCGAGGGCCGCGACGACGTCGCCCGGGCGCTGGCCGCCCAGGCCAAGGATGAGCGGAGCAGCGACGCGTGAGGAACGAACGCGGCGCGTGGGCTCCGCCAGATTGAGCAAGCCCCGCGGCTGAGGGACGAAGCCGCGACGGGCGCGTCGAAATCCCGTAAGACGACAGAAGGCGGCGACCACGACGGTCGCCGCCTTCTTCGTCCATCCACGCTAGGTGGGACCATCTGCCCCTCTACTCGCCTGCGTGCAGCGTCTCCGGCGCCCGCGCGTGGTCGGCGAGCATCTGGATGCCGCGCTTGAGGCCGCCGACCAGGTCGCCCTCGGCGAAGAGCGACTGCATCTGCAGCGTCGTCAGCTCGACCTCCTGGTCGGAGAGGGTGCGCCGGACGTAGCCGCCGGTCACGATCTCGAGCGCCCGGGCGGCCGGGTCGAGCATGATCAGGATGCTGCGGGCCGGCGCGACCAGGGAGTTGTGCAGCTGCGTCGCGAACGAACGCGCATCGTCGCCGGCGCGGCCGACGAAGACGCTGAACTCGTAGCGCGAGACCTGCTCCGCCTTGCGGATGGCCTCGTCGATCTGGAACCGCTCGTGACCGTTGAACTCACCAACGCCCACTTGCGCCACCAGCCTTCGACTCCTCGGTGTCGGGAGCCGGCAGCTGGGCGGTGCCCTTGCTCGGGCCGCCGAACCACTGGTCCTGGGTCGCCTGGCCGCCCGGCGTGAACCGCTCGCCCTTGACCAGACCCGGGACGACGACGGCCAGGGTGATCAGCACGAAGAGCAGGGCCGGGATGCCGACGAGCACGAGGAGCGCGTGCAGCGGCGACACGGCGTCGGGGTCGCTCCAGCCCTCGGGGACGTCCGCGCCGGCGGGGCCGGCGACCGCGAGGACCAGCCCGCCCGTGACGAGGACGATGGACGTACGGCGGACGAGGTGCGCGAGCTTGGTGGTCACGCGCAGCAGGATATCCGCTCCGTGTTTCGGCGACTGGACCGCTCTCGGGTGGACTGGGTCACACCCCCAGTCGGGCGTGGTCTGCGGACTTGCGCCGGCCTGTACATACTGGTCGCCATGTTTGGGCTAGAGACGCAAGGAACGTGCGACGACGGCCACGAGGTCTGCAACCTGACCTTCAAGGCGACGAACAACCAGACGGCGGCCGACGCGGCCGACATCCTGATCGGCAAGCCACTGGCGGTCCTCGGCCTGGTCCTGCTCCTCTTCGTCACCCGGTGGCTCCTGCACCGCCTGGTCGACCGGCTGGTCGCGCGCGCCGAGGACGGCGTCCTCCCCGACCGGATGACCCGGTTCCGGATGCGCGGCAAGGCCGCCCAGAAGGCCACCGCGCGTGACCTGGCGATCTCCACCCGCCGGGTCCAGCGGGCCAAGACGATGGGCGACCTGCTCAAGAGCGTGGTCACCGGCATCCTGGTCGCGATCATCGGCACCATGATCCTGAGCGAGGTCGGGGTCAACATCGCCCCGATCATCGCGAGCGCCGGCATCCTCGGCCTCGCGCTCGGCTTCGGCGCCCAGTCGCTGGTCAAGGACTTCCTGTCCGGCATCTTCATGATCTTCGAGGACCAGTACGGCGTCGGCGACGTGGTCGACGTGGGCGAGGCCAGCGGCACCGTCGAGGCGGTCAGCCTCCGGGTCACCCGGCTCCGCGACCTCAACGGCACCGTCTGGTACGTCCCCAACGGCGCGATCCCTCGCGTCGGCAACATGAGCCAGAACTGGTCGCGCGCGGTCGTCGACGTCAACGTCAGCTACCGCGAGGACCTGGTCCGGGTCCAGCGGGTGCTCCGCGAGGTCGCTCACGACCTGTGGGAGGACGAGGACTTCAAGGACATCGTCATCGAGGAGCCGGAGGTGACCGGCGTCGAGGTGTTCGCCCCCGAGGCGGTGACCCTGCGGGTGCTGATCAAGACCGCCCCCATGGAGCAGTGGGGCATCGCCCGCGCCCTGCGCCAGCGGATCAAGACCCGCTTCGACCACGAGGGGATCGAGATCCCCCTCCCCCAGCGCGTCGTCTGGAACCGCGAGGAGAAGACGACGGGCTCTCCCTCCGCAGAGGAAGAGCCCGTCACCGAGCGATAACGGTTGGCTGTCGGCTCACTGGGTCTCGACACGCTCGACCACCATCAGCGGGTCCGCTGCCGCGTCCCCGCTCAGGCGAGAGACGCCTCGAGCTTGATCGGGACGGCGGCGAGCGCCTGGCTGACCGGGCAGCCCTCCTTGGCGGCCGTGGCCGCGGCGACGAAGTCGTCGCTGCTGATGCCCTCGACGACGCCCTTCACGGTGAGCCGGATCTCGGTGATGCCGGTGCCCGGCACGAAGTCGACCGCCGCGCTGGTGTCCAGCGAGGTCGCCGGCGTGCCGGCCTTGGCCAGTCCGTTGGAGAGGGCCATGGAGAAGCAGGACGAGTGCGCGGCGGCGATCAGCTCCTCGGGGCTGGTCTTGCCGTTGGCGTCCTCGGCGCGCGAGGCCCAGGAGACGTCGTACGTGCCGATGCCGGAGGACTCCAGCGTGACCTGTCCGGCGCCCTCGAAGAGGGTGCCCTCCCAATGGGTGCTGGCGTTGCGAGTGGTTGCCATGTGCGTCGATCTCCTCGTGTGTGGCTCGGAAGACTGTTTCGATCTCGAGTCTGGCACGCCGGTGTCGGGTCGCGATCCGGGCGTCGTCACAATGGACGCATGACCACGTTCTACGAGGAGATCGGCGGCTTCGAGACCTTCCGGCGGATCGTGGCGAAGTTCTACGAGGGCGTCGCCGAGGACGAGGTGCTCCGGCCGCTGTACCCCGAGGAGGACCTCGGCCCTGCCGAGGAGCGCTTCCTGCTGTTCCTCGTGCAGTACTGGGGTGGGCCCACGACCTACTCCGACACCCGCGGCCACCCGCGGCTGCGGATGCGGCACGCGCCGTTCGCGGTGACGCCGGAGGCCAAGGACCACTGGCTGACGCACTTCCGGGCCGGGCTCGACGAGGTCGCGCTGACCCCGGAGCAGGACGCGCAGTTCTGGGACTACGTCACGCACGCCGCGCAGTTCATGGTCAACAGCTTCGAATGATCCTCGACTGACGATGTAACACCGGGGGCCGCTCGCGACAGGTGAGGGGTGTACAGGCGGATCTCCGCCACCCCATCTGAGGAGGCAACTCCCATGCGCAGGACCACCACCGCCGTCTCGGCCACCGCCGCCCTCGCCGCCGCCCTCACGTTCGGCGCGGCGTACGCGACGCAGAGCGGATCGTCGGCCCCGACCGCGGACCAGGCGTCGTCCACGGCCTCGTCCACTGCCTCGGCGCCCCCCTCCCCCGTGACCAACAAGAACGGCCACGAGGTCGACGAGCACGCAGCGGCGGGCCAGGCACGCGCCGCCGAGGCGCGGGCGAAGCACGCACCGCCCACGCCGACGCCGACCGAGGCCGCCGAGCCGACCGAGGCCACGGAGCCGGCCCAGGCACCGGAGACCGAGGTCACCGAGACCGAGACCCCGACCGAGGACTCGCAGCCGAACGAGCACGCCGGCACCCACCCCGACACCCACGCGCTGCCGGGCGGCACCGACCACGGTCACGACGCCGCTCACCCGCACCCTCTGCCGCACCAGGGCCATGGCCCGAACGAGCACGCCGGTGACCACCCCGACGAGCACGCCACCGCGACGCCGACGCCGACCCCGGCCGCCGGCTGACCCCACGATCTGGACGGTTCCGGCGCTCAGTTCCCCCGCTAGCGTCGGGACCGTCCTACGTCCACCAGGAGGCACGCATGGCTGATCAGCCGGCCCGCAGCTCGTCGCTGCGAGCAGTCGTACCGACCCTCGAGCCGGACGAGGCGTTCCTCGCCCGCCTGAGCTCGCTGGCCGCGGCCGGAGCCCCCGTGCGGGAGAGCGCAGCGGCACCGCACGCGACCTGGCGGGTGGGGCTGGTCGCGGCCAGCGTCGCGGCGGTGCTGGTCGGCGCTGCCTGGCTGACCGGGCTGGGCTCGCCGGACGGCCCCGATCCGACGCCGGCCCCGACGACCCCGGCGAGCACCCCCGGCTCGCCCGACCCCACGCCGACGGCCGCGGCGCCGACCGAGCGGACCCGGCCGACCGCGACCTCCGGCCCGTCCTCGACGACCTCCGGCCCGCCCTCGACACCCGCCGGCGGCGGGCCCGGCGGGACCGCGCCTCCCACCGGCCAGCCGAACGCCCCCGCCGGTTCGGGTGGGGGTCCCGACCAGAACCCGGGCCAGCACCAGGGCAACGGGCAGGGCAACAAGCAGGGCAACGGGCCCGACGAGCACGCCGGCGACCACCCGAACCAGCACGCCACCGACAAGGCCGGCAACGCGCACGAGCACGGCGGGTCTCGTCCCGGCCACGGAGCGGGTGGCAGACAGCCCCGGTGAGTACCGACGACGCGGTGGTGGCGGGCGCGAAGAGGGGCGACGCCGACGCTTGGCGCGCCCTCTACCGCGAGCACGCCGGACGACTGGTCGTCTGGCTGAGCACCCGGCCCAGCGGTGACACCGCGGTCGCGGCCGACGATCTCGCCGCGGAGGCCTGGCTCGTCGCGGCCGAGAAGATCTCCGGCTTCAGCGGTACGTCATCGGAGTTCGCCGGCTGGTTGTTCGGCATCGCCCGCAAGATCGGCGGCAACACCCGGCGGCGCGGGCTGCGGCGCAACACCCACCCCACCGACCTGCACGCCCTGGCCGACCCGCCCGCCGTGCCGGGGCCGGCGTCTGCCCATGCCGCGCAGGACTGGGTGGTCCGTGCGCTGGCGACCCTGCCGCGGCGCGAGCGCGAGGTGGTGGGCTGCCTCGACGTGGTCGGCCTCGATGTCGGGACCACGGCCTCGGCGCTCGGCATCTCCGCGGTGGCCGTCCGGGTCGCCCACCACCGCGGCCTGCGTCGGCTTCGCGAGTCGGGCGTCCTGGCGGACGATCAGGCGGGCAGCAGCGTCCGCAGCGCGTCGAGGTAGGGCTCGGGCGGCGCCGTCGAGCGCTGGGTCTCCTGGTCGAAGAAGACGATCGCGACCCGGGCTCGGGACAGCACCGCGTCGCCGTCCATGATGAGCGACTCGATGGTCGCCGACCGGGTGCCGACCCGCGAGACCCAGGACCATGCGTCGTACGGCTCGGGCCGGAAGAGGATCGGGACGCGGTAGTCGACGTCGGTCTGCGCGACCACCAGCGAGACCGGCTCCAGGTCCTCCCAGAGCCGCGCGTTCAGGAAGATCCGCGCTTCCTGGAGGTACTCGAAGTACTTCACGTTGTTGACGTGCCCGTAGACGTCCACGTCGGAGAACCGCACCTGGATCGGGTAGCGGCTGGCGGTCTCGGGCCGCACCGGCCGCACCGGGGGGCGCCGCACCCGCTCGGTCGGCTCGAGGAAGGCGGCGAGCGTCTCCCGCTCTAGCTCGGTGAGCCGGCGGGGGCTCTCGGTGGCGAAGACGTACGGCGTCAGGACGGTCGTCGCCCGGAGGTAGACGCGACGGCCCTCGTCGCCGGGGAGGTCGTGGAAGATCTCGTAGGCCATCGTGAACGTGGCCGCCCGGATCTCCGTGACCCAGCACTCGATCGAGACCGGCCGGAAGCCGAAGGTCAGCGGGGCGAGGTAGCTCACCTCGTGGCGCACCACGACGGTGCCCTCGGCCAGCGCGCCCTGGGCCGACGGGCCGTGGGTGCGCATCATGTCGACCCGGGCCTCCTGGAGGTAGTCCACGTAGACCACGTTGTTGACGTGGCCCAGGAGGTCGAGGTCGGCCCAGCGCATCGGGCACTCGTACAGATGTCGCACGGCACCGATGCTGCCAGAGATCCGCTCGCCCGGGCGGCGCCGGGCGGGCGGAGAGGCGTCAGTGCAGGTGAGCGAGCCCGCGGTAGTACGTGCCGACCGACTGGTGGCGGGTCAGGCGGACCTTGCGGTTGCTCGCGACGAACTCGGTGAGGACGGCCAGCGAGGCGGCCGACGCCACCACGCCGAGGACGATGAAGGCGATGATCATGAACGAACCGAGCGGGGTGATGACGGTCATCACGATTCCTTTCTACAAATGTAGATTTCTACTTCTGTAGAAGCTACTCCCGTGCCCGCAGGCCCCGCAACAACGCGCGGTAGTGTCTCCGGTCACAGCCCGTCGAGAGGTGTCCATGCCCGCCCCCGAGACCGCCGCCGCCACGGTCGAGGCCCCCGCCCTCAGCCCGCGGCGCCGCCAGCTCCTCGATGCGGCCCTGCACGTGATCGCCGACAACGGTCTCCGCGGGCTGACCCACCGGGCGGTCGACCGGCGAGCGGGTCTGCCCGAGGGCAGCTGCTCGGCGTACCTCCGCACCCGCCAGGCCCTCCAGGGGGCGCTGACCGAGTACGTCGCCAACGCCCTGCTGGCGGACGTCGACCGGCTCGCCGACCGGATCCTCGCCTGCGACGTGGACGACGACCGTGAAGGCGTGCGGGCGGCCCTCGACCTGTTCCTGCACTGGCTGGACCAGCGCGAGCTGCTCGTCGCCCGGCTGGAGCTGACGATGGCGGCCACCCGCGACGCCGATCTCTCCGCGATCCTGGCCGGCCACCGGGCCCGCCTCATCGGCCTGGTCGAGGGGATCATGGCGGCCACCGGCAAGGAGCACAGCTCGGAGCGGGCGGAGGCGCTCGTGGCGTCGTACGACGGCATCCTGCTGGCCGCCCTGCTGAAGCCGGCCGCCGAGCGCTCGGACTTCCTGACCCGCTCGCTCGAGCTGCTCAGCAACGGGCTCGCCGGCGCTCCGGGAGAGTGACGAACGCCTCGGTCCGACGAACTAGAACACCGTCTAGTGTGGCGAGCGCAGCAACCCACACCCGAACGGAGAACCCATGCCCGAGGCAGTCATCGTTTCCGCCGCACGTACCCCCATCGGTCGCGCGAACAAGGGGTCGCTCACCGAGCTGCGGCCCGATGACCTGACCGCGTTCATCGTGAAGGCCGCCCTGGACAAGATCCCGGCGCTCGACCCCAACACGATCGACGACCACTACCTCGGGTGCGGCCTGCCGGGCGGCGAGTCCGGCAACAACATGGCGCGGATCGTGAACGTGCTCAACGGCATGGACGACGTCCCCGGCGCGACCGTCACCCGCTACTGCTCGTCGTCGGTGCAGACCACCCGGATGGCCTTCCACGCGATCAAGGCCGGCGAGGGCGACGTCTTCATCTCGGCCGGTGTCGAGACCGTGTCGCGCTTCGCCAAGGGCACCTCGGACCACTGGCCCGACACCCAGAACCACGAGTTCGACGAGGCCAAGGCGCGCACCGCCAAGGCTGCCGAGGGCGGCCAGGACTGGCACGACCCGCGCGAGGACGGGCTGCTCCCCGACGCCTACATCGCCATGGGCCAGACGGCCGAGAACGTCGCGAAGCTGCGCGGCCTCAGCCGCCAGGAGCTCGACGAGTTCGGCGTCCGCTCGCAGAACCTGGCCGAGAAGGCGATCAACGACGGCTTCTGGGCCCGCGAGATCACGCCGGTCACCACGCCCGACGGCACCGTGGTCAGCAAGGACGACGGCCCGCGCGCCGGCGTCACCTACGACGGCATCAAGGACCTCAAGCCGGTCTTCCGTCCCGACGGCGTCGTCACCGCCGGCAACTGCTGCGGCCTCAACGACGGCGCGGCCGCGGTCATCATCATGTCCGACACGAAGGCCGCCGAGCTGGGCCTCACCCCGCTCGCCCGGATCGTCTCCACCGGCGTCAGCGGCCTGTCCCCCGAGATCATGGGCCTCGGCCCGGTCGAGGCGACCAAGCGGGCGCTCGCCCACGCGAAGATGAGCATCGGCGACATCGACCTGGTCGAGATCAACGAGGCCTTCGCGGCGCAGGTGGTGCCGTCCTACCAGGACCTCGGCATCGACCTCGACCGGCTCAACGTGAACGGCGGCGCGATCGCCGTCGGCCACCCGTTCGGCATGACCGGCGCCCGGCTCCAGAACACGATGCTGAACTCGCTCGACTGGCACGACAAGTCGACCGGCCTGATCACCATGTGCGTCGGCGGCGGGCAGGGCATGGCGCTGATCCTCGAGCGCATCTGACCGGCGTCACGTGCTTACACTGCCTGGGTGACGGACAACGGGGGCACGGCCTGGCTGACCGAGGACGAGCAGCGCTCCTGGCGAGCGCTGTTGATGGGGATGACCCTGCTCCTCGACCGGCTCGACGACGACCTGCACCGGGAGTGCGACCTGTCGCTGGTGGAGTACGAGATCCTGGTCCGGCTCTCCGAGCGTGAGAACCGGCAGATGCGGATGGCCCAGCTCGCCGACGCGCTGGCCCACAGCCGCAGCCGGGTGACCCACACGATCGCCCGGATGGAACGCGCCGGCTACGTCGTCCGCGGGAGCTCGCCGGAGGACGGCCGCGGGGTCGTCGCGACCATGACGTCCAAGGGCTACGACCTCCTGGTGCGGATGGCCGACATCCACGTGAACGGCGTCCGCGACCACCTGGTCGACCTGGTCAGCCCCGAGGACTTCGCGGCGCTGGGCCGCGTCATGAACGCCGTCTCCGACAACCTGGTCGCCGGCCACCCCGAGATGGAGATGCGCCGGAGCTGAGACGCGCCAGCGGCTCAGACCGGAGGCGGGTCGAGCAAGCGCCGCGGCTGAGCGCGCGAAGCCGCGACGCGCGTGTCGAGACCCAGTGAGACGAACGAGGACGTCGTTCGGCTCACCCGGTTTCGAGACAGGCGCCAGCGCGCCTTCCTCAACCAGCGGGGGAATCAGTCCCTGGTGAGCCTGCGGTGGGTGACCCGGTGCGGACGGGCCGCCTCGAGGCCGAGCCGCTCGATCTTGTTCTCCTCGTACGCCGCGAAGTTGCCCTCGAACCAGAACCACTTGGCGGGGTCCTCGTCGTCGCCCTCCCACGCGAGGATGTGGGTGGCGACCCGGTCGAGGAACCACCGGTCGTGCGACGTGACCACGGCGCAGCCCGGGAAGTCGAGGATCGCGTCCTCGAGCGACGACAGGGTCTCGACGTCGAGGTCGTTGGTGGGCTCGTCGAGCAGCAGCAGGTTGCCGCCCATCTTGAGGGTGAGCGCCAGGTTGAGACGGTTGCGCTCTCCACCGGAGAGCACGCCGGCCTTCTTCTGCTGGTCGGGGCCCTTGAAGCCGAACGACGCGACGTAGGCGCGCGAGTTCATCTCGAAGTTCGCGACCTTGATGAAGTCGAGCCCGTCGGAGACGACCTCCCAGACGTTCTTGTTGGGATCGATGCCGCCGCGGCTCTGGTCGACGTACGACAGCTTCACGGTCGTGCCGACCTTGAGCTCGCCCTCGTCGGGCTGCTCGCCGCCGGTGATCATCCGGAAGAGCGTGGTCTTGCCGACGCCGTTGGGGCCGATCACGCCGACGATGCCCGCGCGGGGCAGCGTGAACGTCAGGTCGTGGATCAGGGTGCGGTCCTCGAAGCCCTTGGCCAGACCTCGAGCCTCGAGCACGATGTCACCGAGGCGCGGGCCCGCCGGGATGTTGATCTCGGAGGTGTCGATCTTGCGCATCCGGTCGGCCTCGGCCGCCATCTCCTCGTAGCGCGCGAGCCGGGAGCGGCTCTTGGTCTGCCGCGCCTTGGCGTTGGAGCGGACCCACTCGAGCTCCTTCTCCAGCATCTTGGCGCGCTTGGCGTCCTTCTGGCCCTCGATCTTGAGCCGGGACTGCTTGGTCTCGA
>JAOPXG010000186.1 GCA_025965275.1 Nocardioides sp.
GGAGTACGTCGTGCCGGTCGGCGGGTTCGCCGCGACGACGCGGTCCTGCACCTCACACGCACGGAACGGCGTCAGGGTGACGGCGAGCCCGCGGTGGCTGAGCATCGCCTGGGCCGCGGCGACGTCGTACCCGAAGAGCGACGGCACCTGGTCGGGACGCAGCGTGTCGCCGGGCCGGTCGTCGCCTCCTCGCGTCGTCAGCGCGGTGGCGACCAGGGCGGCGACGAGCAGCAGGACGCCGGCGGCTGTCGCGGCCAGGGGCCACCTGCGGTCATGGGGCCTCGGTGTCGGTCCGACCGGCGCGGGCATCGGTTGCTCGTCGAACTCGATCAGCATCTCGCGCCGGGTCTCGAGATCCTGCTCCGCGCCGAAGCGGGTCAGCTCGGAGTGGGGGATGGCCGCGGCGAGAGCCCGGTGCACGAGGGGGTCGGGGTCCTTCGCCCGACGGATCCGGCGCTCGTTGTGGGCCAGCACCTGGCGGACCAGGTCGGGAGCTTCGGCCTCCGAGGCGCCGAGGAGCGCGGCCGCACGCACCAGTGCGGACCAGCGGGCGTCGACGTACTCGCGGGGCTCCATCTCTCATCCTGTTCGGAGCCCACGCTACGACCGGATGGGTCACTCCTTCTTCGGGAGCAGCAGGTCGACCGCGACGAGCTGGTTGTCGTCGTTGACGTAGAGCTCGACGGCGAAGCCGAGGCACATGCCGTAGCCCGTGTTGGCCGGGACGATCGTGATGGAGTCGGCCGCGTCGATCCCGTCGGACGGATCGTCGAACGACGGCAGACATCTGCGGGGGATGCGATCGGCGGTGAGCTCGACCGCCTGACCCTCGTGGCGGAGCACTTCGAGTGGCGAGAACGGGCAGTCGCGGCCGGCGTACGTCCCGGTCTCGGTGCACGTTTCCCACGCCTGCCGGTCGGTGGCGGAGTCCTGGGTGACGAGGCCGGTGAACGCGCCCCCGACGTACAGGTCGACCTCGTCGCCGATCGACGGCAGGTCGCCGTTGCCCTGGGCGAAGTCGACGAGCTGGTGGGCGAGGTCCTCGATGGGGCTGGTGGCGACGGCCGTCGAGCCCAGCGTGCGCAGCACCACCGCGTCGATGCGGTCGTCGGAGTCGCGGTAGACGTCGACGGCCGTGTCCGTACAGACAGGCCCGTCCTTCGAGGAGAGCACCTGGATCCGTACGGAGAAGCGACCCAGGTCCGGGCCGGCGTTGTAGGGGCACGACGGGTGCTGGCTGCTGGCGGTCAGCACAGGCGAGACGTAGCGGGTCTCCTCGCTGCCCGGCGCGAGGTAGAAGGCGTGGGCCGCCGCGCTGAGGGCGGCCAGGGCCGAGGTGCACACCTCTGCAGCCGAGCAGGCCCGCCAGGTCTCCGGGTCGGCGGCCTGGGCGGCGGTGATCTCCGCGCTGCCGTTCTCGTCGTAGATGGTGATGGTGCCGGCGAGCTGGGGCGCTGGGCCTCGACCGTCGGCGAAGTTCAGCAGCTCGCGAGCGAGCGTCACGCTGTCATCGACGCAGAAGCCGTCGGTCGGAGCGGTCACCTCGAGCACGATCGCCGAGCGTGGCTCCAGTGGGGTCCCTGCGGCGGGCTGGGTGCCCCACGCGGTGGGCGTCTGGTCGCAGGAGGGGACGGGCTTCGACGAGACCGTGAAGCCCGCCTCCATGAGTGTGCGAACCGCGTCGTCCTGTGCGTAGCCGAGGACCGACGGGACCTGGACGGAGGTCGGGACGGGCGGCGCGGGTTCCGGCCTGGGACTGCTTCCGTCGCGGTTCGCGAGGACGAGCGACGTCACGGCGATCGCGACGACCGCGGCAGCCGCGACCAGGACCGGCCAGCTTGGGCGGCGCGGGGGTTCGGGGAGGGTCCGCGTCGGATCGACGGGCACGGTCTCCCCGGCGAGCTGGAGCAGCCGGCGGGCTTCGTCGTCGGTGAGCATCAGCTGCTCCTCACGTTGGTCACGTTGCCGTCGGCGGCGAGCGCGGCCAGGGCGCGGGCCGTGCGGCTCTTGGCGGTGCCGACCGCGATGCCGAGCGCATCGGCGGTCTCGCGCTCGGAGAGGTCGGCGTAGTAGCGGAGCACCAGCACCTCGCGGTGCTCGGTGGTCATCGCGGCGAGGGCGCGCCGTACGGCGAGGCCGGTCGTGGGGTCGGTCGCCTCGGGCGCGGGTTCGGGCAGCTCGTCGGTCGGGAGCTCGCCGTTCCACCGACGTGACCGGGCGTCGCGGAGGGTGTTGACGAGAACCCGGTAGACGTAGGCGTCGGGCTGGTCGGCGCGGGTCACTCGCCGCCAGGATCGGTAGCAGCGGAGCAGGGCGGTCTGCACGACGTCCTCGGCATCCGGCGAGGGACAGCCGAGCAGGACGGCCGTGCGCACCAGCGTGGGGCGCCGTGCCGCGACGTACTCACTGAAGTCCATCCGCTCTCCTGTCCCGTCCACCGTAGGACCGGCGAGGGGTGCGGATCGGTTCCGTGCCTGCCTGAAATGAACGACGCGGTGGACCGGAGCAACCTGGTTGATCCGATCCACCGCGCTGTGGTGACGCTCAGAGGTCGAAGAGCGAGCCGGTCTCGTGGATGTCGACGTCGGTCTTCGGCTGGTGGGCCTCGCCGCTGGACTGCGGCTTCGGCTTCGCCTCGGCCTTCTCCTGCGGCTCGGGCTCGGGCTCGTCCTCGGGCTCCTCGGCTGCCTCCGGCTCGGATTCGGGCTCGGTCTTGCCCTCGGGCTCCTCGGCTGCCTCCGGCTCCGGCTCGGATTCCGGCTCGGTCTTGTCCTGGGGCTCGGCGGCGGGCGCGGGCCCGTCGCCCGCGGCGGCGCTGGCCGCGGCGGTCGCTGCGGCGCTGATCGCCGCCCCGGGGCTCAGGTCCTCGTCGGTCTCCCGCTCCGGCTCGTCGGTGGGCTCGTCCTTCGCCTCGGCCTCGGGCTCGGGCTCCGGGTCGGCCTTGGCTGCGGGTGCGGCGGCGGGCTCGGGCGCCTCGATGTCGAAGAGGGAGCCGCTCTCGGGGATCTCGGCCGACGGCGTCGCCGCCGAGGTGGCGGGCTCTTCCTCGACCTCGGGCTCGGGCTCCGGCTCGGGCTCTGCGTTGTCCTCCGGCTCAGTCTCGGCCTCGGGCTCCGGCTCGGGCTCCGGGTCAGTCTTGGCTGCGGGCTCGGGTGCCTCGATATCGAAGAGTGATCCGCTCGGAATCTCTGCCTTCGGCTCGGCGGCCGGGGCCGCCTCTGCCTTCGGCTCCTCGGCGGGCTCGTCCTTCGCCTCGGGCTCGGCCTTCTCCGAGGCCTTGGCTGCGGGTGCGGCCGGCTCGTCGGCGGCGATGTCGAAGAGGGAGCCACCCGACGACGCGGGCTTCGCCTCGGCCTTCGGCTCCTCGGGCTCGGCCGCCTTCTCGTCGGTCTCGGGCTCGGCCTCGGCCTCCGGCTCGGCGGGTGCGTCGCCGCCGACGTCGAAGAGCGAGCCACCGGAGGAGGCGGGCTGGGCGGCCTTCGCCTCGTCCTCGACGGGCTTGTCCTCGGCGGCGGTCTCCGCCGGCTCCTTCGCCTCCGGGGTGTCGAAGAGCGACGAGCCGCCGCTGGCCTTGGCGGCCGGGCCGGCGTCCTCGGTGTCGGTGACGGTGTCCTCGGTCTGGGTGGCGTCGCCCTCCTCGGGCTCCGCCTTGGTCGCCTCGTCCTGCTTCTCGTCGGCCTTCTTCGCCGCAGGAGCGGCGGCCGCGGCCGACCCGGGCTTGGCGCGGGTGGCGACCTCGCCCTTCACCGACGCGAGCAGCATCTGCGCGACGTCGAGGACCTCGACCTC
>JAOPXG010000200.1 GCA_025965275.1 Nocardioides sp.
CGACCATGCGGAAGTAGGCCTGCTTCCAGGCCGCGCCGAGGATCTCCCGGGTCGTGAAGAACTTGCGCCGGTGCAGCCCCCGGGCGAGGTGGAAGATGCTCGCGCCCTGCATCACGGTGTTGTCGACGTCGAAGAAGGCTGCGACCTCGGGATCGAGCGGCGCCGCGAGCGCCGACTCGACCTCGGCGGCCGCCGCGGCGGCCTCGCCGGCGAGCGTCGACCGGGCCTGCAGGTTGCGCGGCCGGACTCGCTTGTCGGGAGGCGGGGTCACAGGGGCAGGGTAGACCGTCGGGGGGCACGTCGGAGGGTGTGGAAGTATCCCCCCATGTCTGGGATGCGCGATGTCGCCGAGCTGGTCAGCGAGGCCGCCGCCGACCACCCCGACCGGCTCGCACTCGTGGAGGCAGGCGGGCGCAGCCTGACCTGGGCCCAGCTCGACGACGAGGTCGGGCGGATCGCCACCGGGCTCGGTGCCGCCGGGATCGTCGGCGGGCACCGGGTGCTCATCGCGGTGGGCAACCGGATCGAGTTCGTCACGACGTACCTCGGGGTCCTGCGGGCCCAGGCCGTCGCCGTGCCGGTCAACCCGCGGTCGACGCCGGGCGAGCTGGGCCGGATGGTCGAGGACTCGGGTGCGCGGATGGTCGTCACCGACGCCGACACGGTCGTCGCGGTCCGCGAGGCGCTCGAGTCCCAGGAGGCCCCGCCGCGGATCGTCGCGATCGGTGCGACGCTGCGGCCGGGGGAGCGTTCCTACGACCAGCTCCGGGCGATGCCGGCCCGGCCGGTCCCGCCGCTCCAGGATCCCGAGAAGCTGGCGGCGCTCCTCTACACGAGCGGGACGTCGGGCCTGCCGCGCGCCGCGATGCTCACCCACCGCGCGCTGCTCGCCAACATCGAACAGGTCGCCCGGGTGGAGCCTCCGATGATGCACGGCGACGACGTGGTGCTCGGCGTGCTCCCGCTCTTCCACGTCTACGGGCTCAACGCCGTCCTCGGTGGGGTGCTGCGGCACCGCGCCAAGCTGGTGCTGGTCGACCGCTTCGACCCGCAGGAGACCCTGTCGCTCATCGACGACGAGGCGTGCAGCGTGATCCCGATCGCGCCGCCGGTCTTCGCCTACTGGCAGGACGAGGAGCACCTCGAGGAGCACCTGGGCCCGGTGCGGTTGATGCTCTCCGGCTCGGCGCCGCTGTCCACCCAGCTCGTCGAGCGGTTCACCGAGCGCACCGGCATCCCGGTCCACCAGGGCTACGGCCTGACCGAGGCGTCCCCGGTGGTCACCAGCACCCTGTGCAGCGTCGTGCCCCAGGTCGGGTCGGTGGGTGCCGCGCTGCCCGGCGTCGAGATCCGGCTCGTCGACGAGTCCGGCCGGACGCCCGAGGGCGTCGACCCCGGGGAGATCCAGATCCGCGGCGACAACCTCTTCAGCGGCTACTGGCCCGACGGTGCCGGCGGGCCCGACGACGAGGGCTGGTGGTCGACCGGCGACGTGGGCTTCCTCGACCCGTCCGGCGACCTGTTCCTCGTCGACCGGCTCAAGGAGCTGGTGATCGTCTCGGGCTTCAACGTCTACCCCGTGGAGGTGGAGGACGTCATCGAGGAGGTCGACGGCGTCGCGGAGGTCGCGGTGATCGGCGTCGACGACCCGCTCACCGGCGAGGCGGTGGTCGCCTACGTCCGTGCGCCCGGTGCCGACCCGGACGCGATCGCCGACGCCGTACGACGTCACTGCGACGTGCGGCTGGCCCGCTTCAAGCAGCCCAGCCGCATCGAGGTCGTCGACGAGCTCCCGAAGACCGTGACCGGCAAGGTCCAGAAGGGCCGGCTCCGCGGCATCGAGCGTCGCCGGACGCTCGGACTGCTGGAGTGAGCGGGTGACCGCCCGGGTCACGCTCTACTCCCGGCCGGGGTGCCACCTCTGCGACGCCGCCCGGGAGGTGGTCGAGCGCGTCTGCGCCGACCTGGGCGAGGAGTACGACGAGGTCTCCATCGACGACGACCCCGGGCTCCGGGAGCGCTTCGGCGAGGAGGTCCCGGTGACCTTCGTCGACGGCCGCCAGCACGACTTCTGGCGGGTGGACGAGGGTCGGCTCCGCGCCGCGCTGGGAGCCGGGCCCGGCCGCTGACCGACCCGCTCGGCGTGGCTCATCTCACATGTGCTAGCACCACGGCCGGGAGCGGCCCGTCTCGGTTTGTTCTCGCGTTCACAAACTCCTACAGTGATCGAGCCGCCGGGTGCAGCGGGGTCGCTTCTCTCGTGCCCGACGACGGCCCAGCCCCTGGCATGGAGACGAGACACGCAGTGACCGCACGGACTTCACCCGAGAGCGCCCGGGACATCCCCGAGGCCACCGTTGCGCGACTCCCGATCTACCTCCGGGCGCTCACCACCCTCTCCGAGCAGGGCACCAGCACCTGCTCCAGCGAGGAGCTGGCCGCCGCCGCCGGCGTCAACAGCGCCAAGCTCCGCAAGGACCTCTCCTACCTCGGCAGCTACGGCACCCGCGGCGTCGGCTACGACACCGACTACCTGCGCTACCAGATCGCCCGCGAGATCGGCGTGACCCAGGACTGGCCCGTGGTCATCGTCGGCATCGGCAACCTGGGCCAGGCGCTCGCCAACTACTCGGGCTTCCGCAGCCGCGGCTTCCGGGTCGTGGCCCTGCTCGACGCCGACCCGGCCCGTCACGAGGAGGTGGTCGCCGGCATCGACGTCCGCCCCTTCGACCACCTCGAGAAGATCGTCCGTGACCACGCGGTCGCCATCGGCGTGATCGCGACGCCCGCGCTCGCCGCGCAGGACGTCGCCGACCGGATGGTCGCCTTCGGGATCACCAGCATCCTCAACTTCGCGCCGACCGTGCTGAACGTCCCCGACCAGGTCGACGTACGCAAGGTCGACCTGTCGATCGAGCTGCAGATCCTGGCCTACCACGAGCAGAGGAAGGCGGCGTCCGCATGAGCGAGCGAAGCGAGCGAGTCATTCAACACAGTGCGACCTGTGCCTCATGCGCGCACGGAGCGAAGCGAGTACGCGCATGAGCGTTCTCGTGGTCGGCATCTCCCACAAGTCCGCACCCGTCTCGTTGCTCGAGCAGGTCGCGCTCGACGCCGACGGCGTCCACAAGCTCATCGACGACGTCGCCGCGTGCGAGCACGTCACCGAGGCGACCGTCATCTCGACGTGCAACCGGCTCGAGATCTACGCCGACGTCGACCGCTTCCACGGCAGTGTCGAGGAGGTGTCGCGGATGCTCATCGAGCGGGCCGGCGAGGCCACCGAGGCGATGCTGCCGCACCTCTACGTCCACTACGACGACGGCGCCGTGTCCCACCTCTTCCAGGTCGTCGCGGGGCTCGACTCCATGGCGCTCGGCGAGGGCCAGATCCTGGGCCAGACCCGCGACGCGCTCAGCGCGGGCCAGGAGATCGGCACCGTCGGCCCGGCCCTCAACGTGCTCTTCCAGCAGGCCCTCCGGGTCGGCAAGCGGGCCCGCGCCGAGACCGACATCGACCGGGCCGCGCCGTCGCTGGTGTCGGCCGCGCTCGACCGCAGCCACACCGCCGTCGGCGACCTGACCGGCAAGCGCGCGCTGGTGCTCGGCGCCGGCGCCATGGCCGGGCTCGCCACCGCGACGCTGTCTCGTCGTGGCGCCGCCAGCGTCACGGTCGCCAACCGCACGGCCGGCAACGCCGATCGCCTCGCGGGCGAGTACGGCGCCCGGGCCGCACTGCTCGTCGACCTCGAGGCCGAGCTCGCGCTCGCCGACGTGGTCGTCTCCTGCACCGGCTCGACCGGCGTCCTCGTGACGTCGGAGATGGTGGCCGCCGCGACCGCCGACGGGCGCGAGCTCGCGATCGTCGACCTGGCACTGCCCCACGACGTCGACCCCGCGGCCGGCCTGCTGCCGGGGGTCACCCTGATCAACCTGGCCGAGCTGGCCGACGAGCTGCGCGACTCCGACGCGGGCCGCGAGGTCGAGGGCGTGCGCCGGATCGTGACCCAGGAGGTCGCGGCGTTCCTCTCCGCCCGCCGCCAGGCGAGCGTCACCCCGACCGTGGTCGCGCTGCGGTCGATGGCCACGTCCGTCGTCGACGCCGAGATGGAGCGTCTGGTGGGCCGCCTGCCCGACCTCGACGACTCCGCCCGCGCCGAGGTGCTCCACACCGTGCGCCGGGTCGCCGACAAGCTGCTGCACCAGCCGACCGTCCGGGTCCGCGAGCTGGCCAACGAGACCGGTGCCGTCTCGTACGCCGCGGCGCTCGCCGAGCTGTTCGCGCTCGACCCCGAGGCCGTCGACGCCGTCACCCGGCCCGAGGGGCTCACGTGAGGGCCCCGGTCAAGGTCGGCACCCGCCGCTCCCTGCTCGCGACCACCCAGGCCGGGACGGTCGCCGAGCTGATCCGCACCCAGCTGGGCCGCGAGGCCGTGCTGGTCGAGGTCACCACCGACGGCGACCGCAGCCAGGGCGCCGGCACCCCGCTGGTCGAGGCCGGAGGCACCGGCGTCTTCGTCGGCGCGCTGCGCGAGGCGCTGCTCAGCGGCGCGGTCGACGTGGCCGTGCACTCGCTCAAGGACCTCCCGACCTATCCCCACGACGGCGTGACCCTGGCCGCCGTACCGCTGCGCGAGGACCCGCGCGACGTCGTGGTCGCCCGCGACGGGCTCACCCTGGGCGAGCTGCCCGTGGGCAGCCGGGTCGGCACGGGCTCGCCGCGGCGCGCGGCACAGCTGCACGCCCTCGGCCTCGGTTTGGACGTCGTGGGCGTTCGTGGGAATGTCGACACCCGGATCGGCAAGGTCCGTGCGGGCGAGTACGACGCAGTGCTTCTCGCGCGGGCCGGGTTGGCCCGGATCGGCCGCCTCGACGAGGCGACCGAGGTGCTCGACCCCCTCCAGATGCTTCCTGCCCCCGGGCAGGGTGCGCTGGCGGTCGAGTGCCGGTCGGACGACGAGCTCGTGGGGGAGCTCGCGCGGCTCGACGACCCTCACACCCGGGCAGCCGTCCGGGCGGAGCGGGCCGTGCTCGCCACGCTCGAAGGCGGGTGCTCCGCACCGATCGGCGCACTGGCCGAGGTGGTCGAGGGTGAGGACGGCGATGAGATCTGGGTGCGGGCCGTGGCCATGTCACCCGACGGGGGTCTCGCGGTGCGGATGTCCGCGACCGGAGACCCTGCCGACGCCGAGGGCGTCGGAACCCGGCTCGCGAGGGAGATGCTCGCGGACGGTGCAGCTCGACTCACGGACATAGACAAGAGGCAGAACGCATGACGCGAGGCAAGACCACCACCACCACCCCGGGAGCCACCCGAGGCTGGGTGTCGTTCGTCGGCAGCGGCCCCGGTGACCCCGGCCTGCTGACCGTGCGCGCCGCCGATCTGCTCAAGCAGGCCGACGTCGTGGTTACCGAGGTGCCCGAGCACACGACGCTCGTCCGGCTGCTGCTCGGCCTCCCGACGTACGACGTCGAGACGGCCGAGGGCGACGAGCCCACCCCGCACGCCGGGCCCGAGCTCGTCGACGGCGGCTTCGGCGAGGACGGCCAGCCGCTCACCCACGCCGCCCGCGCCAAGGTGGTCGTCAAGCACGCCAAGCGCGGCCTGCGCGTGGTCCGGCTGATGTCGGGCGACCCGTTCCTCTACGCCTCCGGTCCCGAGGAGGCGCAGGCCTGCGTGAAGGCCGGCCTCGGCTTCGAGATCGTCCCCGGCGTCTCGTCGGTCAGTGCGGTCCCGGCGTACGCCGGCATCCCGCTCACCACCAAGGACCACCGCGAGGTCGCGGTCGTGACCTGTGGCGACAAGGTCGACTGGACGCAGTACGCCGACAACCGCACGCTCGTGCTGCTCTCCGCGGTCGGTCAGATCGGCGAGATCAGCAAGGGGCTGATCGCCGCCGGTCGCCCCGCGACCACCCCGGTCGCGATGACCCGCGTCGGCACCACCACCGAGCAGGCCACCGTCACCTCGACGCTCGAGCGGATCGCGGCCGACGCCCGAACCGCCCGGATGTCGCCCCCCGCCGTGGTCGTCGTCGGCAACGTCGTCGACCTGCGCGAGACGCTGTCGTGGTTCGAGACCAAGCCGCTCTTCGGCTGGCGGGTCCTGGTGCCCCGCACCAAGGAGCAGGCCGGATCGCTCTCGCAGCGGCTGCGCGGCTACGGCGCCGTCCCCGACGAGGTCCCGACCATCTCCGTCGAGCCCCCGCGCAACCCGCTCCAGATGGACAAGGCCGTCCGCGGCCTGGTCGAGGGCCGCTACGAGTGGATCGCCTTCACCTCGGTCAACGCCGTCAAGGCGGTGCGCGAGAAGTTCGAGGAGTACGGGCTCGACGCCCGTGCCTTCTCCGGCCTCAAGATCGCCGCGGTCGGCGACAAGACCGCGCAGGCGATCGCCGCCTGGGGGCTGCGTGCCGATCTGATGCCGTCCGGCGAGCAGTCCGCGGCCGGCCTCCTCGAGGACTGGCCCGAGTACGACGAGCTGCTCGACCCGATCAACCGGGTCTTCCTGCCGCGCGCCGACATCGCCACCGAGAACCTCGTCGCCGGCCTGGTCGACCTGGGCTGGGAGTGCGACGACGTCACGGCGTACCGCACCGTCCGGGCCGCCCCGCCGCCGGCGCCGACCCGCGACGCGATCAAGACGGGCAAGTTCGACGCCGTGGTCTTCACGTCGTCGTCGACGGTGCGCAACCTGGTCGGCATCGCCGGCAAGCCGCACCCGTCGACGATCATCGCCGTGATCGGCCCCGCGACCGCCAAGACCGCCGAGGAGCACGGCCTGCGGGTCGACGTGCTGGCCGCCAAGCCGGACGTCGACGAGCTGGTCGACGCGCTCGCCGACTTCGGTGCGGCCCGTCGGGCCGGGATGGTCGACGCCGGTCAGCCGGTCACGAAGCCGTCCGACCGCAAGCCGTCGGCTCGTCGTCGAGCCACCTCGTCGCAATGACCGAGCCGCCCGTCGCCGCGGTGGTCGGACCGACGGTCCGGCCACGGCGCCTGCGCACGACGCCGGCGCTGCGCCGGATGGTGTCCGAGACGTCGCTCGAGGCACGCCAGCTGGTGCTGCCGCTCTTCGTGCGTGAGGGGCTCGACGAGCCCCAGCCGATCTCGTCCATGCCCGGCGTCGTCCAGCACACCCGCGCGACGCTGCTCGAGGCCGTGGCCGAGGCGGCCGACCTCGGGCTCGGCGGCGTGATGCTGTTCGGGATCCCCGAGCACAAGGACGCGACCGGCTCCGGCGCGATCGACCCGTCGGGCATCCTCAACCTCGCGATCACCGACGTGGTGGCCGAGGTCGGCGACGCCCTCACGGTGATGAGCGACCTCTGCCTCGACGAGTTCACCGACCACGGCCACTGCGGGGTGCTCACCCCCGACGGGAAGGTCGACAACGACCGCACCCTCGCGGTGTACGCCGAGATGGCCCGCGCCCAGGCCCACGCGGGCGTCGACATGGTCGCGCCCAGTGGGATGATGGACGGCCAGGTCGCGGTCATCCGCGCGGCCCTCGACGCCGCCGAGCACACCGACGTCTCGATCCTCGCCTACTCGGCGAAGTACGCCTCGGCGTTCTTCGGCCCGTTCCGCGAGGCCGTCGACTCCTCGCTCCAGGGCGACCGCCGGACCTACCAGCAGGACTACGGCAACGCCCGCGAGGGCGTCCGTGAGGCGCTCCTCGACGTCGAGCAGGGGGCCGACGTCGTGATGGTGAAGCCGGCGCTGCCCTACCTCGACGTCGTGCGCCGGGTCCGCGACGCCGTCGACGTCCCGGTCGCCGCCTACAACGTCTCCGGCGAGTACGCCATGCTCGAGGCCGCTGCCGCCCAGGGCTGGATCGACCGCGAGCCGGCGATCCTCGAGATGCTCACCTCGATCCGCCGGGCCGGCGCCGACATCGTGCTGACCTACTGGGCTGCCGAGGTCGCCCGGCTGCTCCGCTGACCCGTCGCTTGCGCACAGCGAAATTGCGCTGACCCGTCGCTTACGCACGTACCGGTCCGTCGACCGGTCGCGCCTCCTCGTGCGTAAGCGACGGGTCAGCGTCGTGAGACGTGCGCGAGCGACGGGTCAGCGATCAGTTGTGTGTGTAGTCGTACACGCACTCGTCGAACGGGTCGTCGTCCTTGAGGATGTTGTCGACGTAGCCCTCGAGCGTGCACTGGGCGACGGCCTGCACGTGGGTGAGGATCTGGTCGACCGGCGCGACCGAGGTCGACGGCAGCGGCGGCAGGCTGGGGCTCGGCAGGTGCGGGAGACCGCCACCACCGGTGCCGGGCGTGTGCGGCGCGGTCGGCTCCTCGGTCGGCTCCTGGGTCGGCGGCGAGGTGGGCTGCTCCGTCGGCTGGTCACCGCCACCGTTGTCGGTCTGCTGGTGGTGCGGCTGCTGGTGGTGGTGGTTCTTGGTGCCACCGTTGTCGGTGACGGGCAGCGCGGGCACGGCGTAGCCGGCCGAGGTGGTGCCGTTGGGCACCGAGGTGAACTCGCCCTCGAGGTAGGCGTTCATGATCGAGAGCACCAGGTCGACGTACGACTGGCTGTGGTTGTAGCGGAAGACGGCGCCTTCCTGGCCCGCCGAGGTGCTGAGGTCGTCGCTGCCCGAGCAGAGGTAGACGGCGGTGGCGAGCGCGGCGTCGTCGATGTCCTGCGGGTTGCGCTGGCCGTCGCCGTCGGCGTCGACGCCCACGACCGACCAGGTCGACGGGATGAACTGCATCGGGCCGATCGCCCGGTCGAACTTCGCATCGGCGTCGTACTGGCCGGCGTCGGTGTCGGAGATCCGGGTGGTGCCGTGGCTGCCGTCGAGGGCGATGCCGTAGATGCCGGGCTGGGCGACACCCTTGCTGTCCAGCGAGTTGCCGTTGGTGCGGCCGTGGTCGGACTCGACCCGGCCGATCGCGGCGATCAGCTGCCACGACAGATGGCAGCCCTGGTCGGCGGAGTTGATGACGGTCTCGGCGCGCTGGTAGGCCGCGAGCGCGGCGGCCGGGATGCCGGACGTGGAGACGTTGGAGACGACCTGCTCGGTCGAGCCGTGCACACCCGGAGCCACGCCGCCGGCGGCAGAGACGCTCGCCGGGGCCTTGATGGCCTGGGTGGGGACGGACGTGCCGTCCGGGAGCGTGGTGTTGGGAGTGGTGTCGGCCGATGCGGTGCTCACACCGACTCCGGCCAGGCTGGCCGTCCAGGCAGCTGAGAGCAGTGCCAGTGGCACGAGGGCCATGGCCTTCTGACCGCGACCGAATCTCGCTGTCGACATCGTGAGTTCTCTCCCTAGCTCCCTGTGAGACCCAGCTCCCTCAAGCCGGTGTGAGTGACCTAACGAGAAGGCCATCCACCAGTTACGGTACGTGGGCTCAGCCGGTGGTGACCGGCATCACTGAAACGGTCATTCCCGCAGGTCATGACGGCGAAACGCCCGGCGCCCAGGAAGTGGGCTGGACCACCCCGGCACCGCCTCGCGCGCACCTGCGCGTCCGTCGGTTGGGGGCCTCGGCGACAATGAGCCGGTGAGCCTGCCAACCGCCGCGTCCGGCGCCCTCTTCGAGCGCGCCCGGGCCGTCACCCCCGGTGGCGTCAACTCGCCGGTGCGCGCGTTCAACGCGGTCGGCGGCACCCCCCGGTTCATCCGGTCCGCGAACGGGGCCTGGCTCACCGACGTGGACGGCAACGACTACGTCGACCTGATCTGCTCGTGGGGCCCGATGCTGCTCGGCCACGCCCACCCCGAGGTGCAGGCCGCGGTCGCGGCCGCGGTCGCGCGCGGCACGTCGTACGGCGCCCCCACGGAGCCCGAGGTCGACCTGGCCGAGGAGATCGTGGCGCGGACGCCCGTCGAGCGGGTGCGCTTCGTGTCGTCGGGCACCGAGGCGACCATGTCGGCGATCCGGCTGGCCCGCGGCTTCACCGGCCGCGACGTGATCGTGAAGTTCGCCGGCTGCTACCACGGCCACGTCGACTCGCTACTGGCCTCCGCGGGCTCCGGCCTCGCGACCTTCGCCGTGCCCGGCACCCCCGGCGTGCCGGAGTCCTCGACCGCGCTGACGCTGGTGCTGCCCTACAACGACCGGGCCGCGGTCGAGAAGGTCTTCGCCGAGCACGGCGACCGGATCGCCTGCCTGATCACCGAGGCCGCCCCCGGCAACATGGGCGTCGTCCCACCGGAGCCGGGCTTCAACGCGTTCCTCGCCGAGACCTGCACCCGCCACGGCGCGCTGTTCGTCAGCGACGAGGTGATGACCGGCTTCCGGGCCTCGAAGCTGGGGCAGTGGGGCCTCGACGGCGCCGTCGAGGGCTGGCGCCCCGACCTGATGACCTTCGGCAAGGTGATGGGCGGCGGCTTCCCGGCCGCGGCGTTCGGCGGCCGCGCCGACGTGATGTCGCGGCTCGCGCCGGAGGGGCCCGTCTACCAGGCCGGCACGCTGTCGGGGAACCCGATCGCCACCACCGCCGGCCTCACCACCCTGCGCCTGGCGACCGACGAGGTCTACGCCCACATCGGCGCCGCGGCCGACACGATCAAGACCGCCGCCTCCGACGCGCTCAGCAAGGCCGGGGTCGCCCACACGGTCCAGGCCACCGGCACGATGTTCTCCGTGTTCTTCGCCGAGGGCACCGTGCGCGACTTCGGCGACGCCTCGCGCACGGACGGTGCGGCGTACGCCGCCTTCTTCCACGCGATGCTCGACAGCGGTGTCTACCTGCCGCCGTCGGCCTACGAAGCGTGGTTCCTGTCCTCCGCCCACGACGACCGGGCCGTGCAGACGGTGCTCGACGCCCTGCCCGGCGCCGCCCGTGCCGCGGCCGCAGCCCAGGCCCCCGAGCTGGAGACCCGATGAGCCAGACCCCCGACACCATCGTCCACCTGATGCGGCACGGCGAGGTGCACAACCCGGAGGGCATCCTCTACGGGCGCCGCGACGGCTTCCACCTCTCCGACCTCGGCAACCAGATGGCCCAGAAGGTCGCCGACGCGATCGAGGACCGCGACATCACCCACCTGCGGGTCTCGCCCCTGGAGCGGGCGCAGGAGACGGCGCGGCCGCTGGCCGCGGCCAAGGGCCTCGAGATCGTGACCGACGAGCGGGTCATCGAGTCGGCCAACAAGCTCGAGGGCCTGAGCTTCAGCGAGGGTGCGTGGTCGATCATCAAGCGGCCCCGCATCTGGCGGCACTTCTACAACCCGGCCCGGCCGTCGTGGGGCGAGCCCCACCAGCAGATCGTCGCCCGGATGATGGCGGCCGTCGAGGACGCCCGTGCAGCGGCGGTCGGCCACGAGGCCGTGATCGTCTCCCACCAGCTGCCGATCTGGAGCACCCGGCTGCACGTCGAGGGCCGTCGCCAGCTCCACGACCCGCGGCGCCGCCAGTGCACCCTGTGCTCGCTCACGTCCCTGCACTTCGTCGGTGACCGGATCACGCAGGTGAGCTACTCGGAGCCCGCCGGCGACCTGATCCCGGTCAAGGACAAGAAGGCGCCGTTCTCCGCCGGTGGCGCTCCCGAGGAGAAGCGTCCCTGATGTCCCGCCGCCACGCCGTCCGGCCCCTCGTGGGAGCCACGCTCACCTGTCTGCTGCTGCTGACGGGCTGCTCCTCGCTGGGCGGCACCGGTGACAAGGGCTACATCAGCGGCAACGGCGACGTCCGGATCGTCGACAAGGCCGACCGCAGCGACCCCGTCCCCCTGACGGGGGACTCGCTGACGGGCGACCCGATCGACGTCGCCGACTACCGGGGCAAGGTCGTCGTGGTCAACGTCTGGTGGTCGGGCTGTGGCCCGTGCCGCACCGAGATGCCGATGCTCGCGCAGGCCTCGGCGGAGCTCGGCGACAGCGTGGAGTTCCTCGGCATCAACATCCGCGACGCCAGCCAGAGCCAGGGGCTCGCGTTCGCTCGGGACGCCGGGGTGGAGTACCCCTCGATCTACGACCCGAACGGCCAGGCGATGCTCGCGTTCTCGGGCAAGGTCAGCCTGGTCAGCACGCCGTCGACGGTGATCCTGGACCCCGAAGGCCGGGTGGCCGCGATGATCTCCGGTGACATCCCGACCGAGCAGACGCTGCTCGACGTCGTCGACGACGTCGCCGGGAAGTCCACCGATGGGTGACTGGTTCCGGGAGACGGCGCTCTCCGGCTCCCTGCTCCTGGCGCTGCCGGTCGCCCTGGTCGCCGGACTCGTGTCCTTCTTCTCCCCGTGCGTGATCCCGCTGCTGCCGGGCTACCTGTCGTACGCCACCGGGCTCTCGGGGGCCGACCTGGCCAACGGTGTCGCGGGCACCCGGCGCGGCCGGATGTTCCTCGGCTCGGTGCTGTTCGTCCTCGGCTTCGCGACCGTCTTCGTCATCCTCGGCACCCTCTCGGGTGCGGCCGGCGAGTGGCTGGTGACCTGGAAGAGCCAGCTCACCTTCGTCCTCGGCGTGCTCACGATCATCCTGGGCCTGGCCTTCGGCGGCTGGCTGCCGTGGTTCCAGCGCGACGTCCGGGTCCACGCGATCCCTGCCGTCGGGCTCGCTGCCGCCCCTCTGCTCGGGTTCCTCTTCGGCCTCGGCTGGACGCCCTGCATCGGGCCGACCCTGAGCGCCATCACCACGCTGTCCTTCACCGAGTCGACCGCGGCCCGGGGTGCGCTGCTGTCGGCGGTCTACGCCCTCGGCCTCGGGCTGCCCTTCATCCTCGCGGGCCTGGCCTACGAGAAGGCGCTGGTGGCCTTCGGGTTCGTGCGCCGCCACCAGGTCTGGGTGATGCGGGCCGGCGGCGCGATGCTCGTCCTGGTCGGAGTCGCCCTGCTCACCGGTTGGTGGGACCAGGCCGTCACCTGGCTGCAGATCCACCTCGTGAGCTCGTCCGAGGTTTCTGTATGAGCACCATGCTCAGCACCCGTCCACCCGAGGACGACCGCCGCCCCGGCGAGCTGAACCTCCGCGAGCTGCTGCGCTGGGTCTGGCGCCAGGTCACCTCGATGCGCACCGCGCTGATCCTGCTGCTCCTGCTGGCGCTCGCGGCCGTGCCGGGCTCGATCATCCCGCAGAGCGGTGTCGACTCCCTCAAGACCTCGAACTGGCAGGCCGACCACCCGAAGCTGACGCCGGTCTACGAGCGGCTCGGGCTCTTCTCCGTCTACGACTCGGCGTGGTTCTCGGCGATCTACATCCTGCTGATGCTGTCGCTGGTGGGCTGCATCGTCCCGCGCACGTTCGTCTACCTGCGCGGGATCCGCGCCAAGCCGCCGGTCACGCCGCGCAACCTGACCCGCCTCCCGGACCATGCGTCGTACCAGACCTCCGACGACGTCGACGTGGTGCTCGAGGGGGCCCGGCTGGTGCTGCGCAAGCGCCGCTACCGGCTGACGGTCGAGGACGACGCGGTCTCCGCCGAGCGCGGCTACCTGCGTGAGGTGGGCAACCTGGTCTTCCACCTCTCGGTGCTGATCGTGCTGGTCGGCTTCGCCATGGGCGGCCTGTTCGGCTACAAGGGCGGCGTGATCCTGGTGACCGGCAACGGCTTCTCCAACAACCTCACGCAGTACGACGACTTCGACCCGGGCAGCCTCTTCAGCGCCGACGACCTCGAGCCGTTCTCCTTCACCGTCAACGACTTCACCGCCGACTGGCTGACCGAGGGGCCGCGGGCCGGGATGGCGCGCGCGTTCAACGCGCAGCTGAGCTACCAGGAGTCTCCGGGCTCGCCGTCGAAGGACTACGACCTCAGGGTCAACCACCCGCTGACGATCGGCGACACCGAGGTCTTCCTCATCGGACACGGCTACGCGCCGATCATCACCATCCGCGACGGCGACGGCGACAAGGTCTACAGCGGGCCGACGATCTTCCTGCCGACCGACCAGACCTTCCAGTCCATCGGCGTCGTCAAGGCGCCCAACGCCGACCCGACCCAGATCGGGCTGGAGGGCGAGTTCTACCCGACCGTCGCGTTCTCGAAGCACACCGGCAGCTACTTCTCGGCCTTCGGCAACGCGGTCGACCCGCTGGTCTCGATGCTCGTCTACACCGGCGACCTGGGCATGGACACCGGGGCGCCCCAGTCGGTCTACAACCTCGACAAGTCGAAGACCACGATGCTGACCAAGAAGAACGGCGCGCCGTACCGGATCGACCTGCGCAAGGGCGACACCGTCAAGCTGCCCAACGGGCTCGGCACGGTCAGCTTCGACGGCCTCGACACGTGGACCAAGATCCAGATCAGCCAGACCCCCGGCAAGTGGATCGCGCTGACCGGGGTCGTGCTCGCCCTGCTCGGCCTGCTCGGGTCGCTCTTCATCCGCCCGCGACGGGTCTGGGTTCGCGCCCGTCGCGAGGGTGACGGCACACTGGTCGAGGTGGCCGCGCTCGACCGGTCCGGCGGCGGCGACGTGGCCGTCGTCGTGGACGAGCTCGTGCGGGCCCTGCAGGGCCCGTCCCAACCCGAACCGGAGGACAAGTCGTGACCGACGCCGCATGGGAGAGCCTCAGCAACCAGGCCGTGGCGGCCTGCGGACTCGTCTACTTCCTGGCCCTCCTCGCCCACCTGGTCGAGTGGAGCTCGCTGCGCAAGGTGCCGGTCTCGGTCGGCGCCGCCAGCACGCAGTCCGCCGACATCCCCGGCGGCATCGCCGTGACGACCGGGCCCGACGGCGACGACGACTCGGCCGCGATCCGCCGTACCGAGATCTTCGGCCGGCTCGGCTACCTCCTCACCTGCCTGGCCGTCGCGGTGCAGTTCGTGGGGCTGTTCTCCCGTGGCATGGCCGCGGACCCGGACCGGGTGCCCTGGGGCAACATGTACGAGTTCACGCTGGCCGGCACGTTCGTGGTCGCGTTCCTCTACGTCGTCCTCTACCGCAGGTTCCGCCTGGCCTGGATGGCCCCGATCGTGGTCGCGTTCGTGCTGACCATCCTGATGGTCGCGGTGATCTGGCTCTACGCCCCGGTCGCCCCGCTCACCGAGGCCCTCGGGTCGTACTGGCTGGTCATCCACGTCGTGTCCGCGATCATCGCGACCGGCGCCTTCACGCTCGGCGGCATCACGTCGGCGCTCTACCTCGTCAAGGCGCGGGCGACGGCGCGTGACTCCGACGGTCCCGGCCGGGTCACCGGCTACGTCGCGCGGCTGCCCAAGCTCGAGGTCCTCGACCGGGTCGCCTACCGGCTGCACGCCTTCGGCTTCCCCGTGTGGACCTTCGCGGTGCTGATCACCGGCCCGATCTGGGCGCACCAGGCGTGGTCGTCGTACTGGAACTGGGACCCCAAGGAGGTGTGGGCCTTCATCACCTGGGTCGTCTACGCCGCCTACCTCCACGCCCGCACGACGGCCGGCTGGAAGGGCCGCAACGCGGCGATCCTCGCGCTGGTCGGCGTCGCCACGCTGTGGTTCAACTTCATCGGGATCAACTACTTCTCGACCACCAGCCAGCACTCGTACGCCGGCGGCGCGCCCGCGCCGATCTCGGCTGACCGTCTTGGGGTCGGCGTAGAAGCAAACCCGCTGGGGTAACCGTCGGCGCCTTCTCGCTTCGCTCGGGCGTCTTGCTTGTCGGCTAGCAGGAGGTGGGGCGCTCGCCGAGTCCCCGCGAGGCCGGGCGCTGCGCGCCCTAGGCCTCAGGGTCCTCAGGGTGCTCGGGGTGCTTCTTCTTGCGCTCCCGGTCGAGGTTCCTCAAGAAGTCGGGGTCGTCGTCGGGGCCCATCACGCGCGGGGGCGGCGGGGGCTGGCGGCGCGGTGCCGGGGCGATGCCGCGTCGCTGGATTGCGCGCGTCGTGAGATAGACGGCGACCGCGATGAGGATCACGAAGAGCAGGAACTTCAGCACCCCTCCAGCGTAGGGGCTGCCTGGTCACGGCCTACCCTGAGACCGTGAAGGAGTTCTGGGTCTACACCGGTCTGCGCATCCTGCTGTTCCTCGCCTCGCTGGCGATCGTGGTGGGCGTGTGGTTCCTGATCGCGGGGGAGGCACCGCTCTTCTGGGCGGTGATCATCGCGTTCCTCGTGAGCGGGATCGGGTCCTACTTCCTGCTCAACATCCCGCGCGCGCGGTTCGCCCAGCGCGTCGAGCTCCGCGCCGAGCGGATGACCTCGAAGATCGAGGAGATGCGCACCAAGGAGGACGCCGACGACGCGTGAGCGTCGTACGGCGCGGGCTGCATCAGACATCCTCGAAGTCGTCGCGGGACGGAGGCGGCTCGATGCCCGGCCGCGGGGTCCGGATCTCGCCGTACACGGCGGTCATCACGAACGCGACGATCCCGAGCGCGCCGGCCAGCACCCAGAACCCGTTGCCGATGGACGCCTCGGCAGGCGACGGCGGGTCGTGCCGCAGGATCGCGCCCGCGATCGTGAAATAGACGGCGATGGTCCACCCGAGGACGGCGGCCACCAGGACAGGCTTCTCGCTCATCGGCTCATGCTGCCCCAACCGCCCGGCCGCACACCACGGTGCGGTCCGGGTCCGGCGTCAGTCCTTGCGGCGGTTGATCTGCCGGTTCACGCGGCTCTCTGACTGGCCGAGGATCTTCGCGAGCAGCGGCCCCCGATAGCGGTAGGCCAGCACGCCGAGCACGACCACGAGCAGGATGATCCACAGCATGCTGCGAGCGTACGCCGGGCCTGGGCCTGAGCGTGGCCGCCGGTCGCGACGCTCAGCCGCAGACGACGAGAGCGGCCGCGACCAGCGCCGCCCAGAGGAGCTCGGCCAGGCCGGTCTGCTGGAGCACCGGGACCAGGCCGGGGCCGGCGGCGCCGCCCAGGACCGTGCGCGTGGCCGGGAGGGCGAGCAGGAGGAACCCGAGCCCGACGAGCGCGCACCACGAGGCCACGACCGCGACGGCCACGACCGCGGCGGCGGCGACGACCACGAGCAGCAGGTAGAGGAGGCGGGTGCGCCGGTCGCCGAGGACCACGGCCAGGGTGCGCTTGCCGGCGACCACGTCGGTCGGGATGTCGCGGAGGTTGTTGGCGACCAGGATCGCGCAGGCCAGCGCGCCGACCCCGACCGCGGCGTACAGCGCGGCCCACTCCCACGTCTCGGTCTGGACGTACGTCGTGCCGACCACCGCGACCAGCCCGAAGAACAGGAAGACCATGACCTCGCCGAGGCCCAGGTAGCCGTAGGGCTTCGAGCCGCCGGTGTAGAACCACGCGGCCAGGACCGAGACCAGGCCCACGGCCACCAGCCACCAGGCGGTCGTCGCCGCGAGCGCCAGGCCCGCCGCCGCGGCCACCGCGAAGGCCAGGAAGGCGGCACGCTTCACCGCGCCCGGGCTCGCCGCACCGCTCCCGACCAGCCGCATCGGGCCGACCCGGTCGGCGTCGGTGCCGCGCACGCCGTCGGAGTAGTCGTTGGCGTAGTTGACCGCCACCTGCAGGGCGAGGCTCACCACCAGGGCGAGCAGGGCCTTCCACCAGACGAAGGAGTCGACGTACGCCGCGACGCCACTGCCGGCGAGCACGGGGGAGACCGCCGCGGGCAGGGTGCGCGGTCGCGCGCCGGCCAGCCAGTCTGCAGGAGTTGCCACGAGGTGAGATTCAAGCAGTCGTGACCGGCCGGGCGCGCGCCAGGTAGCGCTCGGCCGCCCGCGGGGCCGGCCCCACACCGGCCGTGGCGGCGCCCAGACGCTGCCCAGGGAGCTGCCGAGCTGCGGAACCGGTCGAGACGGGCGGGCACCGACCCGTGCCAGCGCGCGGCTACTGTCAGTCGCGTGAATCCAGCCGGGCCCGCGCGTGCCACGACCGACCGGCTGCGGACCTGGCTCGCGGCCGACGCGCCGGCCCCGTGGACCGTCGAGACCTCGGGGTCGACGGGTGCCCCGAAGCGGGTGCTCCTCTCCCGGGACGCGGTCCTCGCCTCGGTCGACGCCAGCGCCCGCCGGCTCGGGGCGTCCGGCCGGTGGCTGCTCGCGCTGCCGGCGTCGTACGTCGCGGGCGTGCAGGTGCTCTGCCGGTCGCTGGTGGCCGGTCACGAGCCGGTGCTCCTCGACGACCACCCGTCGTTCGCCGTCGCGACCGCCGCCCTGGGCGAGACCACGCGCTTCGTCTCCCTGGTGCCGACCCAGCTGCACCGGCTGCTCGACACCGACGCCGAGTCCCTGCGCACCTTCCACACCGTGCTGCTCGGCGGCGGACCGATCGACCCCGCGCTGCGGCGGCGGGCGGTGGACGCCGGCGTCCACGTCGTGGCGACGTACGGCTCGGCCGAGACCGCGGGGGGCTGTGTCTACGACGGCTACGCGCTCGACGGGGTCGCGCTCGCCCTCGACCGCGACGGCCGGATCCGGATCGGCGGCCCGACGCTCTTCGACGGGTACGACGGCGACCCCGGTCTCACCGCCGAGGTCCTGGTCGACGGCTGGTTCGTCACCTCCGACGCGGGCCGGCTCGACGAGGACGGTCGACTGCACGTGCTCGGCCGCGTCGACGACATGGTGGTGAGCGGCGGCGTGAACGTCCCCGCCGCGGTGGTGGCCGCCCGGCTCCGCGAGCACCCGGCCGTCGCGGCCGCGGAGGTGCTCGGCGTGCCCGACGAGGAGTGGGGCAACCGGGTCGTCGCCTACGTCGTGGGCACGATCTCCCTCGACGAGGCGCGGGCCTGGGTCGCCGAGCTCCACCCGCGGTCCTGGGCTCCGCGCGAGGTCGTCGCCCTCGACGACATCCCGCTCCTGGCCAACGGCAAGCCCGACCGGCTCGCCCTGAAGGACCTGGCGTGATCGTCTACAGCCTGCCGATGCGCACCCGCTTCCGCGGCATCACCGTCCGCGAGGGCGTGCTCCTCCGCGGCGCTGCGGGCTGGGGCGAGTGGAGCCCGTTCCTGGAGTACGACGCGGCCGTGGCCGAGCCGTGGCTGCGCTGCGCCGAGGAGGCGGCGGCGGGAGACTGGCCGGAGCCGGTGCGGACGTCGGTGCCCGTCAACGTCACGGTGCCGGCGGTCGGTCCGGAGCAGGCCCACCGGATCGTGCTGGACGGCGGCTGCCGCACCGCCAAGGTCAAGGTCGCCGAGCCCGGCCAGACGCTCGCCGACGACCAGGCCCGGCTCGAGGCGGTGCGCGACGCGATCGGACCCGACGGCCGGATCCGCGTCGACGCCAACGGGCTGTGGGACGTGGACACCGCGGTCGCCTCGATCGCGGTGCTCGACCGGGCGGCCGGCGGGCTCGAGTACGTCGAGCAGCCGGTGATGAGCGTCGAGGACCTGGCCGTCGTACGCCGGGCCGTCGGCGTGCCGATCGCGGCCGACGAGTCGATCCGCCGGGCCGCCGACCCTTACCGGGTGCGTGACCTCGAGGCCGCCGACGTCGCCGTCCTCAAGGTCCAGCCGCTCGGAGGGGTGCGCGCGTGCCTGCGGATCGCCGAGGACATCGGGCTGCCGGTGGTCGTGTCGTCGGCGCTGGAGACCAGCGTCGGGATCGCGGCCGGTGTCGCGTTGGCCGCGGCGCTGCCTGAGCTGCCGTACGCCTGCGGCCTCGCCACCGTCCAGCTGCTCACGTCCGACGTCGTGACCGAGCCGCTGCTGCCGCTCGACGGCGCGCTGCCCGTGCGGCTGCCGGTCGTCGACGAGTCGCTGGTGCGCGCCGACCCCGAGCGGGTCGCGCACTGGGAGGCCCGGCTGGCCGAGGTCCGGGCCGTGCGACAGGATGGCCGGTCGTGAGCTCCACGCAGCTGGCCCGCGAGGTCGTCACCGCCCTGGTCGAGGCCGGGGTGACCGAGATCGTGATCGCCCCGGGCTCGCGCAACGCCCCGCTGAGCTTCGCGTCGTACGACGCCGCCGCGGCCGGGCTGGTGCGCCTGCACACCCGGATCGACGAGCGCAGCGCCGGCTTCCTCGCCCTCGGGCTCACCCGCAACCATGCCCGCGCGGCCGTCATCTGCACGTCGGGCACCGGCGTCGCCAACCTCCACCCCGCCGTCCTCGAGGCCGCGCACACCGGCCTCCCGCTGGTGGTCGTCACCGCCGACCGGCCGGCCCGGCTGCGCGGCACCTACGCCAACCAGACCACCGACCAGGTCGGCATCTTCGGGCCGCTCGTCGCGACGCTCGACCTCGCGGACACCGGCCCCGACCCGGTCCGCGACCTCGGGGTGCTGGCGCCGGTCCACCTCAACGTCCAGCTCGACGAGCCGCTCCTGCCGGACGACACCTGGGCGCCGGACGTGACGCCCGGCCGGACCCCGCAACGCGTCCGCCTGATGTCCTTCGCCGAGCTGCCGCTCGGCCCCCGCACCGTCGTGGTCGCCGGCGACGATGCCGGCCCACCCGCGCGGGTCCTTGCCGAGAAGGCGAACTGGCCGTTGCTCGCGGAGCCGAGCAGCGGCTCGCGGACCGGTGAGAACGCCGTGCGCACCTACCGGTTGCTGGTCGACGGCGACCTCGGGCAACGGATCGAGCGCGTCGTCGTCTGCGGCCACCCGACCCTCTCGCGCCCGGTGAGCCGCCTGCTGGCCCGCGCCGACGTCGAGGTGGTGGTCACCGGCACCGACGGGGTCTGGACCCGTCCGGCTTTCCCGTACGACGGCGAGATCGTCCGCGGCGGCTTCGGCGTCCGCGAGGCCGACGACCCCGCCTGGCTCCAGGAGTGGCACGCGGCCGACCGCGCGACCGGGCGCCACCTCGACGCGCTGCTCGCTGCCGAGCCCGACCTGACCCCGCACGAGGTGGCCCGCGCCGTCGCACGCGCCCTCCCGGCCGGGGGACTCCTCGTCGTCGGCGCCTCCAGCCCGATCCGCGACCTCGACCTGATGGTGCCGCGCTACGAGGTCGGCGCGCGCCGCAAGGTCATCGCCAACCGCGGCCTGTCCGGCATCGACGGCACCGTGTCGACGGCCATCGGCGCGGCCCTCGCCCGCGAGAGCTCCCGGTCGCTCGCGCTGATGGGTGACGTGACGTTCCTCCACGACAGCAACGGGCTGGTCATCGGTCCCGACGAGCCGGTGCCCGACCTGATGATCGTGGTCGTCAACGACGACGGCGGCTCGATCTTCACGATGCTCGAGCAGGGCGATCCGGCGCACGCCGACCGCTACGACCGGCTCTTCGGCACGCCCCACCACGTCGACCTCGCGAGCCTCTGCGCCGCGACCCGCACACCCCACTGGCGGGTCGACTCGGTGGCCGAGCTCGACCACGCGCTCGCCAACCCGAACGGCGGGATCGAGGTCGTCGAGGTCGTCGTACGACGGGACAACCGGCGCGACCTCGACGCCCGGATCAGGGCGATCAGGCCCTAGGTCGAGCCCTGGCCGCCAGCTCCTCGATCGCGGCGGCGACCTCGGCCGGTGCGACCAGCTGGTGCAGGTGCCGCCCGGGCAGCACGGTCAGGGGCCACTCCTGTGCCAGCGCGAAGGCGACCTCGTCGGCGTAGGTGTCGCCGAAGGCGAGGTAGGCGCAGGGTCGGTCCAACCAGCCGGACGGCACCGCGACCCGCGACGTGAAGTACGACAGCGGCAGCCGCGGCTGCCCGGCCTCCACGGCGGCGCTCGTCTCCTCGTCGGGGAACAGCCCGCTGGCGTCGTCCCACCACTGCGTCCACGGCGGCAGGAGCCCGTCGTCGCCGGCCAGCCCCTCGAGCAGCTTCAGGAAGCGCGGGGGCGCGAGCGGGGTGTCCGGCCCGTCGCCGGCGAGCGCGGCGTCGACGTACACGGTCGCGCGGGCACCGACCCGCTCGGCGAGCAGGGGCGCGTAGAGCCCGGCGTTGCTGTGCGGCACGAGCACCACGTCCGACAACCCGGCGGCGGCGTCCTCGACCGCGCCGACGTCGGCCACGACGCCGTCGAGGAGGGCCGCGACCGGTGCCCAGGTCGCGGGGCCGACCAGCGGGCTCGGCACGAAGAGGAATGTCACCCGGCCACCGTAGGGTGCCGTCAAGCACCGCAAGCCTGATCAAGCGGATCGCACCCGGGAGAAACCAGCATCGACCCATGCCCACCGCCACCGACACGTTTCGCCCAGACCTGTTCGGGCAGTTCGTCGACCACCTCGCCGAGGCGCTCGACGACCACGACCTGACCGGTGACGAGCGGGCTGCCCGCCTGCACTTCTCCCGCTTCCACCTCGACCGGATGATCCGGTCGATCGCGGGGGAGTCGCCGCAGGCCTTGCGCCGGCGCATCCTGCTCGAGCGCGCGGCGTACCGCATGGTCACGACCCGAGCCCCGCTCCTCGACATCGCGGTCGAGGCGGGCTACGGGTCCCACGAGGCGTTCACCCGCGCCTTCACCCGGGCGTACGGCGCCGCGCCGTCCGCCTGGCGTCGCAAGCCGGGGCATCTGCAGATCGCGGCCCCGAGCGACGTCCACTTCCACCCACCCGGCAGCCTCCGGCTGCCGGCGAGAGACCAGGTGACCCCGATGGAGCTGCTGACCAAGATGGTGGAGCACCACGTCTGGCTGACCGGCGAGATGGTCCGCGTCGCCGAACGGCTGACCGACGAGCAGCTCGACCAGGTGATCGAGCTCGACGTCGACGAGGACCGGCAGACGGTCCGGACCCTGCTGTCGCGGCTGATCGGCCAGATGGGCATGTGGAACGCCGCCCTCGCGACCCGCGACTACGACTGGTCGGTCGAGGAGCACGAGTCGCTGACCTCGATGCGCGAGCGGCTCGCAGCCGAGGGCCCGACGTACCTCGCCCACGTCCACGACGTCGTCGACGCGGGACGGCTCGACGACACGTTCGTCGACGCGCTGTGCGAGCCGGCCGAGGTCTTCACGTACGGCGGGATGATCGCCCACGTGCTGACCTTCGCCGCCCACCGGCGCACGCTGGTCGCGCTGGCCCTCGACCGGCACGGCGTCGGCGAGCTCGGCTGGGGCGACCCGATGCGCTGGGTCGCGGAACCCGCCTGACACGACTATCGGGGAGGATGGATGCGTGCAGGTCGCCCTCTTCCTCGTCGCGCTCGCCGTGTGCGTGCTCGCTGGGGTCGTGGTCGCGCGCAGGATCCGGGTCCCCGCGCCCCTCCTGCTGGTGGTCGCCGGCGTCGCCGCGTCGTTCCTGCCGTTCGTGCCGCAGGTCCACCTCGAGCCCGAGGTGGTGCTGATCGGCCTGTTGCCGCCGCTGCTCTACTCGGCCTCGATCTCGTCCTCGCTGATCGACTTCAACGCCCACCGGCGGGCGATCCTGGCCCTGTCGATCGGCGCGGTCCTCTTCACCACCGTCGGGGTCGGCGTGGTCATCCACGCGCTGGTGCCCGGGGCCTCCTGGCCGATCGCGTTCGCGCTCGGTGCCGTCGTCGCTCCGCCGGACGCGGTCGCGGCGACCGCGATCGGCCGCAACATCGGACTGCCGCGCCGGGTCGTCACGATCCTCCAGGGCGAGTCGCTCTTCAACGACGCGACCGCGCTGGTCGTGCTGCGCACGGCGCTGGCCGCGACCGGCATCTCGTGGGTCGTCGGCGTCGACTTCGTGGTCGCCGCCGGCGGCGGCGTGCTCGTCGGCGTCGTCGCGTTCGTCGTGATCGGCAGGCTGCGCAAGCGCATCACCGACCCGGTGCTCGACGTCGGGCTGTCCTTCGTCATCCCGTTCGCCTGTTTCATCGCCGCTGAGAGGATCCACGCCTCGGGTGTCGTCGCCGTCGTGGTCGCCGGACTGCTGCTCGGCCACCAGGCTCCGATCCTCCAGACGGCCCAGTCGCGCATCGCCGAGAACACCAACTGGCGCACGATCGCCTTCTTGCTCGAGAACACGGTCTTCGCCCTCATCGGCCTCCAGGCCCAGTGGCTGTTCCAGGACCTCGCCGACAGCGACCTGTCCGGCGGCCGCATCGCCGCGGTCTGCGCGTCGACGCTCCTGGCGTGCATCGTCCTGCGCCTGATCTGGGTCTACATCTCCCGGTGGATGCTGGTCCGGCCGGGCCCCGACCCCGACACCGGCCGTCGCCCGCCGGTGGCCGAGACGTTCCTCATCGGGTGGGCCGGGATGCGCGGCGTCGTCACGCTGGCCGCCGCGTTCGTCATCCCCGCCGACACGCCGCACCGCGAGGTGCTGTTCGCGGCGGCCTTCACCGTGGTGGCCGGCACCCTGCTGATCCAGGGCCTGTCCCTGCCGGTGATCGCGCGCTGGCTGAAGGTGCCCGCGCCCGATCCGCTCGACGACGCGCTCGCGCGCGCGACGCTGCTGCAGCAGGCGTCCAAGGCGGCGCTGGACGAGCTCGACCAGATGGAGTACGAGGACAATGCCGGGGTGGTGGAACTGGTCCGCCAGCGGCTCGACCAGCGCAACTTCGCGGCCTGGGAACGCCTCGCCACCACCCCCGACCAAGAGTCGCCGGCCGCGCTCTACTACCGGATCCGCACCCAGATGCTCGACGCCGAACGCCGACGCATCCTCGAGATCCGCAAGTCGGGCACGGTCGACTCGGAGGTCATCGCCGATGTGCTCGCGACGCTGGACGTCGAGGAGTCCATGCTCGACAGCGCCGAGCAGGAGCGCGACGAGTCCGTCGCCTACGCCAGTCGCCGCTGGACCACCGGCCGTGTCTGCCCCGACCTCGAGAAGCACGACGTCGTCGCCGAGCCCCCGGGGACCTTCTGCCAGGCCTGCATCGACGACGGCACCCGGTGGGTCGCGCTGCGGCGCTGCCTCGAGTGCGGCAACATCGCCTGTTGCGACTCGTCGCCCAAGCAGCACGCGACGCGGCACTTCCACGAGACCACGCACCCGGTCATGCAGTCGGCCGAGCCCGACGAGGACTGGCGCTGGTGCTACGTCCACCACCTCACGGCGTGAGCGACTGCTCCAGGGTCCGGGCGGCGTGCCCGGTGACCCGGCGGACGTCCTCGGTGACCTCGGCGACGGACCCGTCGGCGATCGCGGTGTAAGTGCTGACCCACGCGTCGAGCTGCCACTGCTCCGCGTCGTACGCCGCCCGCCGCGACGCGTAGGCCTCGTCGACGGTCTCGTCCTCGAAGCGCAGCGCACGGCCGAGCACCGCGCCGGCGCGGGCCGCGATCTCCGTCAGCGTCAGCGCCTCCGGCCCGGTCAGGACGTACGTCGAGCCCACGTGCTCGGCGGGGGAGCGGAGCACGGCGACCGCGACGTCGCCCACGTCCGCGCGGGCGACCGCGGCGACCCGGCCGTCGCCGGCGGGACCGCGGATGACCCCGGCCGGGTCGGCGAAGTAGGGCAGCAGGTCGGCGTAGAAGTTGTCGCGCAGGAACGTCCACGCCATGCCGCTCTCGCGGATCGCGGCCTCGGCGTCGAAGTGGTCGCGCCCGAGGGTGAAGGTCGCATCGGCCGCGGCCCCGGCGAACGATGTGTAGACGATGTGGCCCACGCCCGCGGCGGCTGCGGCGCGGATGAACGTGCGGTGCTGGTCGCGCCGGTCGACGGCCTCGGCGGCCGAGACCATGAAGAGCGTCTCGACGCCCTCGAGCGCCGCGACGGCGGCCGCCTCGTCGGCGTAGTCGCACGCGCGGACGTCCGTGTCGTAGTCGGGAGCCCGGGACGGGTCGCGGACCACGAGGCGCAGATCGGTGCGGAAGTCGTCGGCCAGGGCGCGGGCGACCAGCCCGCCGACGGCTCCTGTTGACCCGGTGACGGCAATCGCCCTTCGAGACGGTCGCTGCGCGACCTCGTCAGGAAAAGTCATGAGACTCCTGTCGTGAAGCGGATCGGGAACCGCAGGGCCCCGGTGTTGCCCGAGACCGGCAGCCACTCGCCGGGTCCGTCGGGCACGGCGTCCGGCATCCGCCGGGCCAGCAGCGGCAGCGCGACCGCCATGTCGGTGCGGGCGACGAAGTGCCCGAGGCAATGGTGCACGCCGGCGCCGAACCCGAGGTGCGGCGGCCGCTGCTGGGTGATGTCGAACGACGGGTCCGGCATCGCCGCCGGGTCGGTGCCGGCGCTGTGCGAGAGGGTCTGCACGATGCCGCCCCGCGGGATGTGCAGGCCCTGGAAGTCCACGTCCTCGAGCGCCTCGCGGGTCACCCACGTGACGGTCGGGTTGACCCGCATCACCTCCTCCACGGCGTTCTCACCCAGGTCCGGTCGCCGACCCAGGAGCTCCCACTGGTCGGGGTGCCTCAGCAGCGTCTGCAGCGCCAGGCCGAGCTGGTTGCGGGTGGTCTCCATGCCGGCGAACGCGAGGAAGACGAGCGCGACGCCGAGCTCGTGCCGCGACAGCCGGTCACCGTCCTCGGTCGCCTGCACCAGCGTGGTGACCAGGTCGTCGCGCGGGTGCGCGGTGCGGTCGGCGACGACCTCGTCGACGTACCCGTAGAGCCCGTCGAGCGCGGCCTCGATCCGCGGCACCTGGTTGCCGACGTCGATCGAGAACGACGCCCCGAGGTCGTCGGCCCAGTGCGCGACCTGGGGCCAGTTGTCCTCGGGCAGGCCGAGCAGCACGCAGATGATGCGCGCGGCGTAGGGCTCGGCGAACTCGCTGATGAACTCCACCTCGCCGCGGTCGGCGAAGCCGTCGATCAGCTCGTGCGCGAGCGCCTGGAAGCGCGGCCGCATCGCCGCGATCGCCTTGTTGCGGAAGGCCGGCATCAGCAGCCGCCGGATCCGCGCGTGGTCGTCGCCCTCGAGGCTGAGCAGCGTCTCCTGCCACCAGTCGGAGAAGAGCCCCGAGTGGATGCCGTTCTGCGACGGCCAGCGGGCGTTGCCCTGGCGGAACCGCCGGTCGCGGAGCAGGGCGCTCACCTCGGCGTAGCGCAGCACCGCCCAGCCCCAGTTGGTCTCGACGTACCAGTCGTCGTCGCGTGCCGCGTGCACCGCCGGCGAGGTGACGTCGAACGTCGGGTCGGAGAGGTCGAAGCGCGTCACGTGCCGGCCCGCACCATCCGGACGTGCAGTCCTTCGTCGTGCTCGTCCTCGGTGCCGTCGAGCCGGAAGCCCTGGCGCTCGTAGAACCGGATCGCCCGGTCGTTGCCGGCGAGGACCCAGAGGTACGCCGCGCGGTCACCGATCGCGGTCTCGAACAGGACGTAGCCGATCCCGGTGCCCCACAGCGCCCTGCGCACGTAGAGGGCCTGCAGCTCGAGGTCGGTGTCCACGTCGTTGTCGCGGCCGGGCCCGGCGGAGGCGAATCCGACCAGGCCGTCCGGACCGACGGCGAGCAGGGTGCGGTCGTGGGAGGAGAGGATCTCCCGCCAGCGCTCCACGCGCTCGGCGACCTTGTCGCGGCGGTCGTCGAGGATCGACTGCGGCATCAGGCCGGTGTAGGCGTCGTCCCAGACGTCGAGGTGCAGGTGCGCGAGCGCCTCGGCGTCCGCGGGCCGGGCACGACGCAGGGTCACGCCCTCGGGCAGCAGGTCGGCGGTCACGAGAGCATCGTATGGATCGCCAGCGCCGCGATCACCACAGCCGACAGGAGACCGGTGGGCGATTACCGTGGCGTCCATGAGGATCACCAAGTTCGGCCACGCCTGCGTCCGGGTCGAGCACGGCGCCACGACGATCGTGTTCGACCCCGGCATGTTCACCGACCCGGAGGCCGTCGACGGCGCCACCGCCGTCCTCGTCACCCACGAGCACCCGGACCATCTCGTCGTCGACCACCTGCGCCGGACCGACGCGCCCGTCTTCACGATCGCGGCGGTCGCGGACAAGATCCGCGCGGAGGCACCCGACCTCGCGGAGCGGGTGACCGTCGTCGCGCCGGGCGACAGCTTCGACGTCGGCCTGCCGGTGCGCGCGGTCGGCGAGATGCACGCCGTGATCCATCCCGAGTTCCCGCGGCTCTTCAACAGCGGGTACGTCGTGACGGCCGGCGACGCGAAGGTCTACCACCCGGGCGACTCCCTGACCGAGCCCGGCGAGGCCGTCGACGTGCTCCTCGTGCCGTCGTCCGCGCCCTGGCTGAAGGCGTCGGAGGCGATCGAGTTCGCCCGGGCGGTGAAGGCACCGCGCAACCTCGCCATCCACGACCGGATCTACACCGAGGTCGCGCACGGCATCCTCGAGATGCAGATGAACTCGTTCCTTCCGCAGGAGGGGCTCGAGTACGTCCGCCGCGCGGACGGCGAGGACCTCTGACCGCTGGCTACGTCGCGCCGCGGGCCGGATGAGTCCGGGGCTCAACCGGACTGTCGCTGCGTGTCGTACCTCTGGCCCTGAACTCAGTCGGCGGTGATCGCGTCGCGCACGGGCACGAACTTCGCCTGCGCCTCGGCCAGCTCGGCCTCGGGGTCCGAGTCGGCGACGATGCCGCAGCCGGCGAAGAGGCGGACCGTGGCGCCGTCGATGCGCGCCGAGCGCAGCGCGATGCCCCACTCGCCGTCGCCGGAGGCGTCGATCCAGCCCACCGGCCCGGCGTAGCGGTCGCGGTCCATGCCCTCGATCTCGGCGATCAGGTCGGTCGCCACCGGGGTCGGCGTGCCGCCGACCGCCGCCGAGGGGTGCAGCGCCTCGGCGAGCTGGAGCGACGACACGGTCGCGGCGTCGTGGACGACCCCGGCCACGTCGGTGGCGAGGTGCATGACGTTGGGGAGGTGCAGGACGAACGGCGCCACGGGCACGTTCATCGACGAGCAGTGCGGTTCGAGGGCGTCGGCGACCGAGCGGACGGCGTACTCGTGCTCCTCGAGGTCCTTCGACGACCGGGCCAGGGTGGCGGCCAGCGCGAGGTCACGCTCGTCGTCGCCGGTGCGCCGGATGGGGCCGGCGAGCTCCCGCGAGGTGACGAGGCCGCGCTCGCGGCGGACCAGCATCTCCGGGGTGGCGCCGAACATGCCGTCGACGTGGAACGTCCAGCACATCGGGTAGGTATCG
>JAOPXG010000209.1 GCA_025965275.1 Nocardioides sp.
AGCAGCGTCTCGGCCGCCTCCAGGGCCGCGCTGCCGAGCGAGGCGACCAGCTGGTAGACCGTGTTGAACGGCAGCTGCTGGAGACCGGTGACGGCGTACAGCTCGGCGGCGTCGACCTTCTGCAGGAGTGGTCGAGGTCACCACCACCGGGCTGACCGTCGCCGAAGGGCGCGAGGCCGGTCAGCGGCTGGCCGGCATGCCGGCCGGGCGCCGCCCCACGGCCGCCTTCTGCGCCAACGACCTCACCGCCCTCGGCCTGCTCCAGCAGGCCACCGGCTCGGGCCTGCGGGTGCCCGACGAGCTGGCGATCGTCGGGTACGACGACATCGACTTCGCGGGCGCCGCGGCCGTACCCCTCACGTCGGTGCGCCAACCGCGCCAGGAGCTGGGCCGCACCGCGGCCGAGCTGGTGCTCGACGAGGCGACCAACCCCGAGCACACGCACCGACAGGTGCTGTTCACCCCGGAGCTGGTCGCTCGGGCGTCGACGCTCGGGTAGTAGCCCGCCTAGCGATGGGCGGCGAAAAAAGCCTCCAGCAGCGCCGCCGACTCCTCGGCGAGCACGCCCGAGACGACCTCCGGCCGGTGGTTGAGCCGCCGGTCGCGGACCACGTCCCAGAGGCTGCCGACCGCGCCGGCCTTGGGGTCGAACGCCCCGAACACCACGCGCTCGACGCGGCTCAGCACGGCGGCACCCGCACACATCGTGCAGGGCTCCAGGGTCACGACGAGGGTGCAGCCCTCCAGCCGCCACTCCCCCCGCTCGCGCGCCGCGGCGCGCAGCGCGACCACCTCGGCGTGCCCGGTCGGGTCGTGGTCGGCCTCGCGGACGTTGCGGCCGCGACCGACCGTCGTACCGTCCGGGGCCAGCACGACCGCGCCGATCGGGACGTCGTCGGTCGCCAGCGCCGCCCGCGCCTCGTCGAGCGCGGCCCGCATCGGGCCGGCCCAGCGGTCCTGGGTCACGCCGGGTTCACGCGGAGGTGAGGCCGACGGCGTCGTCGAAGGCCTCGCCGAACCCCGCCCGGCGGGCGATGTCGGAGAGCATCTCGTCGGGGTAGAGGTCGAAGTCGTCGAGCAGCACGCCCATGTCCATGGCGTGCATGCCGAGGTCGCCGAGGAGGTCGAGGTCGCCGGCCGGGACCTGGTCGTCCTCGTCCTCGGGCATCGGCAGGCCGAGGAACACGACGGCCGAGCCGGCCAGCTCCCACTCGTCGGCGGCGGTGATGTCGGAGAGGAGCACCCGGGTGGTCGGACCCGCGACCCGGACCAGGATGAAGAAGTCCTCGTCCATCGCGACCAGCCCGACCGCGCCACCGTCGCCGGGGAACCGGCGCAGTGCGTGGGCCAGGGTCTCGATGTCACCCAGGACGTCGTGGGCGAGCTCCTGGACCTGCCAGACGCCCTCCTCGCGATAAGCAGCCAGGGCGAAGTCGACCCCGTCGATCAGCTCAGCCATGGCGCTCCTCCGATCCGTCCGCTCCGGTGCGACCACTCGGTCGTCTTCCAGAGTGTCAGACGGTCGCGGCCGGGCCAACCCCCTTTCCCCTTCTGGCACTAGTGTTCGGGCATGCGCACCCACGTCGTGGACCACCCGCTGGTCGCCCACAAGCTCACCGTCCTGCGCGACGAGAACACCGACTCACCGACGTTCCGGGCCCTGGCCGACGAGCTGGTGACGTTGCTGGCCTACGAAGCCACCCGCGACGTCCGGGTCGAGTCCTACGACATCGTCACCCCGGTCGCACCCACCACCGGGGTCGCGCTGGCGCGTCCGCGGCCGCTCGTCGTCCCGATCCTGCGCGCCGGGCTCGGCATGCTCGACGGGATGATGCGGCTGCTGCCGACCGCGGAGGTCGGGTTCCTCGGCATGATCCGCAACGAGGAGACGCTCAAGGCCTCGACGTACGCCGAGCGCCTGCCCGAGGACCTGTCGGGGCGCCAGTGCTACGTGCTCGACCCGATGCTCGCCACCGGCGGCACCCTCGCCGCCGCGATCAAGTTCCTCACCGACCGCGGGGCCGACCACATCACCGCGATCTGCCTGCTCGCCGCGCCCGAGGGCTGCGCCCGGCTGGAGAAGGACCTCGAGGGCCTCGACGTGCCCGTCACCGTCGTCACCGCCGCCATGGACGAGAGGCTCAACGAGAAGGGCTACATCGTCCCCGGTCTCGGCGACGCCGGCGACCGCCTGTACGGCGTGGTGGGCTGAGGGTGGGTCGGTTTCCCCGGTCGGCCGGGGAAACCGGACGTTGACGGGCGAAATCTCCCCCGTCAACGTCCGGTTCTGCCCGTCAACCCCCCGGGAAGACGTGCACGGTGCCGGTGGCGATCAGCACCATCAGCACGACCACCAGGGCGCCGAGGGCCAGGTAGGACCACTCCTTGCCGACCCGGTCGTCGTCGGACTCGGGCGCGTCGTAGCGGTGTCCGTCGGGGCGGCCCATCCGCTCGTCGTCGTCAGTCATGCCCGGTCAACGAGCGAGGCGCGCAGACGTCCCGTGTGACATCCGCGGCCCCGCTCAGAGTGCCTTGACGGCGTTGAGCAGCTTGCCGAGCGAGTCCTTCGCGTCGCCGAAGAGCAGCGTCGTGGTCGGCTCGAAGAGCAGCTCGTTCTCGATGCCGGCGAAGCCCGGCCGCATCGAGCGCTTCATGAAGACGACCTGCTTCGCCTCGTCGGCGTTGAGGATCGGCATGCCGTAGATCGGCGCGCCGGGCGTGGTCTTCGCGGCGGGGTTGACGACGTCGTTGGCGCCGACGACCAGGACGACGTCGGTGTGCTTGAACTCGCCGTTGATGTCGTCCATCTCGACCAGCTGCTCGTAGGGCACCTGGGCCTCGGCGAGCAGCACGTTCATGTGCCCGGGCATCCGGCCGGCGACCGGGTGGATCGCGTAGTCGACCTTCGTGCCCCGGGCGATCAGGACGTCGACCAGCTCGCGCAGCGTGTGCTGCGCCTGGGCGACCGCGAGCCCGTAGCCGGGCACGATGATGACCCGGTCGGCGTACCCCAGGAGGATCGCGATGTCCTCGGGCCCGGCGGACTTCACCGGCCGGTCGGAGGCGACGCCGGCGCCGAGCGTGGAGCCACCCTTGAGGGCGCCGAAGAGGATGTTCGAGACCGAGCGGCCCATCGCGTTGGCCATCAGCATCGTCAGGTAGGTACCCGAGGCGCCCACCAGCGTGCCGGCCACGAGGAGCACGACGTTCGACAGCACGTAGCCGCCGGCCGCGACCGTGAGGCCGGTGAACGCGTTGAGCAGCGAGATCACGATCGGTACGTCGGCCCCGCCGACCGGCAGCACCAGCAGCAGTCCGATCGCCAGGCCCAGCAGGGCCAGCACGATCCCGATCCAGATGGCCGGGCTGGTGACGGTCAGGACGCCGAGCGTGATCGTGGCGAGGCCGGCGACGCCGAAGATGATCGGCAGGCCGGGGAAGACCACCGGCCGCGACGTCATCAGCTCCTGGAGCTTCGCGAAGGTGACGATCGAGCCGGCGAACGAGATCGAGCCGACCGCGATCGTGAACGCCGTCGCGGCGAGCGTGAACCAGTCGATCGAGTCGACGTGCGGCAGCATCTCCTGCAGCTCGACGAGCGCCACGAGCGCGGCCGCGCCGCCGCCGACGCCGTTGAAGAGCGCCACCATCTGCGGCATCTGGGTCATCTGCACCCGCTGGGCGCCGACGACACCGCCCGCGGTGCCGATCGCGATCGCGACCAGGATCAGCACGACGTGGTCGAGGTCGAGGTAGATGAACGGGACGATCACCGCGACGACCGCCGCGGCGGCGCCGATCAGGTTGCCCGCGCGGGCGGTCTTCGGGCCGGACAGGCCCTTGAGCGCGAGGATGAAGCAGATCGCGCAGGCGAGGTAGACGAGCTGCACCCAGGTCGGCATCAGGCGTTCCCACCCTCGGTCGGGACCGGCGCGGGCTTCGGCTTCTTGCGCACGAACATCTGCAGCATCCGGTCGGTGACCACGAAGCCGCCGACCATGTTGACCGCGGCGAGCACGATCGCGACCAGACCGACCACCAGCGCGACGTCGTTGTCGGTCGAGCCGGTCACCAGCACGGCGCCGAGCAGGATGATGCCGTGGATCGCGTTCGCGCCCGACATCAGCGGGGTGTGCAGCGTCGAGGACACCTTCGAGATCACCTCGATGCCGACGAACACGCTCAGGATGAAGATCGTCAGCCAGACGACTGCCTCGTCCATCAGTTGGCTCCTTCCAGAGCGGCTCGGGTGGGTTCGTGGCGGATCGCTCCGTCGTGGGTCACGCAGGACCCAGCGACGATCTCGTCCTCGAAGTCGGGGGCGAAAGAACCCTCGACCGTCATCAGCGTGACGATGTTGACGATGTTCTGCGCATAGAGCTTGGACGCCGGCCCGGGCATCTGCGACGGCACGTTCTGCCCGCCCCACACCTGGGCGTTGCCGATCCGGACCACCTCGCCGGGCACCGCGCCCTCGACGTTGCCGCCGGTCTCGGCGGCCAGGTCGACCACGATCGAGCCGGGCTTCATCTGCTCGACCATCGCGCGGGTGACCAGCACCGGCGCGCGGCGGCCGGGCACGGCCGCGGTGGTGATCAGGGCGTCCGCGGCGGCGACGTACGGCGCCAGCCGCTCCATCTGCAGGGCGGCCCGTTCCTCGGTCATCTCCCGGGCGTAGCCACCCGCACCCTCGAGCGTGTCGAGCTCGAGGTCGATCGACTGCGCACCCACGGAGCGGATCTCCTCCGCCGCGGCGGCGCGCACGTCGTACGCCTTCACGACGGCGCCGAGCCGCTTCGCGGTCGCGATCGCCTGGAGCCCGGCGACACCGGCGCCGAGCACCACGACCTGGGCGGGTGGGACGGTGCCCGCCGAGGTCATGTTGAGCGGGAAGAAGCGGCGCAGCATCCCGGCCGCGACGATCGCGCAGCGGTAGCCGGAGACCAGCGCCTGCGACGACAGCGCGTCCATCGACTGGGCGCGCGAGATGCGCGGCACGAGCTCCATCGCGAACGACGTGATGCCGCCGTCGCGCAGCTGGGCGACGATCTCCGGCTCCTGCCCGGTCGGCAGGAACGACACCGTCGCGGCGCCGCGGCGGAGCTTGCGGATCACGTCCGTGCCCGGCGGCTGGACCGAGACGACGACGTCGGCCTGCTCGACGGCCTGCGCGTCGACCGTCGCCCCGGCGGCCTCGTACTCCTCGTCGGCGATCAGTGCGTGGCGTCCGGCGTCCGGCTCGACGAGCACGTCGTACCCGAGCCCGGTCAGCTTGGCGACCAGCTCCGGCACCATCGCGACGCGCGCCTCGCCCTCGCGGGTCTCTCTGGCTACAGCGATCTTCACCCGAGGCAACCTAGGGCACTTCGCGGCCCGCGAACAGGCGTCTCAGGTTCCACCTATACCCGCTCCGTAGGGTGGTCAGGTGACCGAGACGTCTGAGACGCCCCCGGGCGAGGACTTCCGTCGGTTCATGCTCGAGCACCGGTTCGGCATGGACGAGATCGTCACCAAGCTCAACATCCTGCGCGACGAGTTCACGCACCTGCACGACTACAACCCGATCGAGACGGTCTCCTCGCGGGTGAAGTCGCCGGAGAGCCTCGTGGAGAAGGTCCAGCGCAAGGGCCTCTCGCTCGACGACCACCCGACGTTCGACGAGATCCGCGCGCGGGTCACCGACATCGCCGGCGTGCGGGTCGTGTGCAGCTTCGCCTCCGACGTCTACCGGGTCTTCGACCTGCTCACCGAGCAGGTCGACGTGACGGTCGTCGAGGTGCGCGACTACATCAAGCTGCCGAAGCCCAACGGCTACCGCAGCCTGCACGCCCTGGTGGAGGTCCCGGTGTTCCTCTCGGGCGGCGCGGTGGACGTGCTGGTGGAGGTGCAGTTCCGCACCATCGCGATGGACTTCTGGGCCAGCCTCGAGCACAAGATCTACTACAAGTACCGCCGCGACGTGCCCGCCGACCTGCTCGCCGGGCTCCGGGAGGCGGCGGAGACGGCGTACACCCTCGACACCACGATGGAGCGGCTGCACGACGAGGTGCGCGGCCTCGACGGCCTGCCGCCGGCGCTGGTGCAGCAGTTGCAGTCGGGCGGAGACGGCCCGGACGCGCAGCTCATCGACGCACTGCGCCGACTCGGCGCCCGCGCGGATCAGGACGAACCGAGCTCGAACTCCTCGACCACCTCGTAGCGGGGACGCCCGCGCGCACCCTCGCCGAGGTACGACGCCACCAGGGCGACCCGGTCCGCCGGCCACCGCGGTCCGGCGTACCCGTCGAGCAGCCGCACCCAGCTCGACACCTCGGTCGGGTGGCCGATCCGGGCGAGCGTCACGTGCGGCCGGAACCGCCGGCCGTCGACCGCGATCCCGGCCCGGTTCGCCGCGGCCCGACACCCGGTCGCGAGCCGGTCGAGCTGGAGCCGTGGACCGAGCTCGCGAGGGCCGCGATCAGCGGCGAAGGTCGAGGAGCGTCGGCTCGTGTCGGAGCGAAGCGACGGAGCGAGCGACGCGTCTCGAGACCCAGCGTCGTCGTCGAGGTCGAGCCCGGCCCAGAGGATCCGCGCGCGGGCCGGGTTCGGGAAGGCGCCGCCGCCGGCGATCGCGGTCTCGAACGTCGTACGGCGGGCCGCGGCGCGGGCGAGCCGCTCGGTCAGGTCGTCGAGGCGGCGCTCCTCGACCGACGCGAGGAAGGCCAGGGTCACGTGCAGCTGCTCGGCGGTCGCCCAGCGGAACTCGCCCGCCGGGCGGCGCACCTCCAGGAACGCGTCGAGGTGCTCGACCGCCTCCGGGGGCGGCACGAGCGCGGCGAACATCCGGAGGGTCATCAGCCGATCTGGGTCCCCAGCGCGGTCCCGATGGCGTAGGTGACGGCCATGGCGAAGAGGCCGCCGGCGATGTTGCGGGCGACCGCGCGACCGGGTTTGCCGTAGCCGAGGCGGGCGCTGGTCCAGCCGGTCAGCGCGAGGGCGAGGACCACGGCGACCACGGTGACGAGGACGCGGGCCGACGGGCTCACCAGGGTGATCGTGAGCAGGGGCAGCAGCGCGCCGAGCGTGAAGGAGACCGTCGACGCGAAGGCCGCGTTCCAGGGGCTGGTGATGTCGTTGGGATCGATGCCGAGCTCGGCCTCGGCGTGCGCGCCGAGGGCGTCCTTCGCGGTCAGTGCCTTCGCGACCTCGAGGGCGAGCTCCTCGTCGAGACCCTTGTCGACGTAGATCCCGGCCAGCTCGGCGAGCTCCTCCTCGGGCTCGTCGCGCAGCTCGCGCCGCTCCTTGGCGAGCAGCGCGAGCTCGGAGTCGCGCTGGGTGCTGACCGACACGTACTCGCCCGCGCCCATGCTCATCGCGCCGGCGGCCAGTCCGGCGACTCCGGCGATCACGATCGCGGTCCGGTCGCTGGTGGCGCCGACGGCACCGATGACGATGCCGGCCGTCGACACGATGCCGTCGTTGGCGCCCAGGACGGAGGCGCGCAGCCAGTTGAGCCGGTTGTTGAGGCCGCGCTCGTGGGGCTCGTCGTCATGCGGTCCGATCGGTGCCGCGGCGTCATTGAGGTCACTGGCGGTCATGCCCGAATCCAAACTCTCAAGCGGCGCCGACCGCAACCAAGGCAAGGCTGCGCTCGCGGCGATCCAGGCCGGCACGTGCGGGCGGTTCAGCCGAAACCGGGCCGAGGCCCGGCCGGTGTGCTCAGCTCGATCCTGGCGGTGCCGACGGCTCGGTGACCCGCTTGGTCATCAGCAGCCCGACGAGCAGCAGCGCCAGCGCCGCGAGAGCGGACGCCACGAAGACGGCGTGGATCGCCGGGTCGAGGACGTCCGGCGTGAGGTGCTCGAGGTCGGGGACGCCTCGGCCGAGGTGCGACGCGACCACGCCGTTCGCGATGGCGCCGAAGACCGCGACCCCGACGGCGCTGCCCACCGAGCGCGCGAACATGGTGGTGCCGGTCGCGACGCCGCGGTGCGCCCAGGTCACCGACGACTGGGCCGCGATGATCGACGGGCTGGCGACCAGCCCGAAGCCCAGCCCCATCACGAAGCACGGCGCCGCCAGGTGCCAGATCGAGCTGTGCGTGTCGATGGTGAGCAGCAGCAACGCCCCGGCGAAGCCGACCACCCCGCCGATCAGCATCGTCGCGCGGAAGCCGATCGACAGGTACAGCCGACCCGAGTTGGACGCGGCGATCGGCCAGCCCAGCGTCATCGCCGCGAGCGCCAGCCCGGCGACCAGGGCGCCGTGGCCGAGCACGCTCTGCGCGTAGAGCGGGACGTACGACGAGAGCCCCATCATCAGCACGCCGACGACCAGCGAGGCGAGCATCGCCGAGACCAGCACCCGCTGCTTGAAGACCCACGGGGGCAGCACCGGCTCCGCGGCGCGGCGCTCCACGAGCGCGAAGGCGACCAGCAGGACGCCCGCCGCGGCCAGCAGCCCGATGCTCGTGCCCGAGCCCCACGCCCAGCGCACGCCACCCTCGAGCAGCGCGAGCAGGAGCAGCACGCCGCCGCCGGTGAGCAGCAGCGACCCGGCGTAGTCGATGCGGTGCGGACGGCGCACGACGCGCTCCTCGAAGTGGCGCCAGAGCATCCAGCCGGCGGCGATGCCGAGCGGCAGGTTGACGAAGAAGATCCACCGCCAGGACAGGTAGTCGACGAAGACGCCGCCGAGGGTCGGCCCGACGACCGACGAGATCGCCCACACGCTCGCGACGTAGCCCTGGACCTTGGCCCGCTCCTCGAGCGTGTAGATGTCGCCGACGATCGTCATGCTCATCGGCTGCACCGCGCCGGCGCCGATCCCCTGGACCGCGCGGAACGCGATCAGGGAGCCCATGCTCCACGCGAGCCCGCAGAGCAGCGAGCCGACGACGAAGAGCCCGATGCCCACGAGCATCACCGGCTTGCGCCCGACCATGTCGGCGACCTTCGAGTAGATCGGGACCGTGACGGCCTGGGCGAGCAGGTAGATGGAGAAGAGCCACGGGAACTGGCTGAAGCCGCCGAGGTCCTTCACCACCGACGGCACCGCGGTCGCGAGGATCGTCGAGTCGATGGCGACCAGACCGATGCTCAGCATCACCGCGAGGAGGACCGGGCCGCGCTCGCTGCGCAGGCCGACACTGGCACGGGTGATCTCGGGAGCAGTCACATGAGGCGCCAACCCGGTGTGACGCTCGACCATTCCCCGCGGAGGTTGGACACCCTCCCCGATGGGTACGGAGCGCTTCACTAGCGGGAACAACTGAGGGGTGTGCTTTGATCGTTCCAAACGACCAGGTGGAGGCTGCTGTGGAGGTCTGGCCGGGACGCGCCTACCCGTTGGGCGCGACCTTCGACGGGAGCGGCACCAACTTCGCGCTCTTCAGCGAGGTTGCCGAGAAGGTCGAGCTCTGCCTCTTCGACGAGGATGGCGTCGAGACCCGGATCCCGCTGACCGAGGTCGACGCCTACGTCTGGCACGGCTACCTGCCCACCGTGCAGCCCGGGCAGCGCTACGGCTACCGCGTGCACGGACCCTGGAACCTCGAGCAGGGTCAGCGCTGCAACCCCAACAAGCTGCTGCTCGACCCGTACGCCAAGGCCACCAGCGGCGACATCGACTGGGACCAGTCGCTCTTCGGCTACAACTTCGGGGACCCCGAGTCCAAGAACGACGAGGACTCCGCCGCCCACATGATGAAGAGCGTCGTGATCACGCCGTTCTTCGACTGGGAGGGTGACCGGCGCCTCGACATCCCCTACAACGAGTCGGTCATCTACGAGGCCCACGTCAAGGGCCTGACCCAGCTGCACCCCGACGTGCCCGAGGAGATCCGGGGCACGTACGCCGGCCTCGCGCACCCGGCGATCACCGAGCACCTCACCAAGCTCGGCGTCACGGCGATCGAGCTGATGCCGGTGCACCAGTTCGTCCAGGACAGCACGCTGCTGGAGAAGGGGCTGCGGAACTACTGGGGCTACAACACGATCGGCTTCTTCGCGCCGGAGGCGTCCTACGCCGCGAGCGGCGAGGGCCAGCAGGTCCAGGAGTTCAAGTCGATGGTCAAGGCGATGCACGCCGCCGGCATCGAGGTCATCCTCGACGTGGTCTACAACCACACGGCCGAGGGCAACCACATGGGCCCGACGCTGAGCTTCCGCGGCATCGACAACGAGGCCTACTACCGCCTGGTCGAGGACGACCAGCAGTTCTACATGGACTACACCGGCACC
>JAOPXG010000240.1 GCA_025965275.1 Nocardioides sp.
GCAGGGCGTCCACCTGCTCGTCAACGTCTGCGTCGGTGACCGCGAGGTCGTCGACCTGCACGCTGAGGGCGTCGTACGCCGGGACCTCGATGCTCGGCCGGATGTCTACCTCGGCGGTGAACTCGAACAGCGAGTTGTCCTCGAGCTTGGTGACGTCGATCTCCGGCTGGGCCAGCGGCTGGAGGTCGTTCTCCTGGAGGGCCTGCACGTAGAGCTTGGGCAGCGCGTCGTTGATCGCCTCGTCGAGCACGGCGCCGCGGCCGACCTGGCGGTCGATCACTGCCGGCGGAACCTTGCCCTTGCGGAACCCGGGGACATTCACCTGCTTGGCGATCCGCTGGTAGGCCGCATCGAGGCTGGGCTTCAGCTCCTCGAACTCAACCTCGATGGTGAGCTTGGCCCGGGTCGGGTTCAGCGTCTCGACGGCGCTCTTCACAGGTGTTCTCCTCATTCGTTCGGGGTGGTGCATCAGTTGTCTGGGGGTCTGTTGCTGGGCGTCGGGGCGACAGGACTCGAACCTGCGATCTCCTGCTCCCAAAGCAGGCGCGCTAGCCACTACGCTACGCCCCGCCAAACGGGACCCTGGGGCGTGATCGGCACGCTCCTGGCCCTGCTTGGAGCGGATGACGGGAATCGAACCCGCGTAGCCAGTTTGGAAGACTGGGGCTCTACCATTGAGCTACATCCGCGCGCACACATCCGCCGTGAACATGGGTGGGGTTCGCAGGCGTAAATGTGCGGTGTCATGGTGCCACACCGCGACCCCTCCGCCCCAACCGAGGGCTCCCCGGCGGACCCGCTCAGCGCCGGTGGACCAGCACCAGGGCGCGGTCGTCGTTCTCCGAGCCGAGCGCGTCGACGAGCCGGTCCGCGCCGCCCTCGAAGGTGCCGCGGAGCAGCTGCTCGGCCTGGCCGAGCATCCGGTCGATGCCCAGCGAGATGTCGCGGCGCGGCGTCTCGACCATCCCGTCGGTGTAGAGCAGCAGCGCGTCGCGGGGGCGCATCACGCCGGCGACCATCTTGAACTCGGCGTCCTCGATCAGCCCGAGCACCGGGCCGTCGCCCTCGTGGATCGTCCATCGACCGGAGCCCGCGTCGAGCTGGGCGGCCGGCGGGTGGCCCGCCGTACGCACCTCGAAGCGGCCGGTCTCGGTGTCCAGCGACAGGTGCAGGGCGGTCGCGAACCCCTCGTCCCAGTCCTGGCGCAGCAGGTAGTCGTTGGCGGCCGGGAGGAAGTCCTCCGGCGGCAGCGCACCCAGGAGGCCGCCGAAGGCACCGGAGAGAAGCAGCGCGCGGGTGCCGGCCTGCTCGCCCTTGCCGGACACGTCGACGACCGCGATCTCGACCCGGTTGCTGTGCCGGGGGCGGGTGGAGACCACGAAGTCTCCGGCGAAGGGCGTGCCGCCGGCGGAGCGGAGCGCGATCTCGGTCAGCCACTCGTGGGACAGCGCCGGCACCCCGCCCTGGTTGAGGATCCGGTCACGCAGGTCGACCAGCATCGACTCGCCGAGCACGCCGGCCACACCCAGGCGGGAGCGGCGGAACGACGTGACCAGCACGATGAAGCAGAGCAGGAAGAGGATCGCGATCGCCAGCACGGCGCGCGCGTTGATCGTCGGCTGGCGCGCGATGGCGAGCATCAGCATCACCATCAGGAACACCACGAACCACGGCAGCTGGCGCGGGCCCAGGAGGAGGCTGCCGAGCAGCAGCGGCACCATCAGCGTGGTCATCGGGACGACGGACGGCCAGGCCACGACGGCACCGGTGATGGCCGCCGTGAGGGCGACCAGCCAGGCGATCGTCCGGTTGTGCGGGGCGACGCCGCGCCGCACCGTCCGGCGCAGGCCGGAGTTGCTCCATGAGGACCGGGCGGGCCGGACTGCCTCAAGGCGAGCGGTCATCGTGGTCGGTCCTCGGTCTCGGATGCCCTCACTCTAGTGCTCGCGACCGAAAGCGACGTTGGCAATGGGCACACCAGAACACGTTTCTTCCCTGCAGCTCCTCGGTGCGGATCGAGGTGCCGCAGACCAGGCAGGGCTGGTTCGTGCGCCGGTAGACGTACACCTCGCCGCCGTGGTCGTCCTTGCGTGGGGGCCGTCCCATCGCCTCGGGCGTGTGCTCGGGGCGGACCGTGTCGATCCGGCCGGTGCGGACGCCTTCCTGCATCAGCTCGACCAGGTCGTCCCACATCGCGCGCCACTGGCCGACGCGCAGTGTGTTGCCGGGGCGCAGCGGGTGCATGCGGTGGCGGAACAGCAGCTCGGCGCGGTAGACGTTGCCGACGCCGGCCAGCACGGACTGGTCCATCAGGAGGCCCCCGATCGGCGCCTTGCTGCGCCGGATCCGCTCCCAGGCGAGCATCGGGTCGGCGTCCGGGCGCAGCGGGTCGGGCCCGGACCGGTCGAAGATCGCCTGCCGCTGCTCGCGGGTGACCAGCTCGCAGGTCGTCGCGCCGCGCAGGTCGGCGTACGAGAATCTGGCCTCGACCCCCCTGCTCTGCCTAGTGGTTGCGGTGATACGCAGCCTTACGGCACCTACCGCCTCCGGTACGTGCTCGACCTCGGCGTGCACGTCGAACTTGCCGTACAGCCCGAGGTGGACGTGCACGAAGCGCTCGTCGGGGAAGGCGATGAAGAGGTGCTTGCCCCACGCCTCCGCACCGACGAGCACCTGCCCGTCGACGAGCGCGGCCGAGTCGGCGAACCGGCCCTGCGGGCTGCCCGCCCGCACCACGCGGCCGGCGAAGGTCGCGGTGATCTCGTCGGCGAGGCGGTGGAGGGTGTGGCCCTCAGGCATCGGTGGGGGCGCCGCCGGACTGCTGCGCCGACGCGGGGAGCGGCGGGAGGACGCCGGTCTCCTCGTAGGACGTGAGCTGGCCGATCCGGCGTACGTGCCGCTCGTCGCCACTGAACGGCTCGGTGAGGAAGACCTCGACGAAGCGGGTCATGTCCTCGAGCGAGTGCATCCGGCCTCCGACCGACACGACCTGCGCGTCGTTGTGCTCGCGGGCGAGCCGGGCCGTCTCCTCGGACCAGACCAGGGCGCAGCGGATGCCGCGCACCTTGTTGGCCGCCATCTGCTCGCCGTTGCCCGACCCGCCGATGACGACGCCGAGACTGTCGAGACCGGCGGCCCGGTCCTCGGCCACACCCGCGGCGGCGCGGATGCAGAAGACCGGATAGTCGTCGACGGCGTCGTAGACGAACGGGCCGTGGTCGACCGGTTCGTAGCCGTGGGCGATCAGCCAGCCCGTGAGGTGTTCCTTGAGGTCGAGTCCGGCATGGTCGCAGCCGAGGTGCACGCGCATGGCGCCATCCTCTCAGCAGCGATCCTCAGCCGTGCAGCCGGAGGAAGCCGGCGACCTGATGCATCAGCGGCTCGGCCGGCGTGAAGACGCGGTCGTGGCGCCAGAAGCCGTGGATCTGGCCGAGGTAACGGGTCGCGGTCACCGCGACTCCCTCCTCGGCCAGCCGCTGCGCGAGCGCCTCGCCCTCGTCGCGGAGCGGGTCGTGCTCGGCCGTCACCACCAGCGTCGGCGGCAGGGTGCCGAGCAGGTCGGACAGGAGCGGTGCCAGGTCGGGGTCGGTCAGGTCGGCGGGCGCGGCGGCGTACTGCTGCCAGTACCAGGCGGCCTCGCGCGGGTCGAACCCGTCGGCGGCGGTCCGGTAGGACTCGAAGCCGGCGGTCGGGTCGAGGAAGGGATAGATCAGTGCGACCGCCGCGAACGCGCCCGGGTGGCGCAGCGCCGCGACCAGGGCGAGGTTGCCGCCCGCGCTGTCGCCGTGCGCGAACAACGGCCCGTCGGTGGTGCGCCGCGCCCAGGCCACTGCCGCGGACACGTCGTCCGGCGCGGCCGGAAACGGGTGCTCGGGCGGCCTGCGGTAGTCGACGCTCAGCACCGACATCCCGGTCCGGTTCGCGAGCCGTCGCGCCCCCGCGTCGTGGACGTCGACGTCGTGGAAGACGAAGCCACCGCCGTGCAGGTGGATCACCAGACCGGCGTCGGCGCCGTCCGGCACGTAGAGCCGGCAGCGGACCCCGTCGGCGTCGACGTCGCCGACGCGGGCGACCTCCTCGCGCGGCTCGGCCGCGGCCGCCGCACGGGCCTCTGCGCGGGCCGCATCGATGTCGTAGCCCTCGGTCCAGACGGGGACGTCGGTCGCCGCGGCCTCGACGGCGCGACGGGCTTCGGGAAACAGCATGGCGAAACCGTAGTGACCCGCGAGGATGTGCCCATGGTGTTTCTCGGATGGTGGGTGCTCGCGCTCGTCTTCCTCGACGAGCTGCTCGCGGTCGCTGCCTTCGGCGTCTGGGGCTGGGCGCACGACCCCCGCTGGCTGCTCCTCTGGCTGCTCCCGCTCGTCGCGACGACGGCGTGGTTCCTGGTCGCCTCGCCGAAGGCGACGTACGGCGGGCCGGTCCGGCGACCGGTCGTGAAGGTGATCGTCTTCGGGCTCGCCTCGTGGGCGTTGTGGGACGCCGGGCACCCGGCGTGG